>JBFZAG010000065.1:0-21120 GCA_041309145.1 Candidatus Omnitrophota bacterium | reverse complement strand
TCTCAGGCTAAAGATGCCCTTTCAGTGATCCATTCCCGAAAAAGCGTAAGGTCTTATACCGGAAAAAAAGTGACTAAAGACCAGCTGCTTGAACTTTTAAAATCCGGTATGGCCGCTCCATCGGCCAGGAATATGAGGCCCTGGAGGTTCATCGCGGTCACCGACGAAAATGCTCTAAAGAAGCTTGCCGAGGGCTTGCCTTATACCAAGATGATCACGAAGGCCGGAGCCTGTATCGTGGTCTGCGCGGATATGGCTAGAACCCTTTCAGGGGCTGAACGCGATTTCTGGATCCAGGATTGTTCCGCGGCCAGCGAGAACATCCTGCTTGCGGCTGAGGCCATGGGATTAGGCGCTGTCTGGTCAGGGATGCATCCTATCGCGGAAAGAACAGCGCATGTCAGGAAAGTTCTGGGCATACCCGATCAGGTCATTCCTTTGAACGTCATCGCGGTAGGCTATCCTCAGGGGACAGACAAACCTCAGGATAAATTCGAGCCGGGCAACATTCATTGGGAAAAATGGTGAATAAATCAGGAGGCCAAAGTGTTCCCACGGATCATTCGGAAAAAAATCGGCGAGTTGCTTATTGAGCGGAAGATCATCACCCCCGAACAGCTCGAGCGCGCTCTGGCGGATCAGCGCATTAACGGCGGATATGTCAGCCAGCATTTGATCGCTTTGAAATTCGCGACCGAATATGATATCGCGATGTGCCTTTCCAACCAGTACCACCTGGCTTATCTTCCGCTCAAGAATTATCTTATTCCCCGCGAGGTCTTGAGCAGGATCCCTTTGAAGTGGATCAATATTTTTAAACTTATACCCATCGATGAGGTCGGTTCGTCTTTATCCATCGCTATGGCCGATCCTTTAAACGAAGCCGCGATCCAAATGATCCAGCAGATCACCAACCGCCAGGTCTGCGTTTTTATCAGCACCTTCAGCGAAATAGAAGAGGCCATCAGCCGGTATTTCAAGGATGCTTTCTGGGATATCAAAAAAATATCCGAGGCTGATATGCGCAAGTTCATGATAGTCGATAATTTTATTCAGACCAGAAGTTATAACGGCAGGGAGAGGAGGCGGTTCATCAGGATCGCCGGGGAGCTGGACATCGAATACATCTTCCACGGCCAGTCTTTTTCCTCCAAGACGATCAACATCAGCTTTGCCGGAGTATGTTTTAACTCTCCCGTTTTTGTGCCGCTGGAGTGCGAGCTGTTCTGCAAGATGCATTTTGATGCCGCGCGCCATCTTGATTGCGTGGTCAAGGTCCTCAGGGTGGAAAACAGGAATAACCCGGAAAACCCCGGAAAAGCCTTCGAGATCGGCGGAGTATTCGAGTTTATGGATGACAACGACAGGGCGGAGATAGTCAATTATTTAAAAAGCTATCTTTAGAAACGGATCTATTTTAAACCAGCGCTAAACTAAGAGGATTAAAATGTCTACCAGCCAAAAAGTTGAAGGTGAACAAGACTTAAAGAAAGATTATTGCCGGGAGTGCTTCAGCCAGTCGGATTGTTGCCAGCGGGGGGCTTTCGCCGATCTTGAAGAGGCTAAAAAGATCGCGGCGCTCGGGCTCAAAGGCGAGTTCTTCCAGCTGGAGATAGACAAGGACTTTCCTTCCGGATTCCGGATCGGCACCAGCTATGAGGACAACCCCTGCACTTTTCTTGATCCCGACGGCTTATGTTCGATCCACAAGATCGATTACCGCCTGAAGCCAAAGTCCTGCCGGGAATTTCCTTATGAGAAAGACAGTATCTCCGAGTATGCCGATGTGTTATGCACCGTGCTGAAATCCATGAATAAAAAAGAGCCCGGTTAAAAGCAAGAGTGCGCCGATCTTTCCGGAGTAAGTTAATAAAGGAGGTGTTGAATGATTATCGTGAGCGAATTTGAGCCGGATTTTGTCCAGTCTTTTCCGGAATTAGCCGAAATCTTCAGGCGCGCTCCTTTGACTGTGCATGAAGGCGTGGCAAAAGTCAGTGTGCACGGGTTAACAAACGATGTTTATCTGGCCGGGGATAATTTTGTGCTTGATCTGCGCTTACTGGTAGATTACGAGCAATATCCGGATGTCCGGCATGAAGAAGAGCTGTTAAAGGAAATGATCTTTACCACCATGGCTGACTGGAGGGAAAAGATCAAACTCGACATAACTGTAATTTTTGACACTAGGAATTGCAATTTGATCTGTTTTAATGAGCATGCCTATAACCCGACAATCTGCAAGGGCGGTGGCCTTGATTGTTTTGGTATGTATAAAATAGAAGACGGTATCCCCGGATTTATCTACAGTTCCGGCATGAACGTTAAGTATATTTACCCTTGCAATATCGTTTGGAAGAATCCCCGGTCCCGCAGATGACGGCGGCAAAGATTGACCGTCGGCAAGTCAATAAAATAAGGACAGAGCTTCGCGGTTGGGGGTCAAAGCATAAAGCAGCCGTTCTTGCCGGTTTTTTCAAGACCGGGCCGGGAGAGTACGCCGAAGGTGACAGATTTATCGGTGTGCAGGTCCCCCGGATCCGCAGCATAGCCAAGAAACACGTAAGTCTCTCGCTGGAAGAACTCTCGGATTTGATCGCTTCTCCGATACATGAGGAGCGGCTGCTGGCTCTGCTTGTTCTGATAGCCCGATTTGAGAAGACCGGGGAAAGCGAAAGAAATAAGATTGTCCGTTTCTACCTGAAGAATACCCGCTACATCAATAATTGGGACCTGGTGGATTTAAGCGCGCATCAGATCCTTGGAGCTTTTCTTAGGGGCAGAAACAAAAAAATCCTTTATAGGCTGGCCAGATCCGTAAATTTTTGGGAGCGACGGATCGCTATTGTCGCTACTTTCGAGTTCATTAAGCACTTTGAATTCGCGGATACTTTCAAGATCGCGGGCATTCTTCTTAAGGACAAAGAGGACCTGATCCACAAAGCCGTGGGCTGGATGCTGCGCGAGGCCGGAAAGCGCGATCAACAAAAAGAAGAAAAATTTCTTAAGAAGTCGGCTCTGGCCATGCCCAGGACCGCGCTGCGTTACGCCATTGAAAGGTTTTCCCAAAAGGAACGGCGCTACTATTTGAGCCTTCCCAGGAAAAGCCGGTGCGTAAAATAAACTTGCGCGTAACACTTTCTTGTGCTAAAATAATACTATAACCTGGAGGTGATTATGTGCAAAACCTGCGCTGCCCACAAAAAGAAAAAAGTTGCCAAAAAGAAAAAGAAATAAGCTAACTTGCCGAGCAAGATCAAGATCAGCCTGTCAGTCAGACAGGCTGATTTGTTTAGGGGGGATAATGAGAGCTAGATCGAGATTCAACGAGCTTAAAAAAGTGTTCCGGACCCTGCACGGACCTAAAGGATGTCTCTGGGATAATAAGCAGACCCATAAAAGTCTGATCAAAGGGTTAAAAGAGGAAGTAGAGGAATTCATAGCCGCGGTAAAAAGCGGCAACTCCCGGCACATGGAAGAAGAGCTGGGGGATCTGTTGCTGCATGTGATGTTCAATGCTCAGATCGCTTCTAAGAGCAAAAGGTTTGATATTGAAGACGTTATTGGGGGGTTGATCGGAAAGCTTAAACGCCGCCACCCCCACGTTTTCGGCGATACCAAGGTGAGATCTTCCCGGGAGATCATCCGTAACTGGAATAAGATCAAAAAGCTGGAGAAAAAATCCTGACCAGTACAACCTACGCGGTTGTACTGGTTTAGTGGCAGCAGGAGCAGTTGGGAACGATCTCCACGAGCTTGATCTCGAAAACCAGATCTTTTCCCGCCAGCGGGTGATTAGCGTCTAAAGTCACATGGGTCGGGCTGATGCCGACTATCGAAACCACGATTTCCTGCCCCTGTTCCTGGGAGACCTGCAGTTGCGCTCCGATGACCGGCTGGAAGTCCGCGGGCAGCTGTTTGCGTTCGACTTCGACCACCATTTCCTTCATGTGCTCTCCGTAAGCTTCGCTCGCGGGGATGGTCACTGTTTTCCAGTCGCCTGAATTCATGTCCAGGACCGCATTCTCGAATCCGGCGATCAGATTATTCTTGCCCAGGGTGAATTCCAGCGGTTCGCGGTTAAGGGAATCGTCGAATATGGTCCCGTCTGTAAGTTTTCCCGTGTAATGGACTTTTACCGTATCCCCGGTTTTAGCGCCAGCCATTTTGCCTCCTTGGATTTTCAGGTGGATTCTTAGTGAATGATCGGATAAAAAAATAACATATTTTCCGGGCCTTGTCCATATTTATTATGATAAAGTTCAGGCGATAAATTAAGTTGCCTAATCCGGCATTTCGCACTAAAATAAAGCTGAATAAAAAGGAGTGAACATGAGTTTCGAATATTTGCGCCAGATCCCCAGCGTCACCGAGATCTTAAGCCGGTTGCCTATGGCCGAGCCTTTGAAAAAAATAAAAAAAGAGCGGGACCGCCGGATCATCGATATTTTTAAAGGCAAAAGCGATAAATTCATTTTGATCATCGGGCCTTGTTCCGCGGACGATGAGGACGCTGTCTGCGAGTATGTGGCCCGCCTGTCCAAGCTCCAGGATGAAGTCAAAGATAAACTGGTGCTTGTGCCCAGAGTTTATACCAATAAGCCCCGGACTACCGGAGAAGGATACAAGGGGATGATGCACCAGCCGGATCCTAAAGACAAACCTAATATCGTCGAAGGTTTGAAAGCTTTGCGCCGGATGCATCTGCGGCTCCTCAAAGAATCCGGATTGACCTCGGCTGACGAGATGCTCTATCCCAGCAATTACCCGTATCTTGAAGATATCTTAAGTTATGTCGCGGTGGGAGCGCGTTCCGTGGAGAACCAGCAGCACCGCCTGACGGTCAGCGGCATGGATATTCCCGTAGGCATGAAGAACCCGACCGGCGGAGATCTGGGGGTGATGCTCAATTCGGTGCAGGCCGGCCAGGCCGGCCATGTTTTCATCTACCGCGGCTGGGAAGTCAAGACCTCGGGAAACCCGCTGGTCCACTGCATACTCAGGGGAGCGGTGAACCAGCACGGCCAGTATATCCCCAATTACCATTACGAAGACCTGATCCGTTTGGCGGAGATCTACCATAAGCGGCTTTTAGCTAATCCTACAATAATCGTGGACACCAACCACGCTAATTCCGGCAAAAAATTCGAAGAGCAGCCGCGGATCGCTAAAGAGATCATGCGCAGCCGCAACAGCTCCCGCACTTTGAAAAGCATGGTCAAAGGGCTTTTGATCGAAAGTTATCTTGAGGAAGGGGCTCAGGAGACAAGCGGCAAGGTTTACGGAAAATCGATCACCGATCCCTGCCTGGGTTGGGAAGATTCCCGGAAGCTGGTTTTGCGTCTGGCGGAATACGTTTAGCCGGTCTAATCCAATTACAGGGGTATTTGCCACTGAGAGATAGGCAAAGGAGCGAAAGCGTGAAACAAATTAACTGGAAGGTCAAGCTAAGCTTCGGGCTTATCGGTTTGTCCGCAGGGATCTACTTGCTGCATTATTACTTTTTCCGCGACGCCAAGCATATTTTTATTTATCTTTTGGGAGACATCGCTTTTATCCCGATCGACGTGCTCCTGGTAGTCCTGGTCCTCCACCAGTTGATCACTGATCATGAAAAAGAGGCTTTGCTCAAAAAATTGAACATGGTCTTCGGCGCTTTTTTCAGCGAGGTGGGCACGGAATTGCTCAGGGAATTGATTTGTTTCGACGGCAATGCCCAGGAATTAAAAAGCAGGCTCCTGGTGAATAAAGACTGGACCCAAAAAGAATTCCTGAATTTAAAGATAAAGCTTAAGAACCACAGGGCGGAAATAGACGCCGCTAAAGGCGATTTGGTAAAATTGCAGAACTTGCTGGTTTCTAAAAGAGAATTTTTGCTCCGCCTTTTGGAAAATCCGAATATCCTGGAGTACGGGGAGTTTACCGACTTGTTATGGAAGGTTTTTCATCTGGCCGAGGAATTGTCTTTCCGCGGCCAGGTCAACAGCCTGCCGAAGGCGGATTACGAGCATCTTACCGGCGACATCAAACGGGTTTACCTGCTTCTGGCAGGAGAGTGGATCTTGAATATGAAGCATCTGCACCGGGATTACCCGTTTCTTTTTTCCCTGGCCGTGCGCACTAATCCTTTTGACTCGGCCGCTTCGGCCGTGTTAAAATAAAAAATATTTACTTAAAACATAAGGCTGATATAATTAAAAGAAAGCTAACCATAAGGAAAAAATGAAATATTTACAGGTTATTTTTACGATCATCGCGGCGCTTTTTGTCGCGGTGATCCTGCGGTTCAATTCTCTGGAGCAAATCTTGAGAAGTTACAAGGACAGCTTCCAGGATGTCGTCGGTTCCAACCAGGCTCTGATCAATGCCAACGCCCGCCTGGAAACCGAGCTCGCTGATTTAAGAAAAGAAGTTTCGGCAGTCAAGGAAAGTTTTTCCAGGAAATAGACTATGAGATACGCGCTGATTTCTATTTTTTCGGTTTTTATGCTCTGCTTGCCGACCGCTGCTTTTGCCCGTCCCGGGTTAAGAGTGAGAGCCGAAGTGGATAAGACCCTGATAAACATGGACGAACTTCTGACTTACAAGCTAACCGTGACTTCCAGTGAAAAAAATATCCCTGCCAAGTTTCCCGACTTCACTGATTTTGCGGTTGTCTCCATGCAGGAGTCTGTTTCTTTTCAGCAGGGGAGCAAGCTGACGACAAGGGTTTTAGTTGTTGTTCTTGCCCCCCGAAAAACCGGAAAGCTGGAGATCAACTCGGCACAAGTCACTTTCTTGGATAAAGTTTATTTTTCGCGGCGCTTCAGGATCAAGGTGCAGGAGATCGGCGCTCCCAAGCCTGATGATCCCGCTGCGCAACAAGAGCCCGCCCCGGAGCCGGAGATACCCGACTCCTCCCAGTCGCAGTATAATCTTTAAAGATGATCCATTATGGAAAGATTAACGGATATTTCTGTCCGCTACATTAAAGGCGTCGGCCCGAAAAGAGCAGAGGCTTTTGCCGCCCGGGGCGTGATCAATGTCGAGGATCTCCTGTATTATTTCCCCCGGCGTTATGAAGACCGGACCAAGTTCAGCCTGATATCCGGGCTGGAAGAAGGCGAGGAACAGACCGTTAAAGTCGAAGTCGTGGCCGCCGGCCAGCGCCGGTCCTGGCGGAGAAGATCTTTCAGCATCACCGAGGCTATTGTCGAAGATGCCAGTTCCCGGCTGTCCTGCGTCTGGTTCAACCAGCCTTACTTGAAACAATATCTCAAACCCGGGGTCAAGCTTATTCTCTACGGAAAAGCAGAGCGTTACTCCGGCAAGATCCAGATGACTAATCCCGAGTTCGAGGTCGTTTCCGAAGAAGATGAGGAATCTCTGAACATCGGCAGGATCGTCCCGGTATACCCCGCGGTTCTCGGCCTTGGGCAGCGCAGCCTGCGCCGCATGATCAGGGAATCTTTGGATAAATATCTTCCCGGGCTGCAGGATTTTCTGCCCTATGATCTGCGCAGCCGAAACGGGCTGCTTAACCTGGCCGAGAGCCTGATCAATATCCATTTTCCCGAAACCGACCGGCAGCGCAAAGAGGCTTATACCCGGCTTGCTTTTGAGGAATTTTTCATTTTTCAGCTGCCGCTGGCAATTAGAAAACTTCAAAAAAACAACAGCCCCGGAATAGCCCATAAAGTCAACGCCAGGCTGGCCGGCGACTTCATTAAAAGCCTGCCTTTTGAGCTTACCGACAGCCAGAAACAGGTTATTCAAGAGATCAGCCTGGATATGGCCAGACCTCAACCCATGCAGCGCTTGCTCCAGGGGGACGTGGGTTCTGGTAAGACCGTGGTTGCCACCGTTGCCGTAATGATCGCGATCGCCGGAGGCTACCAGGCGGCTTTTATGGCGCCCACTGAGATCCTGGCCAGGCAGCATTTTGAGAAAATAAAGTCACAGGTCACCCGCTTGCTGGACGGGCAGACAGGTCATCTGCCTGCCGGACAGGCAGGCAAGTCACAAGGTAAAGAAATAAGAGTGGAGCTGTTGACCGGAAGTTTAAAAGAATCGGATAAAAATAAACTTCTGCAGGAAATAAAGTCCGGGGAGATCGATCTGGTGATCGGTACCCATGCCTTGCTGGAAGGCAACGTGGAATTCAAGAACCTGGGATTGGCGGTGATCGATGAGCAGCACCGTTTCGGGGTCTCCCAAAGGGCTGAATTATCCCGGAAGACTCTGGCCCCGGATGTCCTGATCATGACCGCGACACCTATACCCCGGACCCTGGCAATAACCTTGTACGCTGATCTGGATATTTCAGTCATCACCCAGATGCCTGCCGGGCGCAAGCCGATCAAAACCGAATGGATAACCGGCTTTAAAAGAGAGTGGCTGTACGACTTTATCCGCAAAACCGTTGCCCAGGGCAGGCAGGTGTATGTGGTTTATCCTATCATTGAGGAATCTTTTGCTCTGGATCTCCTGAGCGCCAAAAAGATGTTCGCCGAATTCCGGGATAACCTGTTCAAAGAGCTTAAAGTGGGGTTAATACACGGAAAGCTTAAACCCAAAGAGCAGGAGCGGATCATGTCCGAGTTTAAATCCGGCAGGCTGCAGATATTGATCGCCACTACCGTCCTGGAAGTCGGCATTGACGTGGCCAACGCCACCCTTATGGTGATCGAGCAGGCAGAGCGTTTCGGATTATCCCAACTGCACCAGCTGCGCGGCCGGGTAGGCCGGTCTGAACTGGAGTCGTTTTGCGTGGTGGTATCCGATGCCTCAGGAGCCGACGCCAGGGCCCGGCTGGGATCGCTTGTCAAGCATATTGACGGCTTTAAGATCGCCGAAGAAGATCTGAAGATCCGCGGCCCGGGAGAGTATTTCGGGACCAGGCAGCACGGCCTGAGCGGTTTAAGGATAGGTAACCCTCTGACCCAGCTGCAGCTTCTTAAAAAAGCCAAAGAAGAGACGGTAAGGCTTGTTAACAGCGACCCAAAACTGGAATCCCGGACGAATCTGGCGCTCAAGGATAAATTACTGCAGCGTTTTCCGGAATACGAGAAAATGATCCTGGTGGGTTAAAACTATGCGGATTATCACCGGTAAATATAGAAGCAGACTGATCAAAGCTCCCAAAGCTATCCGTCCCACGGAAGACCGGGTGCGCAAGGCTTTATTTGACATCCTGGGCGATGTTTCCGGTTTAACCGTGCTTGACCTTTTTGCCGGCTCAGGTTCAGTGGGACTCGAAGCTTTGTCTCAGTCCTGCCAGGAAGTGTTCTTTGTGGAAAATCACAGAGCCGCGATCCTGGCCATCGAAGAAAACCTGAAAAATCTCGGCTGCCAGGACCGGGCCACGGTTATTCCTCAGGATTCCTTCCGGGCCATCGAAAATATGGCCCAAAAAAGCCGGAAATTCGATCTGATTTTCATCGATCCGCCCTATTACAAAGATACAGGAGAAAAAATCTTGCAAACTCTTGGAGAGTATGATATACTTCACCAATCCGGTTATATAATAATCCAACATTTTAAGAAAGATTTTATCAGCGCAAAAGCCGGAAATCTGGCTTTATGGCGTCAGGAAAAGTACGGAGACTCGTTTCTCTCTTTTTACCAGAAAAAAACTTAGGTCGGTCAATAATGAACAAAAAAGCCATTTATCCCGGAACATTTGACCCGGTCACCAACGGCCATATTGATCTGATCAAAAGGGCTAAAGCCATATTCCCGGAGCTTATCGTTGCGGTGGCGGCTAATCCTCAGAAAAATCCCCTTTTTAGCGTAACCGAGAGGGTGGCTATGCTTAAGAAAGCTACTTCCGGCATGAAAGGGGTGGAAGTCTGCGATTTTAAAGGTCTGGTGGTGAATTTTGCCCGCCAGCGCCAGGCCAAAGTGCTTATCCGGGGGTTAAGGATGATCTCGGACTTTGAATACGAATTCCAAATGGCCCTGACCAACCGCAAACTGGCCCCGGATATCGAAACTATTTTTTTAATGCCGCATGAATCTTACAGCTATATTTCTTCGAAACTGCTTAAAGAGGCGTCTTATTTAGGTGCGGATTTGTCAAGTTTCTTGCCTGTTTTTGTGAGAAAAGAATTGAAGAAAAGGCTAAGCCGGAAAAACACCTAATGAAGATATACGTAGCCCAGATCCCTCCTGAGGGAATCTGTTTATCCGAAGACCTGCCCCCGGAAGAACTGGAACTGGATACCGGAATAATCAAGTTCCGCGGCCCGGTCCAGGTAAAGGCGGAAGTTTTCAAGATCACCAATGCCGTTACCTTTGATCTGGAGATCAAGGCGGCGATGTATTGTTTGTGCAGCCGCTGTGTGGAGGAGTTTGAGCTGCCTTTATACAAACGCCTGAAATTCAGTTATCCCGTTGACCGTTCAATGCAAGCGATCGATCTGGATCCGGATATCCGTCAGGAGATCATTCTGGAATATCCGCTAAAACCGCTTTGCCGGGAGAATTGTCACGGGCTTTGCGTTAAATGCGGTAAAAACCTGAACCTGGGCCAATGCTCGTGTTCGGACCGATAACCATAAAAAGTAATTAGAAAGGAGTCACAACCATGCCCTTACCAAAGAAAAGGCATTCCAGCTGTCGCGGCAAACAACGCCGGACGCACTGGAAAATAGCCAAGACTACGCTGGTCCCCTGTCCGCAATGCAAGACTTTAAAAGCGCCTCACCGGGTTTGCCCCGTGTGCGGGGCTTATGCCGGCCGGCAGGCGATTGAAATAAAAATCAAGAAAACAGAAAAGAAAAAAGAAAGTTAACCCAATATGAAGATAGTCGTTGATGCTATGGGCGGGGATTATGCCCCGGGTGTAGTTATTGACGGCGCGGTCCAGGCTGTCAAAGAATATGATCTGGAAGTGATCTTAGTCGGAGATAAAGCTAAGATCGATCCCCTTCTTGCGAAAAAAAAATTTGACCATAAGAAGCTCAGCGTGGTCCACGCTTCAGAAGTGATCGAGATGGATGATTCTCCGGCTTTAAGCGTGCGCCGGAAAAGGGATTCTTCGATGGTGGTGGGCGTAAAGCTGGTCCGCGACGGCAATGGCGACGCTTTTTTCAGCGCCGGCAATACCGGAGCGGAAGTTTGCGCCGCGACCCTGACCTTAGGGCTTTTGCCCGGGGTGGAAAGGCCGGGGATCGCTACGGTGATGCCCAGCCTGAAAGGAATATTCCTGGTCATCGATGTCGGAGCCAACATCGACCCCAAGCCTTTGCATCTTTTGCAGTATGGGGTCATGGGCAGCGTTTATTGTCAGCATATTCTAAACAAGCCCAATCCTTCGGTAGGGCTTTTAAATGTCGGGGAAGAAGAGAGCAAGGGCACCGGTTTTTTGAAAGACGCCCATGAATTGCTTTCCCAAAGCCACCTGAACTTTATCGGCAACGTGGAAGGCAAGCACCTTTTCGCCGGAGACTGCGATGTGATCGTCTGCGACGGATTTGTGGGCAACGTCACCCTTAAAGTCACGGAATCCCTGGCTGAAGCCATGCAGACATTTTTAAAGCGGCACATTTTGAGCACGCCCATGGGCATGCTCGGAGGCCTGCTTTTGAAGCCGACTTTTAAGAAGTTCAAGAAAGAAATAGATTATTCAGAGTACGGCGGAGCGCCGCTGTTAGGGGTAAACGGGGTCGCGATAATCGGCCACGGCCGGTCCGACGCCCGGGCGATCAAGAACGCCATCCGGGTGGCTAAAGAAGAGGTGGACGGCGGGTTCACCGAGAAACTCCTGGAAGCGATCAATTCGGAAAGCACCGGCACATCCATAGTCAACGGCTCCAAAGCTTCTTCCGCCTCTTAAGGAAAAATAAGCGTATGAAAAGAGTAGGCATCATAGGACTGGGCAAATATCTTCCGGAGAAAGTTCTGACTAACGCCGATCTGGAAAAGATGGTCGATACTTCCGATGAGTGGATCACTACCCGCACCGGGATCAAAGAGAGGCATATCGCCTCCAAAGATGAAGCCACCAGCGACCTGGCGGCTAAAGCCGCTAAAGAGGCCTTAAAAGCCGCCAGCTTGAAAGCCGCAGAATTAGATCTGATCATTGTGGCTACCGTCACCCCGGATATGCCTTTTCCTTCGACAGCGACTATTGTCCAGGCTAAACTGGGAGCTAAGAATGCGTTTTGTTTTGATATTTCCGCCGCCTGCGCGGGATTCATTTACGGAATAACCATAGCCCAGCAGTTTATCGCCCGAGGCACCTGCAAGAACGCTTTGGTCATCGGCGCGGAAACGCTTTCCCGCATAACCGACTGGGAAGACCGGAACACCTGTGTGCTGTTCGGCGATGGCGCGGGTGCGGCGGTCCTGGCGGAATCAAAGGGGCAAGGCATCCTTTCCGCGTATTTGGGTTCTGACGGCACCAAGACCGATCTGCTGCATATGCCCGGCGGAGGTTCGCGCAATCCGGCTACCGCTCAGACCGTCAAGGACAGGCTGCATTATATCAAGATGGAAGGCAGCGAACTGTTCAAGATCGCGGTGACCAGCATGGCTGACGCCGCTTTGATGGCTTTGAAAGACGCCGGACTTAAATGCGCGGATGTCAACTGGATCATCCCCCACCAGGCCAATTTAAGGATCATAAACGCCGTGGCCAAGAGGCTGGGCTTTATCAATGCCCAGGTTTTTCTCAATATCGAGCAATACGGGAATATGTCCAGCGCCTGCGTGGCCATCGCATTATGCGAGGCGGCTGAGCAGGGCAAGATCAAAAAGGGCGATATTGTCCTTTTGGACGCTTTTGGCGGAGGGTTGGTCTGGGGAGCGTTGATCATTAAGTGGTAGCTTAAAAAGTCACACGTCACAAGTCACAAGTTAAAGTTTTTTGTGACATGTGACTTTGTGACTTGTAACCTTGTGCAGGAGTTTTTCATGGAAAAAACGGCTTTTTTGTTCGCGGGCCAGGGTTCCCAGTATGTGGGAATGGGGAAAGACCTTTATGATGCTTTTCCCGAGAGCAAAGCAGTTTTTGACCAGGCTTGCTCTGTGCTGGGGTTTGACCTGAAGAAATATTGTTTTCAAGGCCCGGCCGAAGAATTAAAAGCCACTAAGATCTCCCAGCCGGCGATCGTCACCGTGACTATTGCCGCTTTCCAGGCTTTTCGCGAAAAGTCCGGTCTGGATCCGGCTTATTGCGCGGGTTTGAGCCTGGGGGAATACAGCGCTTTGATCGCCAGCAAGGCTTTTTCTTTTCAATCCGGGATCGCTTTGATCAAACGCAGAGGCGAGATCATGGAGGAAGCCGCCCGGAAAAATCCCGGGAAGATGTCCGCGGTCCTGGGTTTAGCTGTTGAGAAGATCCGGGAAATCTGCGGATCAAGCGGCGCGGAAATAGCCAATTTTAACTGTCCGGGACAGGTGGTGATCACCGGAAAAGCAGATGCGGTTTTAAGAGCCGGCGAACTTTGTTCCCAGGCCGGAGCGATAAAAGTGGTCCCTCTGGAGGTAAGCGGCGGATTTCATTCTTCTTTGATGCTGGAAGCTTCAGAAAAACTGCAAGTTGAGCTGGCAGCTATCGAGATCAAAGATCCAAAAGTCGCGGTGATCAGCAATTATACAGCTTTGCCGGAAGACAAAAGCCAGCTGATCCAAGATAACCTGGTCAAGCAGATCCATTCTTCGGTTCTCTGGGAACAGTCAGTCCGGTTCATGCTGGCTCAAGGGGTGACGGAATTCATCGAATTCGGGCCGGGCAAGGTCTTAAAAGGGCTGATGCGCAAGATCGATCCCGGCGCCCAGGTCAGGAACATAGAAAAGGCAGAAGACGTTTTAAATTTGGCCAAAGCTTAATTCAGGCTGAGTATGGAGAAAATCGGATTTCTGTTCGTCGGCCAGGGAACTCAGTATGTGGGGATGGCCCGGGATTTATACGATACTTTCCCGGAAAGCCGGCAGGTCTTTGATAAGGCAGAAGAGATCTTAGGGTTTGAGTTCAAAAGGCGGTGTTTCGAAGGGCCGGAGGAGATGTTGAAAATGTCGAATATTTCCCAGCTGGCAATAGTGGTCTCTACTATCGCTGCTTTCGAGGCCTGGAAGAAGAGAAGTGATCTCAAGCCTGCGTATGTTGCTGGTTTGAGTTTAGGCGAATACTCCGCATTGATCGCCTGCGGAAGTTTAGCTCTGGATGACGGGATCAGGCTGATAAATAAAAGAAGCCAGCTTTTGGAGGATGCCTTCCGGGAATACCCGAGCAGGACCGTTGAGATCATCGATCTGTCGGAAGAAGCTGTAAAAGCGATCTGTTCTTCGAGCCAAACCAGAATAGTCAGTTATAATTGTCCCGGCCAAACGGTTATCAGCGGTCCCCCGGAGCTCATCGATCAGGCAGCGGAAGCTTGTTTGAAAGCCGGCGGGCAACGGGTATTCATGGATGATATTCGCGCGCCGCTGCATTCGGCGTTGATGTTTGAAGCTTCCGTGGAATTGAAGATGTTCCTGGATAATCTGGCTTTTTCAGAACCTGGTTGGCCGCTGGTCAGCAATTATACCGCCAGAGCTGAGTATAAAGTCGTAAGGATAATGGAAAACCTGGTTTACCAGATGCGTTTTCCGGTGAGATGGCTTGAATCCATGCGCTTTATGTTCTCTCAAGGGGTGACCAGGTTCATCGAATTCGGCCCGGGCCAGGTTTTGAAAGGGCTGATGCGCAAGATCGACCCCAGCGCAGAGGTGGTTAATATAGAGAAGAAGGACGATATTCTGAATTTCAAGACATAATCAAAGTTAAGCTTAGGAACAGGTTGTCTGCGGACAAAAGCGGTCAGGAGGAATAAATGCGTTTACAAGGGAAAATAGCTTTGGTAACCGGAAGCGGAAGAGGTATTGGCCGGGAGATCGCTTTGGCTTTCGCCAAAGAGGGCGCGGATTGCGTTATTTGGGATGTCAATGCCGTTGATGCCGAACAGACGGCCAAAGATATCGAAATTTCAGGCAGAAAAGCTCTGGCAGGGCAAGTAGATGTGACTAATCTCAGTCAGGTCGAAGAGGGGATTAATAAAATTCTTGACAAATTCAGCAAGATTGATATATTAGTTAACAATGCCGGGGTAACCCGGGATAATCTTTTGATGCGCATGAGCGAAGCCGACTGGGACCTGGTCATAAAGGTCAATCTCAAGGGGACCTTTAATTGCACCAAAGCCGTGACCAGGCCGATGCTTAAGGCAAAGTACGGCCGGATCATCAATATCGCATCGATCATTGGGATCATGGGTAATGCCGGCCAGGCTAATTATTCCGCTTCTAAAGCCGGGATAATAGCGCTGACCAAAACTACCGCCAAAGAGCTGGCTTCGCGCAATATCACCTCTAACGCGGTGGCTCCGGGATTCATCGATACGGAAATGACCCATAAGCTTCCGGAGGAAGCCAGGGCTAAGCTTCTGGAGTTAGTGCCTCTGGGCAGGATGGGGTTACCTCGGGATATCGCTAATGTCTGCTTGTTTTTGGCCTCAAGCGACGCGGATTATATCACGGGTCAGACAATTGTGGTTGACGGCGGCATGGTAATGCACTGAAGCACTGAAGAACAAAATTCAGTGTTTCACAGGTCCAAGTTTGAATATATAAGTTCAGTGATTCAGTGAAAAAGGAGGATACAAAATGGCAGTTGAAGAGAAAGTGAAGGCTATAATTGCAGAGCAGCTTGGGGTAAAACCCGAAGAAGTCACCATTGAAGCTTCTTTTGTTGATGACCTGGGCGCCGATTCTCTGGATACGGTCGAGCTGGTTATGGCTTTTGAAGAAGAATTCAGCATCGAGATCCCGGATGAAGACGCGGAAAAGATCACTACTGTCGGCGAGGCTATTAAGTATATCGACGAAAAGACCGCTGCCAAATAGAATAAGATGCATTAGTGCCGAATAAAACGCTACCCCGCCATTTGCTTTTGGCGGGGTAATTTTTATCCGGCCTTTTGAAAAAGCGAATATGCCAAGAAAAGTCGTAGTTACAGGATTAGGAACGGTTACTCCCAACGGCAACGACGTTGCCTCTTTCTGGAGATCAATGAGAGAGGGCAAGTCCGGGGTATCTTTACTTACCAGTTTCGACGCAACGGCCTTTGATTGCCGGATCGCCGCGGAAGTAAAAGGCTTTGAGCCGATGAACTGCGGCCTGACCAAAAAAGAAGCCCACCGGATGGAAAAGTTCGTCCAGTACGCGGTAGCCAGCTCATTTCAAGCTATCAATGACTCGGGATTGGACCTGGCAAAAGTCAATAAAGAGCGGGTGGGGGTCATTGTCGGCTCGGGAATAGGGTCTTTAAAGATAATCGAAGACCAGCACGCTGTTTATTTAAAGGGCGGGCCTTCCCGGATCACCCCTTTTCTTATCCCTTCATTGATCGTTAACGAAGCCGCCGGCCATATCGCCATAAAATACGGTTTTCTCGGCCCCAACACCTGCGTCACTACCGCCTGCGCTTCCGGCTCCCACGCCATAGGCGATGCCATAAGGACAATTCAGCACGGCTACGCCGATGTAATGATCACCGGAGGAACGGAATCCGCGATCACCCATCTGGGTGTCGGCGGTTTTTGCGCGCTTAAAGCGCTGTCTTTGCGCAATGACGACCCGGAAAAAGCCAGCCGGCCTTTTGACCGGGACAGGGATGGTTTTGTCATGGCCGAAGGCTGCGGAATAGTAGTCCTGGAATCTCTGGAACACGCCCAGGCCCGCAAGGCCAGGATCTACGCCGAAGCCGCGGGTTTCGGGATGTCCTGCGACGCTTATCATATTACCGCTCCTGACCCCGAAGGATACGGCGCTTCTTTGTCCATGAAATGGGCTTTAGAAGACGCCAAGGTCAATCCCGAAGACATCGATTATATCAACGCCCACGGAACTTCCACCGAGCTCAACGATAAAATAGAGACCCTGGCGATCAAGAAAGCGTTGGGTTCAAGCGCTAAAAAGGTCATGGTCAGTTCAACTAAATCCATGACCGGACATCTGCTGGGAGCTGCCGGAGGAGTGGAATTCGTGGCTTGCTGCCTGGCGATCAAAGACAGCGTGATTCCGCCTACCATAAACTACCAAAATCCTGACCCTAATTGCGATCTGGATTATGTCCCGAACACGGCGCGCCAGGCTAAAGTGGAAGTAGCGGCATCGAATTCCCTGGGGTTCGGCGGACATAACGCCACTCTGATCGTTAAGAAATTCAAATAGCCTGTTTCCGCAGCTTATAAAATTAAAGTGATAACCGATATGGGACACACCTTAGCCGAAAAAATATTGCTGGCTCACACTGATAAGGAAGATATCCGGCCGGGAGAATTCATTGAGGCCGGGCTTGACCTTTGCCTGGGAAACGATATTACCGCTCCCATGGCTATCGAGGAATTCAAAAAAGCCGGTTTTCGCAAAGTCTTTGATCGCAGCAAAGTGGTTTTAGTCCCGGACCATTTTACCCCGGCTAAAGACCAGCGCAGCGCCAACCAGGCTAAAGTTCTGGCTAACTTTGCCGGCGAACAAAAACTGAAAAATTATTTTGAGGTCGGCTGCATGGGCATCGAGCATGCTCTGCTGCCGGAAAAAGGCCTGGTTTATCCGGGGATGCTGGTCATCGGCGCGGATTCGCACACCTGCACTTACGGCGCCTTAGGCTGTTATTCCACCGGAGTGGGCTCAACTGACCTGGCCCGGGCCTATGCCGACGGAAAATGCTGGTTCAAGGTCCCGGAGAATATTAAATTTATTTATAAAGGAAAACTGAACAAATGGGTGAGCGGCAAGGACCTGGTCCTTTTTACCATCGGACAGATCGGAGTGGACGGCGCTTTGTATGCGGCCATGGAATTTACCGGCCCGGTGATAAAGTCGCTGGATATGGACTCCAGGTTTGCCATGTCCAATATGGCAATTGAAGCCGGGGCTCGGGCAGGGCTGATTGAGCCTGATCAGATCACTTTGGATTACGTTAAGATCGCCAATAAAAAAGTCTGGAGCGCCAAACATAAATCTTGGCTAAAATTAAAGTCCGATCCTGACGCCAAGTACGCTAAGGTTTACGAGTGGGATGTGACTAAGTTGGAACCCCAGGTGGCTTGCCCGCATTTGCCCTCAAACGTCAAGCCGGCGTCAGCTTTAAGCAAGGTTAGACTTGACCAGGTGGTCATCGGCTCCTGCACTAACGGCCGGATCTCTGATCTGCGCGTAGCCGCCAAGGTCTTAAAAGGCAAAAAAGTCAAAAACGGATTGCGCCTGATCGTTATCCCCGCCACCCAGAAGATCTATCTGCAGGCGATGGCCGAAGGATTGCTGAAGATCTTTATCGAAGCCGGAGGGGTGGTTTCCACTCCGACTTGCGGCCCCTGTTTAGGCGGCCACTGCGGTATTTTAACCGAAGGTGAAAGCTGTTTGGCTACCACCAACCGCAATTTCATCGGCCGGATGGGTTCTCCAAAATCATTTGTTTATCTATCCAGCCCCGCGGTCGCCGCTGCCAGCGCCGTAACCGGCCGCATCACTTCACCCATGGCAACCGCGTAGGTTGACAGGGTAAGAAAGTTAATAATATGATTATCAGGGGGAAAGTTCATAAATTAGGCCAGGATATCAATACCGACGACATTATTTCGGCGAAATACCTGGTTTCCACTGACGCCAAGGAATTGGGCGGCCATTGCCTGGAGGCGATCAAGCCGGATTTTGTCAAAGCTGTTAAGCCCGGAGATATCATCGTGTCCGGAAAGAACTTCGGCTGCGGCTCATCGCGGGAACACGCGCCCCTGGCGATCAAAGGCTGCGGCATTGCCGCGGTCATCGCCCCGAGTTTTGCCGCCATATTCTACCGCAATGCCATTAATATCGGTTTGCCGTTTCTGGAATCGAACGAGATCGACAAGATCAGCGAAGGCGATGAATTGGAGATCGACCTGGCCGCGGGCACGATAAACAACATTACCAAGAGCCAGACTTACAAAACCCAGGCTTTCCCGGAGTTCCTGCAGAAGTTGGTGGAAAGGGGAGGGCTGATGAATTATATAAAAGTCACAAGTCACAAGGACACAGGTCACAAGTCAGAGACCTAATATAGATAGGAGTAAAAAATGGCAGGTTATAAAATTGCGGTTATACCCGGAGACGGCACAGGGCCGGAAGTAGTGGCAGAGGCGATCAAGGTATTGGCGGCGGCCTCCAAAAAATTCGGCTTCACTTACGAGTCAAAGACTTTTGATTTCGGCGGAGAAAGGTACTTAAAGACCGGAAAGACCCTCGAGGACAAGGATATCGAAGAGTTAAGAAAATACGATACCATCCTGCTGGGCGCGATCGGCCATCCGCAGGTCAAGCCCGGGATTTTAGAGACCGGCATTCTTCTAAAACTGAGGTTTTCGCTCGATCAATACATCAATCTTCGCCCGGTAAAACTTTATAACCCGGATTTCTGTCCTTTGAAGGATAAGAAACCCGAGGATATTGATTTTGTGGTGGTTCGCGAGAATTCCGAAGGCTTGTATAAAGGAATGGGAGAATTCAAGGATAAAGGCACTCAAGACGAAGTGGCCATCCAGATCTCCTATAATACCAGAAAAGGCGTGGAACGGTGCATCCGTTACGCTTTTGAATACTGCAAAAAACGCAATAAGCGCAAAAAACTCACTCTCTGCGGCAAGACCAATGTGCTTACCTTTGCCTGGGATCTCTGGGAGAGGACATTTCACGAAGTGGCCAAAGAATATCCGGATATCGCCACGGATTATGCTCACGTGGACGCCACGACTATGTGGTTTGTTAAGAATCCCGAGTGGTTTGACGTGATCGTCACCGATAACATGTTCGGGGATATCATCACTGACCTGGGCGCGATGATCCAGGGCGGCATGGGCATTGCCGCGGGCGGCAATATCAATCCCAAAGGAGTTTCCATGTTCGAACCCATCGGCGGAAGCGCTCCGAAATATACCGGCAAGAACGTGATCAATCCTTTGGCTGCGATCTGCGCCGCGGGCATGATGCTGGAGAATCTGGGAGAGGTAAAAGCCGGCAAGGCGATAGAAGATGCGGTGATCAAGCTCTGCCAGTCGAAATTTAAATCGCTGGCCGCGGGCAAAATGGGATTTTCGACGCAGGAAGTCGGAGATTTGGTCGTAGGAAACTTGTAAAAAAACGGGGACGGTAAATAAAGTAAATAAAGGGGACAGGTCCATTTATTCCAAACTGAATAAATGGTCTGAAATAAATGGACCTGTCCCCTTTATTTATAAGAAAAAATGAGAACCGTCCCCATGTTTTTTCGGAGGAGAAAATGAGAAAGAAATCCAAGTATAATGTTGCGGTGGTTGGCGTGGGCGCGGTGGGCATCGAAATGCTGCGCTGTCTGAAACGGTTTAATTTTCCGGTCGGAGAACTGCGGGTGCTTGCGCGTTCAGCGCGGGAGATCGATGTTGACGGCGCAAAATACCAGGTGCAGGCCATTTCACCCGAAGCTTTTGAAAAGATCGATATCGCGTTATTCGCCGGTACTGAAGGTGAAAAAGGCGCGGCAGTGACTTTTGCCCCTGAGGCGGTAAAACGGGGAGCGGTAGTCATCGATAACGGCGCGGATTTTAGGATGGATCCTGACGTGCCGCTGGTTGTCCCGGAAGTTAACGCCAAAAAAATCAAGAAAAATAAAGGCATTATCGCCAATCCCAACTGCTCGACCATCCAGATGGTGGTGGCGCTGGCCCCGATCCGCAAAGCCGTAGGCTTAAAGCGGGTAATAGTTACCACCCTGCAGGCTTCTTCAGGAGCGGGCAAGGCGGCAGTCGACCAGTTAAAAGACGAGATGAAGCTGATCGCCCAAAACGATTATCAGAACGTGCATGTCAATGCCCCTAACAAAGCCATGCCCCAGCAGCTGGCTTATAACGTTTTCCCCCAGATCGGCGGGTTTGCCGAGAATGATTTTACTTCCGAAGAATGGAAGCTGGTCAAAGAGACCCATAAGATCTTGGGCGATGAAAAGATCAAAATCTCGGCGACCACGGTGCGCGTACCGGTAAGGACCGGCCATTCCGAATCTGTGTATATCGAGACCAAGAAGCCCATTGAGCCGGACGCGCTCAAGAAGCTTTTGAGTGAATCTCCGGGTATCATTGTTGTTGACG
>JBFZAG010000064.1:0-3803 GCA_041309145.1 Candidatus Omnitrophota bacterium | reverse complement strand
AATTTTAAGACATTGATCAGAGTCGCCACGGCATTGCAGGCACACGTCCGCGTGGATTTTGTGCCTAAAGAATTAGCTACTTAGAAGCGGCTCGCAATAACATCGACAACCCAAAGCGCAGCTTTGTCTATGTGCTGGGGATGCTAAAATAAAGGGGAAAATAAAGGGGACAGGTCCATTTATTTTCCAGGGCGTCGGAACTTTCCGGCGCCTTTTTTGTTGAAAAAATATGTTAGATTTTCGCTTTTCTTGCGTCTATTGTAGTAGAGGGTATGGATATCAAGCTTTGCGAGAAAGGAGAAAATATGACTAACGCGCAGTCCGTGGAACTAATAGCTACGAAAATTTTGATGATCAGAGGCCAGAGAGTAATGTTGGACAACGATCTGGCTAAACTGTACGGGGTATCAGTTAAAAGGCTTAACGAGCAAGTTAAAAGAAACATCAAGCGTTTTCCGCCGGACTTTATGTTTCTCCTTACGTTACAAGAGGTTAGGGTTTTAAGGTCGCAAATTGCGACCTTGAATACCGAACTCTCTACAGCACAAGATGTTAGCAACTTGAAGTCGCAATTTGCGACTTCAAGACAGCAACTATCTGCTGAACAAGGGGTTACAAACTTGAAGTCACAATTTGTGACTTCAAGTGGGGAAGACTCAATGCCACAGAAGCTTACAGATTGGGGTGGCGTACGAAAGTTGCCCTACGCCTTCACCGAACAGGGCGTGGCCATGCTCTCCAGCGTACTGAACAGCGAGCGGGCCATCCGGGTTAACATTATGATCATGCGCGCCTTCGTTAAGCTCAAGGAATTCCTCTTGACCCACAAAGACCTGGCTGAAAAGATCGCCGCGCTGGAAAAGAAATACGATACTCATGATAGCAAAATCCAGCTTATCTTTGAAGCGATCAAAAAACTCTTGGAACCAGTGCCCGAACCGCTCGCACCGACTGAACCCAAAAAGCCGCCGATCGGCTTTTCTAAGGATCAAAGTAACGTTGGAGGAAACAATGGCCAATGAGATGATTCATTCGCAGGATGTGGAAAACAGGATTTTTGTTATCAGGGGAGAGAGAGTGATGATTGACAGGGATCTTGCCGAACTGTATGGGGTGGAAACCAAGTATCTCAACAGGCAAGTTAAACGTAACCTCAAGCGTTTTCCGTCTGAGTTTTGTTTTCGGTTAACAAAGAGAGAGCGTAAACAACTGGTGACAATTTGTCACCGGTTCGAACCGCTCAAGCATTCAAGCGTCTGCCCCTACGTGTTTACCGAACATGGTGTAGCCATGCTCGCGAGTGTTCTTAATAGCGAACGGGCAATAAAAATGAGTATTATTATAATTAAGACGTTTGTCAGATTGAGTAAATTGATGGCAACTCATAAAGAATTAGGTTATAAGCTGACCGAGCTTGAAAGAAAAGTCGAAGCCCATGACCAAGTTATTAGTTCTATTGTTGAAGCGATAAGAAAGCTTCTCGAACCTCCGCCTGAACCCAAGAAGCCTCCGATCGGCTTCCGTAAAGATTGAGCGGGACAGGCCGGATATGCCAGGAAATATCCTTGACTTAAAGATAGAAAGTGCTAATCTAAGATCAACAATCAGGTGTCCCGTGTTCGAAGGGGGAATTCCCGGACAATAAAAAAGTAAAACCTTCGTTGGTCAAGCTATGGCCGGCGGAGGCATTTTTATTTATGAAAAGAAATTTTAGAGTTTTCTTAGTTATTCTCATTGTAGCGGCGTTCGGATACGCGGGGCAGCGGATTGCCGTTTTATCCGGCCGGATCGAAAGAATAGAAAATAAACTCGGCGGACCTAAGAAGATCGCCTGCAATGAAAAAGACACGGTGGAGAGGGTGCGTTGGTCAGTGGTCCGCGTGGTCGGCGGAGAGGGCGAGGGTTCGGGTTTCGCGATCCAGAAGGGCGGCTTTATTTTGACTAATTTTCATGTGATCGACTCTGAACCGGCCCCGAAAGTCATATTGCCCGATAATACGTTCGAGACCGCCCAGGTGATCATGGCTGACAAGGATGCTGATCTTGCCGTTCTTAAGATCGCAAAAGACCTTCCGGTGGTCAGGTTCGCGCGCCTGGGCTGGATCAGCCCCGCGGAAGAAGTCCTGGCTATAGGGTATCCGCTGGGAGGCGGCCTAGCCGGTGAGTCATTTGTTATCCGGGGAGCATTTTCAAGGCGGACAAAAGATAAGAAAAACGGGGTTGAATATCTTTTGACGGATATGACCCTGGTTTCCGGAATAAGCGGCGGGCCGATGGTGAATATCTGCGGAGAAGTGGTGGGGATCAATACCGCGGGGTTATTTTTGGGAGGGATGGGTATTGCCGTATCTTCCGATTCTATCCTAAAGAAATGCAGCCAGATGTTAGCTTCAAAAGAACCGCTCAAAGATGTGCGGAAAACTGTTTTTGAGCCAGATAAAAACGCGCTGGAAGCGGTCAGGGCTTTTTACAATTATCTCAAAGCCAGGAAACTGGAAAAGGCTTTTGAGCTTTTGTCCGACAATTTCGTCAGGGGGTACAGTTTTGAGCACTGGGCCCGGGGGTACCAGCCGCTTCTCGATACTTCCATCGTTTTGATCAAGCCCGACAGAAAAATAGCCGACAGGATACAGGTCAAGCTATCCACCAAAGACCTGGTTGATGACGAGATCGTTTATAAGTATTTCGAGGGGCATTGGGATGTCCGGAAAGCAGACGGGAAATGGCTGCTCTGGCAGCCGGGGATCAGGGAAGTCAAAGATCCGGAAAAGGAATGGTTTTTAGACCAGGACAGGATAAATGAAATAGAGGAATTCGCAAAAACTCGCCAGGATCGTGAAGATTACAAGTATGAAATGTATAGAATATGGCAGGAGCCGGGAAACGAAAATTTGAGCTTGCAGGAAGTCTTCGATAAAGCTAAAGAAAGAGGGGAAAAGTAAGGGGGTTTCCTATAAAGGCCAAATATTAATTGCACAAACTTATGGTAGAGTTATAATTATGTAAAGCGTCTACCATAAAAGGAAAGGAGAAAGGCAGATGAAGGAAAAGTTAATTGTGATCCTGGCGGTCGTGTTTGTGCTGGCGTTGGCGGTGACCGGAGTTTTTGCCGGAGAGGGAAGATTCGCGCTTTCCGCGAAAGCGGGAACATTGGGGGTAGGGCTGGAAGGGGCGGCAAACTTGAATTCTAATTTTAACGCGAGACTTGGATTCAACACTTTAGGGTATGATTACGACGGGATAGAAAGCGGGATCCATTATGATTTTGAACTTGATCTTCAGTCTATTGCCGGATTGGTGGATTGGTTCCCTTTTGAGCAGGGATTGCGTTTTACCGGCGGCCTGATGATCAATAATAATAAGCTTGATCTGATAGCCACTCCGAGCGGCAGTTACACCATTGGCGGCACCACCTATACAGCGGCTGAAGTAGGGTCGCTTACCGGCAAACTTGATTTCGATGACGTCGCCCCGTATGTCGGGGTGGGATGGGGAAATCCTTTCGGCCGGAAGGGCAACTGGTCTTTTAATTTTGATCTGGGCGTGATGTTCCAGGGATCGCCTAAAATCAGCTTCAGCACCAACGGCACGTTGGCCAGCAACGCCGCGTTCCAGGCGGATGTTGAACGGGAGAAAAAAGATCTGGAAGGGGAGCTGGATGATTTTGACATCTATCCGGTGATCGCTTTCGGGATCACTTACAGGTTCTAAGCGCTGGGGATGATCAAAAATCAGGGGACGCTTCTATTTAACCTTGTCAACCTACGCGGTTGCGAGAAGTGGCAACCGCGTAGGTTGATTTA
>JBFZAG010000063.1:0-3692 GCA_041309145.1 Candidatus Omnitrophota bacterium | reverse complement strand
TTTCCACAAACTCCTCGCGCAGACTGCGGATGGTGGAGAACTGCACTGTGTCAATACTGCTCAGCCGTTCGCCCAGCTCATCCTCTCCCAGGACATGGCTGACCCAATAGGCGAAATCGTTCGGCGGCTCAGGGGAAAGATACTGGTGCTGCTCCATAAAACGGTGGGTATGATGGTAAATGCACGAGCCCGGGACATTTTTGATCAGTTCCAGCAGTTGCGGCAGGATCGACGCCCGCAGCCCGGTCAACTCGGTGAGGTTTAGCCGGGTGTGGAACCTGAACGGTTGTTTGGCTTGCTGAAGTGCGTTCATGGCAATTATTTTTTAAGTTCAACGATTTTGCTTAAAAAAAGATCTGTTTCTTTCTGGCTGTTCAGGTAATACTGCGCCGCGCTGTCGTCATGCGCTCCCACGACAACGGTTAGGCCTTTTTTTTCCAGAGCGCGGAAGGCGTCTTCGTCGGTGGCGTCGTCTCCGCAATACCAGGGAACGGCTGGGTCGTCTTCAAACCCGGCTTGCCATTTATCCATGAGCCAGAGAACAGCTTTGCCTTTGTCCCAGGCCACCGGCGGCCTGATCTCGAAAACCATTTTTCCGCTTCTGACCTTTATCAGAGCTTTCTTGAGATAAGGGAACAGGATTGCCCGCAGCTTATTCTGCAATTCCCTGATTTCTTCTAATTCCACGAGGCGGAAATGAACGGACAAGCTAAGTCCCTTGTCTTCGATCAAGACCCCTTTGTAACCGCCGATCATCGCTTGCAATTCAAGTTTGACTGACTTTAATGTTCCGAGGTAAGTGTCGCTCAGGGGAACTTCGTGCTGGAACCCCGGCCCTTCGATCTCCAGGCCGTGGTTGCCGGCGTAAACCAAAGATTCAATCCCGACTTTGCTTTTAAGGTCTGCTAATGCCCGGCCGCTGATGATCGCGGTCCGGTAAAACTTTTTTTCCGATAATGTTTTCAGCAGGCCCAGCGTTTCCGGCGGCAGTTGAGCCTTTTCCGGGGAGGAAGCGATCGGCGCCAATGTCCCGTCGAAATCAAAGAACAGCATTAAATTCTTTTTACCTGTTCGCTCTTTTATCGCCTGCCATGCGGAGAAGAAATATTCCATTTTACGCTTTTTTTAGCGAGGTCAGTTCGGTGATTATGTTCGCGGCCCAGCGGTAAACATTGTTCTCGCTGACGTTCTTGCGCATATTCTGCATTCGCCTTTTTTTCTCTTCCCAGGGCATTTCAATGGCCTTGTGGATGCTGTCGGCGAATTCTTCGATCGAATAGGGATTGACCAGTATCGCCTCGGTCAGTTCCTTGGCCGCGCCGGTGAACTGGCTCAGGACCAGGCTGCCGCGGTTGTCGTGTTTTTCGGCGACATATTCTTTGGCCACCAGGTTCATTCCGTCGTGGAGCGAGCTGACGATGCACAGATCGGCTAATGCGTAGAACGGCGTTATCTCTTCCGCTGAAAAATAACGTTTTAAATAGAGGATCGGCTTCCAGTTAGCCTCCATGTATTTCCAGTTGATCTTTTCCACCAGCTCATCGATCTCCGCGATCAGGTCGTGGTAACGTTTGATGTGGGTCCGGCTGGGAGCGGCCAGCTGGACGAAAACGAATTTCTTGCGGTACTGAGGGTATTTCTCCAGGAAACGGTCGATGGCCAGGATCCGCTCCACGATCCCTTTGGTGTAATCGATCCGGTCAACCCCTAAGCCGACGATCATGTCGGCCAGGTTGAATTCCTGCTGCAGCTTTTCGGTCTGTTGCCGGATATTTCTCTCCGGGGCGCTGAGATTCATGTGTCCGTTGATGCTGATCGGAAAAGCCCGGACCAGGGTCTCTTTCGCGAAACGCACGATGCTGAATTTCTCGGTGTCCACCCGCGATTCCAAAAGCCTGTTGGCGGTATCCAGGAAATTGTTGCAGTGGTTCTGGACGTGAAACCCGATCAGATCGCAGCCCAGCATCCCCTCGAGGATCTCTTTATGATAAGGGCAGATCTGGAAAGCTTCCGGGGTCGGCCAGGGTATGTGCCAGAACAAAGCGATCTTGGCGTCCGGCCGTTTTTCTTTGATCATTTTCCCCAGCAGGGTAAAATGGTAATCCTGGATGAAGATGAACGGGCTTTGGGCCGGCAATTCCTCTAAAAGGCTGTCGCAGAATTTTTGATTCACCTTCTTGTACATCAGCCAGTCTTCTTCGCGGAATATAGGCCTGGTGTGGGTATTGTGGCATAGCGGCCAGAGCCCTTCGTTGGAGAATCCGTAGTAGTAGCCGTCTTCTTCTTCTTTGGAAAGCCAGATCCTTTTGAGGATATAGCGGTTGTCTTCGGGAGGCACCCCCAGTTTGTCCTTGGAATTGACGAACTTCCTGTCGGCGCTGCCTCCGCCGTGCGCGATCCACGTGCCGCCGCAGGCGCGAAGGATGGGATGGATCGCCGTGACCACGCCGCTGGCCGGCCGGATGCAGGAAACCGAGCCTGTCGCCTCGTCCAGCACGTGCATATAAGGCTCGCGGTTGGAAATGACAAAAAAAGCTTTATCTCCCAGTTTCGCGTGAATAAGGTCCCGCAGTTTAGCTTCGGTCCAGAGCTCGTCTTTTTGCAGGCGCAGGGAAGCCACGTCCGACATGGTTTTCCGGGCCACCCGCAGGCTCAACGCGACTTGCTCGACTTCGCTGGCCAGTTTTCCCAGCTCGCCTTTTTCTTTGATCGGCTGGTTAACGTCGGTCTCTCCTTTTTGGAAATGCTGGAACCATTCGGTGAGCCGCAGTACCGGAAGCACAAAGATCTGTTTATGCAGGAAAAACGCGATGATCAGGATAAAAACCACCAGAATGATCAGCGTCCCGCTGATCCGGCGCCATAGTTCGGCCAGCCGGCTAAAAACATAGGAAGTGTCGTGAATGACTTCTACCAGGCCGACCATAGTGTCATCTCCCCCAATGATGGGAAGCACATAGCTGTACACCGTGTATTCCTTGAACTGCTCGATCCCTCCGCGCGGCTCTTTAGTTTGCAGGGCCTCGTTCAGGTAAGGCTTTGATTTCTCTTTCCAGTCCCGGAACCTGCGGGTTATGGCGAATATTGAACCTTCCTTGTTATAAATAACGCAGCCCTGCAGCCTTTCCCGGGTCTGGAACTTTTCCACCAGGTAATTGGCGTTCTTCAGATCGCTGTTCTCCAGGACGTGCTTGACCGACAGCTCCATGCTTTCGGCAATGGATTTGGCCTTGCGCTGGACGTCTTCGATAAGTTTTTCTTCCTCAAAGCGGACCTGGAAGACCCCGAAAACAGTGAACGCGGCAGCCACAATGATCAAGATCGGCAGGATAAAAAGCAGTATGCGTTTCATGACAAACCTCTTTCCGACAAAAAAGCCACCCTTGCATTTTCAGGCAAGATGGCGGCCCGACCATCTATGATCCTCCGGAGAACTAGTTCCGGACCCTTGTTCCTCATTTGTGTTTTTATTGTAAGCTCGACAGAGATACTTGTCAAGGCGTTTCCCCAAAAAATAAAGGGGACGCTTCTATTTAACCTTGTCAACCTACGCGGTTGCCAGAAACGGCAACCGCGTAGGTTGATGTAAAAATAAATAGAAACGTCCCCTTTATTTTAACTTTATTTTATCTGATTTTCCAGGTCTTTGATCTGGCGATCGAGATCCTGGGTCAGCTTATCTATCTCTTTGA
>JBFZAG010000062.1:0-14087 GCA_041309145.1 Candidatus Omnitrophota bacterium | reverse complement strand
TCACCCATAAAAGAATGATGCTTAAAAAAGCCGAAAATTTCATTCTTTCCGCGAAAGCTCCGATGATCAAAGCCGGAGTGATGATCGCGAACATAGCCTGAAAGATCATGAAAGCCTGATGCGGGATGGTCCCGGCGTAATCCGCGTAAGGCTCAAGCCCCACGCCGTTCAACCCGGCCCAGGCTAACCCGCCCCAGAAACCTTTCCCGGGAGCGAACGATAAACTATAACCGGCCATCACCCACCACACGCTTACCAGGCACATGATGATAAAACACTGCATCAGGATGCTCAGGATGTTTTTCTTCCTGACCATCCCTCCGTAGAAAAACGCCAGCCCCGGGGTCATCAGCAAAACCAGAGCTGAGCTCATTAACACCCACGCAGTATCTCCTGTGTTCATTTTACACCTCCCCGTTATAACGCTTTTTCGCCGATTTCCCCGGTCCTGATCCGGATCACTTCTTCAACCGGAGTGATAATTATCTTTCCGTCGCCGAACTCGCCGGTCTTAGCCGCAGCGATGATCGCTTCGGCAATAGCCTTTACTTCTTCATCCCGGGCAATGATCTCAAGTTTTGCCTTGGGCAATATACCCACCTTAAATTCCTCTCCGTTGAACTTCTGGACTTTGCCGCGCTGATTGCCGTGTCCGTCTACCTGGTAAAGGGTCAACCCCGAAAGGCTTACTCCCTCCAGCGCCTTGCGCGCCGCCCCCACTTTCTCCGGACGGATATAGGCTTCGATCTTTTTCATGATCCACCTCCGCTCTTTAGAAGCTGTAATTGAATACCGCTCCCGTATAAACTCTGGCTTTTTGATTGCCGTCGCTGGTTTTCTCCAGATCTCCCAACGGTAAAGAATAATTAATATTAGGCGTACAAGTCAGATTCTTGGTTAATTGCATCTTTAACCCCGCGCTTAAACCGATATCCCCGCCTTTTCCGCTGATGAACAATTCGTAGTTGTACCCGTAATGGCCGGCGAATTCCAAGCTGGCCGGAGTCCCTTTTATTTGAAATGGCAGGCTCTTAGCGAGATTGACCACTGTGTACGAACCCAATCCTCCGCCGTCTTCCGGAGCGCCGTAATCGCGATAGTAGAATAAGGAAGGACTTAGAAATAACTTGGGAAAAGCGATCCCGGTGTAGAATTCCTTGCTAAAAAGATCAGCGGCCGGATAATCGTAGTAGGTATAGCCGAAAGAAAGGCTGGCGTCGTTTAAATTATAAGTATAGTCCAGGATATAATCATATTCCTCGGAAGTGGTCCTGGGGTCCGAGTTGGAAAGGTCATGGCTGGACCAGAACTTAGCCGTGAGCTTTCCGTATTTGGAGTCCGGCCCGGACAGATAAAATCCCGGCTGAACCACCGGGTCCCCGTCCAAAAGCATCCACCTCCAGACATATTCGCTGTAAAAAGCCGTATCCGCGCTCGCGGTTATTCCCGGATCCGAAAACAGCCCTTCTGATCCCGCGAAAGCCGGACTAAACAACCCTCCCAAGACCAACAACCCTGCCCACAGCACTGACTTTTTCATCCTATTCTCCTTATACTATACAAATAAAAGGCGCCTCAACATCCACCCATTGGATATTAAGACGCCTACGTCTTAAGCTGGGGACGGTTCTCGCTTAGATCAAGAAGTGTCCCCTAAAATGAAAACGGCGTGCTCCTTAGGAGAACGCCTCTGTTTAAAACATTCCTAGACACATCCCTGTGTTTACTGCTCTACATTACTACAAGTAAGAAAAACCGCTGCCTGGTAACCGATATTTCAAATATTATCCAGATGTTTCAGGCATTTTTTGCGGATCTCTTTTTTCATCTTCAAGACGCTGACATGCGAAACCCCGACTTTCCGGCCGATCTCCCGGACGGTCAGCCCCTCGGAGAAAAAAGGAAGCAGCTTTTTCTCCCGCGGGGTCAAACCGTTATTGCGGATAACCTCCACGACCATTTCCCGGTTCAAGCGCTCGAAGTAATCCCCGGACCGCTCGTCTTTAAGCTCCAGGGGTTCTTCATAATTCTCTTTATCCTCTGCGCAATGCGCCTCCAGGCTGAAAGCAGCATATTTGTCTTTTGCCGTGCGGATATAATTCTGCAAATAAAAATAGCAGCCCTGCAGGATATAGCTGTCGGTTTTATCCGATAGCTTTCCCGCCGCGCACTCTTTCCACAAATGCACCAGCGCCTCCTGGAAAAGATCCTCATCGTTAAAGAAAGTAAAGCGGTGATTCAGCCTGTAAGCGATAGCTTTTAATTTAGGGGTCAGTTTCTTAGCTAACTTTTCGAATTCCATGGCTAACCTCCTTAAAAACAAAAAAGCGCCCATAGACACATCAATTCATTGATGTAATCCAGGACGCCTTTATCCTATAAAACAGAAAACGTCCGCTTTTGGCGAACGTCAATGTTCAGCTACTTCGTTGTATTACATTAAAAAGTATACCACTGAATCGACCTTTGTCAAGTAAAATTAGAGACGTTTACCGGCTCAATCGGGACAGTGTCTTCTCGTTGATCGGGACAGTGTCTTCAAGACACTTTCCCGATCAGGAAAAAGACAGTTTCCCGATTACCCCGGTAAGCGTCTGTAGTTAATCCTTGTTTCCAGACAACCGCTGATCAAAAGTAATTAGCGGCTCATCTTCTTTAAAAGGGTCGCGCACTTCCAGAATGATCTCGCCTTGCTTATTGCGGCTCCAGGTTATCATTTGCCGTATAGCGGAATAGATAAAAAACAGCTCTCTTTTCTCTTTATCCAGGATAACGTGAGGGTAAAGCTGGTTTTCTTTTATCAAAGCTTCGTATTTAGGACTTTCTTCGGGGCTGGCCGCAGGAGCCTGCTGCCCCCTGACCGGGCTTAATCTCAGCCGGTGATCGTCATCCAGTCTGCGGATATAATGATATTTATCCATAGACCGAGAAAAAACGATCCCGTCCAGCTCAGCGAAAGTCCTCGTGTCCCGGTCGCGGCGCTTAAGCAGGATCATGCGGTAAGTATTCCCGCTCAGCCGGTCTTTTAAGCTGCCGATATAGACAGCGGCATCTTTTCCGGAAAGCTCTTTGGCTTGAGCAGTGACAGAAAAAACTGACAGCAAAAAGACAAAAACCAGAAATCTTTTCATCGCCATTTTTATTCTCGAATGTTATTGCTTTAAATTCCTACCCTAAAACTTCCTCAATAATACCTCCCCCGATAACCGCGTCTTTTTTGTAGAAAACCGCGGATTGTCCGGGAGTGATCGCAAAACACGGCTGCTTGAACCTAACTTCAACCTTTTTCCCGATAGGCTTAACCCAGCCCGGAGCTTCCGGAGATAAATGCCTGATCCTGACCTGTAACAATGTTCTTTTCAATAACTCCCCGCTGGGATAAACCATTTCTTTGACCATAAATCTGCTTTTAAACAATTCTTCTTTCTTCGCTACTGTGATCTGGTTTTTCAAGCTGTCGATCTTAACCACGTATACCGGATAACCGCAGGCGATCCCCAGTTTGTCCCTCTGGCCGATAGTATAAAACGGGACCCCTTTGTGCGTTCCCAGAACCTTGCCGCCAATATCTACAAACGGACCCGGAGAAAATTTTCCTTTAAGCCTGTTTTTAAGGAATTCCTGGTAATTATCCGGGATAAAACAGATCTCCTGGCTATCTTTCTTCTCGGCGATCGGCAGCTTGAACTTCCTGGCCAGTTCCCTGACCCTGTCTTTAGTCAATTCTCCCAGCGGGAACAAAATTCGGCTCAATTTCTCCTGGGTCAATCTGTAAAGAAAATAGGACTGGTCCTTCTTTAAATCTACGGCCTTTTTTAGAATGTACTTGCCTCGGGTTTTGACGATACGGGCATAATGGCCGGTGGCCAGATAATCCATTCCCAGCCCCAGGGCTTTTTTGAGCAACCCCTCGAATTTTATCAGCTCATTGCAGCGCACGCAGGGGTTCGGGGTCAGCCCCAGACTATACTGTCGAACGAAATCAGCGATGACTTGCTCTTGCAGCTCCGGCCCGAAATTAAGAACCTGATGGCCGATGCCCAGAATATCCGCGACCCTCCTGGCGTCGGCAATAGCTTGAGCTCCGCTGCAGCCAAGCTTGTTGGTTTTAGCGCCAGCCAGGTTAAAACACATGGTCAAGCCGATGACCTCATAGCCCTGATCTCTTAAAAGCCCTGCGGCAACCGAGGAATCCACCCCGCCGCTCATAGCCACCAGGACTTTATTGTTTTTCTTATTCGACACAATAAACCTTCTGCATCTTATTTATTGTCTTCTCGTCCAGTTTGTACAGACAATCAAAAAGCTGCTCTTTAAAAGTGCCCGGCCCCTTGGCTTTCTTTTTCGCGCACTCCGCGGCGATCTCAAAAACCGCCAGCCCCGCGCTGGCCGCCGAACAAAGATCTTTTTCCACCGCGGCAAAAGTCCCGATCACTGAGGTGGCCATGCAGCCTGTCCCGACGATATGCGCCATTAACGGATCGCCGTTCTTGACCAGGAAAACCCTGCGGCCGTCAGTGACTATATCTTCTTTTCCGGTAATGACCACCGTGCAATTGCGCTCACTCGCCAGCTTTTTGGCTATTTTTTCCAGGTTGCCCATTACCTGGGACGAATCCACGCCTTTAGTCCGGACTTTCTCTCCGGCGATCCTGGCGATCTCCGAAGCGTTGCCCTTAAGCACATCGATCCGGCAATCGTCTAAAAGCTGAAAACAGCTTTTATCGCGTAATTCCGTGGCCCCTGCTCCGCAAGCGTCTAAGATGACCGGAATGCCTTTACTGTTGGCGACCTTGGCGGCGATCTTCATGGCCTTGACCAGATCAACGGTCAAAGTCCCGATATTTAAAACAAGCGAGGAGGCGATCGCTGACATCTGGGCTACTTCTTCCTGGGCGTGGGCCATGACCGGAGAAGCCCCGATAACCTTGACCGCGTTGGCGCAGTCGTAAATAGTCACCCAATTGGTCAAGTGATGGACCAGCGGCTTTTCCTGGCGGACCAGTCTCAAAAGCTCAAAGACTTTTATTTTTGATTTAGCCATATTCTCCTTTGCTCTTCATTTACCCGAAAAAATCTTCTCCTTTAGCCCAGTTTTCCCCGCTAACCTCGTCGATCACCAGATAAGTGCTTTCTTTGGGCTTCCTGGCTACTTTCAAGAGAGTATCGGTAAACTCTTTGGCGATCTGCGTTTTTTGTTCCCGGGTCAACTTTCCCACCAGCTTAAGATTGATGTACGGCATTTTTCACCTCGCTATATAGAAGATACGATTTCGGTTTGATAACAACCTTATTATACTCCAGATTTAAGATCTAGAAAACACCTGTCTGAAGGAATCTCCGCGCGAATAATCAATAAAGCGGCCGGGCAAAAGAGCCAGCTCTTCCATGTCTGAAGCGCAGGCCCCGGAGGGCTCGGTTATGCAGCGTTTGTTGGGATAGATCTCGTAAAGTTTTCTGTACTTAAGAGGAGTAAAATTAGGCATTAAAACATTTGCTCCGGCCCTCAGCCCCTTGATCCGGAAATCTTCTTCCAGGCTGCCTAAGGCGGTGGTTGCCGGAAGATGCGCGTTCTTAGTCACGATCCTGGTCAGGGCTAAAACTTTTAAAGTAAGCTCAACTTCTCCTTTTTTCTGGCCAGCCAGCCGGGTCTGGGGATGAGGAATAAAAGGGCCGATACCGATCATGTCGAAATTGTTTTCCTTGAAGAACAATAGATCCTGCGCCAGGATCTTTAAGGTTTGCCCTTTTAGTCCGATCATGTTCCCGCAGCCGACCTGATATTTCAGCTCCCTTAAATCCCTAAGGCAGCGCAGCCGGTTCTCAAAACTCATCCCGTTATGCAGAGAATCGTAAAGCTTTTTATTCGAGCTTTCGATCTTCAAAAGGTAGCGGTCCGCCCCGGCATCTTTCCAGATCTTATATTCTTCTTTGGTCCGTTCTCCGACCGAAAGAGTGATGGCGATCTCAAATTTTTCCTTGATCTTCTCAATAACACTTTTTAGCCAGAACGGATCGAGATCATCCTCTTCCCCGGATTGCAAAACTACAGTTTTGATCCCGCAAGAATCTAATTTCTCCGCGCACGATAAAATCTCTTCCTTACCCAGGCGGTATCTTTCCAGCGCTTTGTTGTTTTTGTTCAATCCGCAGTAAAAACAGCTGTTCCGGCAATGATTTGAAAATTCGACCAGCCCGCGCAAGAGGATCCCATCGCCCATGAATTGCCTGCGAACCTGATCCGCGAACTCAAAGATCGCCCGCAGTTCTCCGGGGTCTTCGCGGCTTAAGATAAATTCCAGATCTTCCTGCATAGGAAAAGCTTTAGTGAATATTTTTTCTAATTTATCTTTGATCATAGAAGAGCTTTTTTTGTTTGATACGCGTCCAGGGCGGCGGGAAAAGGCGATAGCGTGCGCTTGAGCACTCCCTGCACCACGGATACCGCCACCCCGTAATTGGTAATAGCCACTCCGGCTTCCCGGGCTTTCTCGATCCGGTAAAGCATTTCCCTGCGGGTAAGCATGCATCCGCCGCAGTGGATCACCAGCTTGTATTCGCTTAAATTCTCCGGGTAATCCCGGCCCGAGGCAACATCGATCTGAATATCCCCTCCTATATACTGGCGCAGCCAGCGGGGGATCTTTACCCTGCCGATATCATCCTCAATAGCGTGATGGCTGCAAGCTTCCGCGATCAAGACTTTATCCTTGGCCTTGAGGCTCTCGATGATCGCCGCTCCTTTGGCCGCCTCGATCAGATCGCCCTTGTAACGGGAAAACAGGATCGAGAACGTGGTGCATTGTACGTTTACGGGAGTATCGGCCACCATCTTTAAAACAACCTGGGAATCGCAGACCACGATATCCGGAGGATCTTTTAATTTTTTCAGTATTGCCGCGTACTCTCTTTCTTTGACCACCATGACCGCGGCGTCATTGTCCAAAGCGTCCCGGATGGCCTGGACCTGGGGCAGGATCAATCTTCCTTTAGGGGCCTGCAGATCTATGGGAACGATCAAAACCGCTAATCCTCCTGGCGGCAAAAGGTCGCCGATCAGCGGAGGAGGATTAAGGAATTCATCCGGACAAACATCGAGCACGTGTTTTTTTAAAGCGTTGAGATATTTATCGCGGTTGGCCGGGTCAACGCTGGAACACAAAACGATCCGCTCGGTTTTAGTTCTGATTTTAGCCAGAAATTCCGCGTCTGGCTCTTTGAGATCGATCTTATTGATCACGACGATTAAGGGAACTTCTCTTTTCAGGGCCTCCTGGCAGACCTGGTCCTCATAGCTGTTCCAAGCCTGGCTTTCGGTCAAAAGCACGATCACATCAGAGCGGTCAAAGATCTTATGGGTTTTTTTAAGCCTTAACTCCGACAGCAGTGATTTGTCGTCCAGCCCTGCGGTATCCAAAAAGACCACCGGACCTACAGGCAAAAGCTCCATCGGCTTTTCCACAACATCAGTGGTCGTCCCGGCCACCGGCGAAGTGATCGCCACGTCCTGCCCGGCGACCAGGTTGAGGAAACTGGATTTGCCGACATTAGTCCGGCCGAAGATGCCAATATGCAGTCTTAAAGATTTAGGAGTCTTTTTCATCCTTTTAACTTTCCATAAACTGGTGCAGAAGATATCATATTGTTCTCCGGGAAGATAACTGTGTCACCAAGCGAGTTCCGTAGCCCACAAGGGCATACCGGACGTTCCTATACGTCCGGGTGCAGCCCCGAAAAGCCGAGGACTGTCCGAGCGACTGACACAGTTATCTTCCCGGACAGTTCATTTTGAATCGTAGCCCAAAGAAATCAGATTGTATGGATCAAATACCCGATCTATTAATCCTCCCCCTAATTTTTCGATTAGAAATTGGCGCAAATTATTTTTTCCGGAAGCGCTGAATTCTTTTAAAATCTCTTCCGCTTTTTCATAGCCGATATGCGGCAAAAGCGCGGTGATAATAGTCGGGCTGCGATCAAAATATTCCCGGCATTTTTCTTCGTTGGCCGAGATAGCTTGAATCATTTTGGCGAAGATCAAGTTGATCTTGATCAGCATATCCAAAGATCCTAAAAACGCGTGCGCCAAAAGCGGCATGAATTCATTGATCTGCAAACTTCCTCTTGAACAAACCTCGGTAATGATCAGGTCATTGGCGATCACCTTCATCGCGACCTGCTCCACCGCTTCCAGGATCACCGGATTGAGCTTCCCGGGCATAATGGAGGAGCCGGCCTGCAATTTGGGAAGCGAGATCTCCTGCAGCAGGTTCAGCAGCCGCAAGTCGCGGGAGATCTTCAAGAGATTGGCGGCATGAGCTTTGATGATCCCGGAAACCTCGACAAAACTGTCGTTATTGGCGGTCTGGTCCAAAACGGTTTCCCCCCGGGATAAACCCAGTCCGGTGACCTGGCGCAAAGTTTCAATGACCAGAAAAATGTAGCTGCGGGGAGCCGTTAAACCGGTGCCCACCGCGGTCCCGCCGATATTGACCAGGCGCAATCGTTCTTCGCATTTAAAAACCCGCCAGCGGTCCCGGGCGATCGCTTCTGAAAAAGCGCTGAATTCCTGGCCTAAAGTTATGGGCACCGCTTCCTGCAGTTCCGTCCGGCCGATCTTTACTATCTTGGCGAATTCCTTTTCTTTTCTTTGAAAAGAGCCCTGCAACTCGGCTATATTCTGGCTTAATTCCCGGAATTTCATGATCCCTGCTATTTTCAAAGCGGTAGGATAGGTGTCGTTGGTGGACTGGTTTAAATTCACGTCATCAAGCGGATCAACCAGGACATACTCCCCGAATTTGCCTCCCAGGATCTCTATGGCCCGGTTAGCCAGGACTTCATTAACATTCATGTTAGTGGAAGTTCCTGCTCCTCCCTGCAAAGCGTCAACCGGAAACTGGTCAACGAACTTGCCTTCGATAATCTCGTCGCAAGCCTGAATTATCGCCCCGGCGATCTTGTCATCCAATAACTTAAGTTCCTGATTGGCCAGAACGCAGGCTTTCTTGACCTGGCAATAGGCTTTGATCAACGAGAAATTAACTTTTTGCCCGGAAATAGAAAAATTCTCAATCGCTCTCTGAGTATGAATTCCCCAATATACTCCTTGAGCCAGCTTTAGTTCTCCGAGCGAATCTTCTTCTACGCGGTATTCCATAGTATCTCCTGATTATTTTTAGAAACAGAGGTCGCGCTCGCCGGTTTTTATGCGCCGGTGATACTGCTTGAAGCTCCCGAACATCGCTGCCGAAAAATCCTCAGGGATCCTTTTTTCGATCTCGGCGATCTCCCTGGCGATTATATTCTCCCCGATAAACTTGGTCTCCTCGCTGGCAAAATCCTCCAGCCACTCCTGAAAAGTCAAGACCGCGTTCAATTTGCACAAACAGCCTTCTTTTCCGGTTTTAAGCATGGACATGATATTGTCGCCGGTGCGGCCGCAGCGGTAACCCGCGGTGCAAAAAGAGGTGATATACCCCATTGCCGCCAGCTCCCGGATGACTTCGTCCAAAGACCTGCTGTCCCCGAGGATGAACTGCTGCCTTTTTTCTTCCTGTTCGTCGTAGCGGTCGCTGTAAGCGCCGATGCCGATCCGGCTGGAAGCGTCTCGCTGGGTGCACATGGGAATAACCTGGCGGATCATCTCCGGTTTTTCCCGGCAGGTGACGATCATCCCGGCGTACGGAATAGAAAGCCGCAAAACCGCGACTAATTTTTTAAAATCTTCATCTGAAACAGAGTGGCCGGTATTGCGGACAAAAGCGGTGTTGGCAGCCGGCTCCAGCCTGGGAAATGATACGGTGTGCGGCCCGATCCCGAAATGTTTTTCCAGGTCCCGGGCGTGATAAAGCATTCCCATGACCTCGAATTTCCAGTCATACAGCCCGAACAAAGCGCCGATAGCCACATCGTCGATCCCGGCTTCCATAGCCCGGTGCAAAGCGTATAAACGCCAGGCAAAGTTACCCTTAATAGTGCTGGCCGGATGGACCTTAGCATAAGTTTCGTGATGATAAGTCTCCTGAAAAACCTGAAAAGTCCCGATGCCGGCATCTTTGATCTTTTTCAGATCACTGACGCTCATGGGCGCGGCATTGACGTTGATCCTGCGGATCTGTCCAAACCCCTTTCGGGTTTTTACTTTCACCCCGTAGATCTCGCGCATAGTTTCAGCGATATAATCAGCCCCGGATAAAGGATGTTCTCCGCAGACCAGGATTATCCTTTTATGCCCGAGCTGCCCGGCCAGAACCTCAGCTTCCCGGCGCACCTCTTCGAGCCCCAACCTTCTTCTTTTGATCAGCTCATTTTCCTGGCGGAAGCCGCAGTAAGCGCAATTGTTCACGCAAAGGCTGGAGCTGTAAAGGGGGGCAAAAGTGACCACCCGGTTATCATAAACTTTTTTCTTGATCTGCGCTGCCGCCTGGAAGATCTCATCCCAGAGATCATTGTTTTCGATATTCAATAAAGCCGCAGTCTCAGCCGGACCGAGGGTTTCAATAGACAATGATTTCTGGATTATCGCGCGGATCTTTCCCGGATCAGCTTTCTTAGGCTCGGCAAGATACCCTGAAATCTCCCTGTCATTAATAAAATCCCGGCCCTTATCGAGATATTTAGCGAATTCTTCTTTTTTAATAACGTTTTTTCCCCAATCTTTGATTTCTTCTAGGGCATTATGCATTTTTCCTTCTTTCATGCGGCTTGTGACGCGTAACCTTGTGACATGTGACTTTTCAAACTTTTGCCAGCGTGGTTTTCACGGTGACGTTCTTGAACATCCCCAGCTTTCCGGTCAGCGCTCCGATCTCATCGGTTGTCCCGTCCACGATCAGGGTAATGATATTGACCCCCCGCTTTTCGTAAGGAAACCCCATCCGGGAAACAATAATATTCCCGAAATGCGTAAAGATGTCGTTGACCTTCGGCGCAGCTTCTTCCCTTTTCTTGATGATCACCACCACCGCTCCCAAATGTTTTTCCATAATCAGTCCTTTTGCGAGATTTGGCGGGTGACGAGGCGTGTTCGAGCACGCACCTTCACCCGGCGCTAATCGGAATTGCGCCGGTGTACGCTTCTGCGTTAGGAGCGCGCGCAGGACATGCCTCGGCAGGACCCGCAAAGTTTTTCAGCCGAACTGCGCAATTCATTGCTAAAGCGACTCAAAAAAAACCCCAGCCTGAGGAAACAGGACTAGGGTTTATTTTATTCCGCGCTAGCCCCTTGGCTTTAGAGAAATCTCCTTTTCCTCAGGTATGTTATTATTATAACACCGAAAACAGCTCTTGACAACCCCACCCCTGGGGTGGGGCAAGAAGCGCTATTTCTTGACTTTTTTCAGCTCTTCGTCGATCACTTGTTTAAAAGCCTCAAAAGGCAAAGCTCCCAGAACCAGGCGGCCGTTGATAAAGAATGCCGGCGTTCCCTGGACCCCGAATTTAGCTCCTTCATCTATATCTTTTTTGACTTCATTTTTTATCGCGGGGTCATTAATGCAGCGGTTAAATTCATCTTTATCCAGGCCGATCGCCTTGGCGGACATCGATATCGTATTCTGGTCAAGCTTCTCCTGCTTGCTGAATTCATCGAAGATCTGCCAGTATTGGCCGGATTTTCCGGCGCATCTTGAAGCTATAGCCGCGGGCCTGGCCTGGGGATGAGAAGCCAGAAAAAAATCGCGGTAGGCGAATTTAACTTTCCCGGTCGAGATATATTCTTTTTCTATTTGCGGGAAAGTCTCCTGATAAAATTTCCTGGAGAACGGACATTCAAAATCGCTGAACTCTACCATTAAGACCGGAGCATTGGCTGCGCCTCTAACCTGATTTGCGCCTTGAGTCACTCCTTCGAACTTTTGCGAGCCCAGATTAGGCGGGATTCCCGGCTTGCCTCCGCAGGAATTTTTAGCATCGCAGGGCTTATCACAAGGTTTTAAGGACTTATCCCCCGCCTGCTTAGCGCCGCCCGCCTGGCTTTTCTGATCCGGCATCTGCCCCGGCCTAGAAACCTGGATGCGGCTGATCATTTTCTTGATTTCCGAAAGCTGCTTAAGGATATCCCGGGAAAGGGCCAGTTCTTCCTTCCTTAAATTATTGTTGGCTATGACGACCTGCATCGCGATCTTTAAGCCGATAATTACGCAAAGTCCGACAAAAGCGGTAACAGCCAAAGTGAGCCAGAAGCGCCGGTCTGCTTTCTTCACCAATCCTCCTATTTTTAATATTAATTGCGCTATTACACTGACTGCAGCAAAATCCTAAACCCTGGCTCGTTCGTGGTAATGGGTGTGCAACAAATGATGCGACATATCCCCCAAAGGAGCGCCCAGAAAATCCTTATATAGCGCCTGGACCGCGGGATTCTGGTGCGATTTGCGCAGAGCCTTGTTTTTATCCTCCCGGTAGATCGCCTCCATCCTTTTCTGGCGCACGGCCGCATCCGTGGGGATCGGCTGGCCTCCGCCTCCGATACAGCCTCCGGGACAGGTCATGATCTCGATAAACGCGTAAGGAGATCTGCCCTGCTGGATCTCTTCCAGCAATATCCGGGCATTGCTCAAAGAATTAGCTATCGCCACTTTTATTTTCATCCCGGATATCTCGATCTCAGCGGTCTTTATTCCCTGCAGCCCGCGGACCTGCTCAAAATCTAGGCTCTCTAAAGTTTGTCCGGTTAAGACCTCATAAGCGGTACGCAGCGCCGCTTCCATTACCCCTCCGGTGGCCCCGAAAATTACCGCGGCTCCGGTAGAAACCCCCAACGGCTCGTCAAAATTTTCGTCGGCCAGATTAATGAAATCGATCCCGGCCTCCTTGATCATCCTGGCGGCTTCCCGGGTGGTCAAAACAAAATCCACATCCTGAAAGTGATCGCTCTCTTTGAGGTTCATCTTCTCTTTCCAGAACTCAAAGGCGCTGTCCATTTCCGGCCGCTTGGCCTCAAATTTCTTCGCGGTGCAGGGCATGATCGAGACTACCACCATATCGCGCGGGTCGAGATTCAGCTTCTGGGCGTAATAGGTCTTAGCCACGGCCCCGAACATCTGCTGCGGGGATTTACAGCTGGAAACATGCTCCAGGACTTTGGGATAAAAATGTTCCGCGAATTTGATCCAGCCCGGAGAGCAGGAAGTGATCAATGGGAGCACCCCTTTATTTTTGATCCTCGCGATCAGCTCGTGTCCTTCTTCCATGATCGTCAGATCGGCGCTGAACTGGGTGTCAAAAACTTTGTCGAATCCCAGCCGGCGCAGGCTGGCCGCCATTTTTCCGGTAGCCAGGCTTCCCGCCGGCATCCCGAACTCTTCGCCGATAGAAGCGCGCACCGCCGGAGCGGTTTCCACCATCACGAATTTTTTCGGGTCGGCTAAAGCTTTCCAGACCCCGGAGATCTCGTTGTTTTCCACCAACGCGCCGGTAGGGCAGACTAAAATGCACTGGCCGCAATTAACGCAAACGGCCTTGCCCAGCCCCTGGTCCATGAAAGTGGTCACTTTGCTCAGCTTTCCCCGTTTAGCGGTATCAATGGCGCTGACCGACTGCACTTTCTCGCAGACCGCGATACAGCGGCGGCAGAGGATGCATTTATTGGGGTCGCGGATGATCGAAGGCGAGCTGGAATCGATCTCCATCTCTAATTTCGTGGCTTTGGGGAACCTGACTTCCCGGATCCCCATATCATAGGCGATCCGGCGCAACTCGCAGGTCTGGTTGCGGTCGCAGACAAAACAATCTTTAGGATGGCCGGCCAACAAAAGCTCCAGGTTCATGGTCCGGGCCTTTCTGACCCTTTCGGTGTTAGTGAAGATCTCCATGCCCTCGTTGACTTTGGTCACGCAGGAGCGGACCAGCGTCTTGGCGCCCTTGACCTCAACCACGCAGATCGAACAGGCCGCTTCTTCGCTGATGCCTTCCAGGTAACAAATAGTCGGGATGATGATCCCCGCAGCCGAGCAAGCCTTAAGGATCGTAGAGTCCTGGGCGACCTGGTAATCCCTATTGTCGATCTTGATATTGATCATTGTATCGGCCATAACCTTGCCCTCCGGATGAAGATCACTCTGATTTTACGTCGCAGCGCAAAC
>JBFZAG010000061.1:0-8729 GCA_041309145.1 Candidatus Omnitrophota bacterium | reverse complement strand
CCAGGAAAAAAGTCCTGAAAGCTAAAGCGGCGACCCCGCGCAAAAAGGTTAAAGCTGCCCAGCGCAAAGAGCCCGTCGAGGTTTTAAATAAAGACGCGGTTTTGGGGGCGCGGGAAATGGCCATCGAGCAGACCAAGTTCTCCCATCCCGAAACATCCAAGCCCCGCAGGCAGATGCCCCAGGACCTTCCCGGCGGCTACGGCAAAGACAAGATCACCGCTCAGGTCCGCGATCCCTGGTGGCTTTACTGCTACTGGGAGGTCACCGTAAATACCTGGAACAAACTGATCAACAAGCTGAAAGAACTTTTTTTCAGCGCCAAGAGGGTGCTGCGCGTCTATGACGTAAGCCATATTAATTTCGACGGCAAGAACGCCCACAGATATTTCGATGTCGAAGTCACCCAGGAAGCCAGCAGCTGGTATCTGGACACCGGAGGCCCCGGAAGAAGCTGGGTAGTCGATTACGGCCTGAAGCTGTCTAACGGCGAGTTCATCACTATCGTGCGTTCAAATGTGGTCACCACGCCGATCGACGGGCCTTCCTGGATCACCGACGAAGAATGGATGGTCCCCGAGGAGATCTTCGGCCGCCTCTACGGCATGGGGTTCGGCCTGGGGCACACTTCCGGCATAGGCAAGGGCTGGCAGGAAAGATTCAAGAAAGCTTTGTTCTCGGGAGTCCTGGCTTCTCCGGGCATCACTTCGGCCGGAAGCCCGGTAAAAAAGAAACCGAAAGAAAGAGGGTTCTGGCTGGTCGTAGATTGCGAGCTTATCGTATACGGGGCAACCGAGCCGGACGCCGAAGTCAGCGTCCAGGGCAAAAAGATAAAACTCCGGCCGGACGGCACCTTCACCATGCGCTACTATCTTCCCGACAGCAAGCAGGTCATTCCGGTCAAAGCGGTTTCCGCGGATAAGATCGAGGAAAGGATAATAACCCCTATCGTCACCAGGGAAACTAAAACCAGCAACTTGGTCAAAGAAGATTTGGCCGCACAATTCTATAAAAATGAATAAAGGCTACCTTTGTCTGGTCCTGCACAGCCACCTTCCTTTTGTCCGCCATCCCGAGCATGAGGATTTTCTCGAAGAAGACTGGCTTTATGAAGCGATAACCGAGACTTATATTCCTTTGCTCTGGGTTTATGAGAAATTAGTCGAGGACAAGATCGATTTCCGGGTCACCATGTCGATGACCCCGACCCTGATCTCCATGCTCACGGACCCGCTTTTGCAGGAGAGGTACGCCAGGCATATAAATAAGCTTGTGGAACTTGCCCACAAGGAGATCGAGCGCACTTCCTGGCAGCCGCAGTTCCAGAGGCTGGCGATCATGTACCTGAACCATTTCTGCCGGGCCAGGGACACTTTCGACAAATACCACCGCAACCTGGTCACCGCCTTCAAGAATCTTCAGGACCTGGGAAAATTAGAGATCATTACCTGCGGGGCGACCCACGGTTATTTTCCGCTGATGGATTCCTGCAAGGAATCGGTGCGGGCCCAGCTCAAGGTCGCGGTCTCCCATTACGAAAAGAATTTCGGACGCAAGCCCCGGGGGATATGGCTTCCGGAATGCGGTTTTGCCCCCGGGCACGACGAGCTGATCCGGGAAGCCGGGATCAAATATTTCTTCACCGATTCGCACGGCGTCCTGCACGGGACCCCCCGCCCGAAATACGGGGTCTTCGCCCCGGTCTACTGCAAGAATTCGGGAGTGGCCTCTTTCGCCAGGGACCTGGAATCGTCCAAGCAGGTCTGGTCGTCGATAGAAGGCTATCCCGGCGATTACAACTACCGGGAATTTTACCGCGATATCGGCTTTGACCTGGAGTTCGATTACATCAAGCCTTATATCCATCCCGACGGAGTGAGGATCAATACCGGGATCAAGTATTACCGGATCTCCGACCCCTCGGGAGAGAAACAGCCTTACGTGCCGGAATGGGCCAGGGACAAAGCCGCGGAGCACGCCGGCAATTTCCTTTTTAACCGCCAGCGCCAGGTGGAATATCTTTTTGACCTTATGGGCAAGAAACCGATCATTGTTTCGCCCTACGACGCCGAGCTTTACGGCCATTGGTGGTTCGAAGGGCCGCTTTGGCTGGATTTTCTGATCCGCAAGACCGCCTGCGACCAGGATACCGTGAAGATGATCACCCCTTCGGAGTATCTGGAAGAAAACCGCAGGAACCAGGTTATTGTGCCTTCGATGTCCAGCTGGGGCTGGAAAGGCTACAGCGAGATGTGGCTGCAGGGCTCCAACGACTGGATCTACCGCCACCTGCACGGCGCTTCCGAGAGGATGACCGAGCTGGCCAGGTCGCACCCCGAAGGGACCAACGGCCTGGTAAGGCGGGCTTTGAACCAGGCTTTAAGGGAGTTATTGCTGGCCCAGAGCTCGGATTGGGCGTTCATTCTGGGCACGGGCACGCACACCAGCTACGCCGTGGCCCGGACCAAGGACCATCTTTTGCGCTTTAACCGGCTGTACGAGGAAATAAACTCCAACTCTATCGACGAACAGTGGCTTTCGGACATAGAATACAAAGACAATTTATTCCCGGAAATAGATTACCGCGTCCACCTGTAATAAGTCAGTCCTTAGCCAGATCGGGGATTGATCCTGCCGAAAACCTCAAGGATTGACCCTGAGCGGTCAAAGGGTCAGATCAATTAAAAAGTAAGATCAAAATAGATCAAGTTTTTTTAACCGGCGGCTGTTCAAGCCGCGCTTTTCTCAACCGGTCCGGATTTTTGAGCAAAGGAGAACATGGCGGATCAGATGCCTCGGCATGTGGCGATCATCATGGACGGCAACGGCCGCTGGGCCCAGGAAAAAAGACTGCCCCGCGTCGCCGGCCACCATGAGGGGACTAAAAGGGTAAAAGAGATCGTCAAGGCCGCCCGGGAGCTGGGGCTGGAGGCGATCACTTTTTTCGCGTTTTCGACGGAAAACTGGGTCAGGCCGAAGCACGAGGTGGCTGTGCTCCTGCATTATTTCGAGAATTTTTTGGGCAAGGAGCTTCCCGGAATGATGAAGAGCAATATCCGTTTCAAGGTGATCGGCAGCGGCCATCCCGTTCCCCGGAGGCTTCTGGAAAAGATCCGCGAGGCCGAGCGCAAGACCGAGAAGAACAACGGCATGGTTTTTATCCTGGCGGTAAATTACGGCTCCCGCCAGGAGATCGTCGATGCCGCTAAGAAGGTCTGCAGGTTAAGCCTGCAGGGCAAGATCGATCCCGAGAGCCTGGACATAGAAGAATTCTCCGGCCATCTTTATACCGCCGGGATCGTCGACCCGGACCTTTTGATCCGCACCAGCGGCGAGATCAGGCTGAGCAACTTCCTGCTCTGGCAGCTGTCTTACGCCGAGATGTATTTCCCCAAAGTCTACTGGCCGGATTTCAAGCGGGAGGATTTTGTCGAGGCTTTAAAAGAGTATCAGAGAAGGCAAAGAAGGTTCGGGAATATCGCTGCCGGGGCAAAAAAATAATTTTTTTAAGATCGTTCGTTTTATCTGACGTTGGAGCCGTAGTTAAACCATGCTTATAAAAAGGATAATCAGTTCAGCGCTGTTGATCGGGCTTGTCTCCGCGGGGGTCTTTAATATCTGGGTTTTCCGCCTGGTCATGATGCTGGTCATCGTGTTCGGCCTGTATGAATTTTTTTCCATGCTCGAGCGCAAAAATATCAGCATTTACAAATACGTAGGCATAGGCCTGGGTTCGATCATCCCTTTATCGATCATGTTCGAGTTTGAGCTGACCAGGAAATGGGAATTGCTCTTCATAGTCCTGGCTTTGCTTTTATTGATCATGATGCAGTTCAAGCGCCGCCAGAGCCAGGGCGCGATCGTCGGGATCTCCACGACCCTTTTCGGGATCATCTATGTTTCCTGGTTCCTGAGTTTTCTGATCAAGATCCGGCTTTTGAATAACGGCGTGGGATTTTTGGCCGCGGTATTGGTGATCACCAAGCTCGGGGATGTCGGCGCCTACCTGGTCGGGTCGCGTTTCGGCCGGACCCCTCTTTTGCCCCGGATCAGCCCCGGCAAATCGGTCGAGGGTTCGATCGGCGGGCTGGCTTTCAGCGTGCTGGGGGCGATAGTCTGCAAGCCGATGCTGACATTTTCGTATGGCCACCTGATCTTTATCGGAGTAATACTGGGCGTTTTGGCCCAGCTGGGAGATCTTTCCGAATCGCTGATGAAACGCGATTCCGGGATCAAGGATTCCTCCGCGATGTTCCCGGGAATGGGAGGGGTGCTGGATGTGGTGGACAGCCTTTTGTTCACGGCTCCGGTATTTTATTTTTATATAAACATAGTTTCAAATTATCTGAATTTTTAGGATGAAACGGATCGCAATTTTAGGCTCGACCGGATCGATCGGCAGGAATACCCTGGAGGTGATCCGCAGGTTCCCGGGTGAATTCCAGGTCGCGGCTTTAAGCGCTCATTCCAATACGGAGCTCCTTTCGGCTCAGGCCAGGGAGTTTAAACCGAGCCTGGCCTGCGTTACCGAAGAGTCCAGGATAGATTCCTGGAACCCCGGGCGGAAAGTAAAATTATTCCGCGGTTTTTCCGGGCTCGAAGAGTTGATCCAAGACCGCCGGATCGATATGGTGGTCCTGGCGATGAGCGGCTCAAAAGCGCTTTTGCCCTTATTGAAGGCGATCGAAGAGAAAAAAGAGATCGCCACCGCTAACAAAGAGGCGCTGGTCATGGCCGGTCCGCTGGTCAACCGGCTGGCCAAAGAGAAAAAAGTAAAGATCATTCCCATAGACAGCGAACAGTCGGCGATCTGGCAGTGTTTAGGCCGGGAAGACCGCTCAAAGATCAAAAAGGTCTATCTTACCGCTTCCGGGGGGCCGTTCCGGGGATATTCAAAAGCGCAGCTCAGGAAGATCACGGTCAGGGACGCTTTGCGCCATCCGCGCTGGAAAATGGGCCGGAAGATCACCGTGGATTCGGCGACGCTGATGAACAAGGGGCTGGAAGTCCTGGAGGCGATGACTTTGTTCGGCCTGCCCCGGGATAAGATCGAAGTGGTGATCCATCCGGAATCGATAATCCATTCCATGGTCGAGTTCGTAGACGGAGTGGTCATGGCCCAGCTATCGGCCACGGATATGCGCATCGCCATCCAGTACGCTATTTCCTATCCGCAAAGGCTGCCCAGCCCGCTCAAGGGGCTGGATTTCTTCCGGCTGAAAAGCCTGAATTTCGCCCGCCCCGAAGCGGATAAATTCCCCTGCCTGGACCTGGCGCTGGCGGCGGCGGCGGAAGGCGGGACAATGCCCTGCGTTTTAAACGCGGCCAATGAAATAAGCGTAGGCGCTTTTCTCGATAAGCGGATCGGGTTTATTTCTATTCCAATAATCATCGCTAAAGTCATGAGGCTCCACCGCAATGTCTTAGAGCCTTCGCTAAACGATGTCCTCGGCGCCGACTTCTGGGCCAGGGAAGAAACCGGAAAAATAATAGGAGGGATCCATTGATGTTCTTGGCGAAAGTTTTAGAATACGGTTCCGACGCTTTTAAATTCGGCCTGGCAATATTGATCCTGGTCCTGGTCCACGAGTTCGGCCATTTCCTCGCCGCGATAAAGATGGGGGTGCGGGTGGAAGTGTTCTCGATGGGCTTCGGCAAAAAGCTTTTTATCTGGAAAAAGAAAAAGACCGAATACGCTCTCAGCGCCGTGCCTTTAGGGGGATATGTCAAGCTGGCCGGGGACAATATCGAAGAGCGCAAGGGCGCGCCAGACGAATTTCTCTCTAAACCGGTGGGCAAGCGTTTCGCGGTCATCTTCGCCGGGCCCCTGATGAATTATCTTCTGGCGATCGTTTTCTTCTGGATGGTCTTTTTTCTGGGATTCCCCTATTTGAGCACCAAGGTCGGCACGGTCAAAGAAGGGCTGGGCGCCATGCAGGCCGGGATAATGGCAGGGGACAGGATAATCGCGGTAGAAGACAGAAAAGTCAAGGTCTGGGACGAGCTCTCCGCGGCCATAAGAAGCTACAACGATAAGGACAAAATAAATATCACCGTGCTCCGGGACGATAAAGAGCAGGTCTTTTCGGTCATGATCAGGCAGCATACCGCCGAAGACGCCTTAAGGCAGAAGCGCAGAATAGGGATGATCGGGATAACCCCCGACCCCAAAGAAATAATCAGGAAGCGTTACGGGTTCTTCGAGTCTTTTAGAATGGGAATAAAAACGGCCGTGGATATGACGGTCATGACCTACCGGGCTTTCGGATATATTATTTCCCGCAACCTTCCTTTAGGGGAAAGCGTTACCGGTCCGATCGGGATATGGGATTTTTTCGCCAGCGCCGAGACCGTGATCGACTTTTTGCATCTTACCGCCATCCTGAGCTTGAGCCTGGCGATATTCAACCTTTTGCCGTTCCCGGCTCTTGACGGAGGGCACATAATCTTATTGGGGATCGAAAAAGTCCGCGGCCGATACCTGAGCAAGAAAACAGAAGATATCCTCGGCCAGGTGGGAATGGGTTTTATTTTGCTTTTAGCGGCGTTTGTCACTTTTAACGACCTGGATAAAAAAGGGATGTTCTCTAAATCGGCGGAATTGATAATCAAGCCTTTTTCCCAGTCTCAGAAAGTCATAACAAATGGCGGAAATAACCAGACGCAAAAGTAGGCGGATCAGGATCGGCAAGGTCTTTATCGGAGGGGGATATCCCGTAGCCATCCAGTCTATGGCCAAGACCAAGACTTCCGATGTTGCCCGGACCATAGCCCAGATACAGAGATTGGAGAGCTGCGGCTGCGAAGTCATCCGGGTCGCGGTCAAGGACCACGCCGATGCCGGGGCTTTGCGCCTGATCAAGAAAAATATAAATATACCTTTAGTGGCGGATATCCATTTTGACTGGGTCCTGGCCATGGAGGCTATTGAAAGCGGCGCGGACAAGATCCGGCTGAATCCCGGCAACATTTTCAAGCTAAGCCAGATCCGGGAAGTAGCCGGCGCCGCGAAGCTGGCCCGCATACCTATCCGGGTAGGGCTTAATTCCGGTTCGGCGGGCCCGGGAAAAGACCAGGTCAAGGTTATGGTGGATAAAGCCCGCGGGTATTTGAAAATCCTGGAAAAACTTAAATTTAAAGACGCTGTGGTCTCTCTTAAAGCTCAGAATGCCCGGGATACCATAGAAGCTTACCGGCTGATGGCCGGCTATTGCGATCATCCTTTTCACCTGGGAGTGACCGCTACCGGCCTGCCTCAGGAAGGCTTGATCAAGTCTGACGTGGCCATCGGATCTTTGCTATTGGACGGTATCGGTGATACAATAAGAATATCCCTGACCGATAACCCCGAGGAAGAAGTCAAAGCGGCCAAGCTGTTATTGAAATCTTTGGGCTTGCGCAATTTCGGACCGGAGATCATCAGCTGCCCGACCTGCGGCAGGTGCGAAGTGAACCTCTTCAAAGTGGTCAAGGAGCTGGAGAAGGCTTTGATGTCACAAGTCACACGTCACACGTCGCAGGCGAAAAGGCCGGTCCGGGTGGCGGTGATGGGCTGCGTGGTCAACGGCCCCGGAGAAGCAAAACAGGCGGATCTGGGGATCGCTTTCGGAAAAGCCGGCGGATTGCTCTTTAAAAAAGGCAAGCCCGCGTTCAAGGTCCCGGTCGATAAGTGCGTTGACGCCCTGATGGAAGAAATAAAAAAAATAGTTTAATAGCGGAGAAAAAGAGCATGCGCTGGACCAAAACATTCATCCCCACGATCAAAGAAGCTCCCCAGGAAGCGGAATCCGACAGCCACAGGCTGATGTTGCGGGCCGGGCTGATCCGGATGCTCATGGCCGGGGCGTATTCCTATTTACCTTTGGGGCTCAAGGTCCTGAACAATATCCAGCGGATCGTCCGCGAAGAAATGAACTCGAGCGGCGCCAACGAGCTTTTGCTTCCGGCGCTGCAGCCTGTGGAGCTGTGGGAAAAGACCGGCAGGGACAAGGTTATCGGCGAAGTGATGATCCGTTTCACTGACCGCAGGGGGAGGAATCTTTGTTTGGGCCCTACCCATGAGGAAGTGATCACCGATCTGGTCCGGCAGCACGTCTCCAGCTATAAACAGCTGCCTTTGATCCTGTATCAAATACAGACTAAATTCCGCGACGAGATCCGCCCCCGTTTCGGGCTGGTCCGGGCCTGCGAATTCATCATGAAGGACGCTTACAGTTTCGACGCCGATGAACAGGGGCTGGACAGGAATTACTCGCTGATGCACGAGGCTTATCAAAGGATCTTTAAGCGCTGCGGGCTGGATTGCCTCAGCGTGGAAGCTGATTCCGGGGTGATGGGCGGGAAAGTTTCCCATGAGTTCATGGTCCCCGCGGCCTGCGGAGAGGATGTTGTCCTGGTCTGCCCGAAATGCCGGCTGGCTAAACCTTTCAAAGAGGAAAAAGTAAATTGCCCGCAGTGCGGCCTTGAGCTGGAAAAAACCAATACCATCGAGGTCGGCCATATCTTTAAATTAGGCACCAAATACAGCGCCAGCCTGGGGGCTAATTTTCTCGACTCCAAAGGAGCTCTCAACCCGGTGATCATGGGCTGTTACGGAATAGGCGTTTCGCGTTTAGTGGCCACGATAATCGAGCAGAACCGCGACCAGCAGGGGATCATCTGGCCGAGGGAAGTTTCCGCTTACGATGTCCTGATCATCCCCCTGGAAGTCAGCGCCGGGCCGATAATGGAGA
>JBFZAG010000060.1:0-16933 GCA_041309145.1 Candidatus Omnitrophota bacterium | reverse complement strand
CGTCCAGGACCTGCCTTACTTTTTCGCCCACCCTGCGGGACCTGACAAAACCCCGGTTGTAGATCTTTTCCAGTTGTTTGGTGCTGTTAAAACGGATTATTTTCATTTTCCGCCGCCTCTGATTAGCTCTTTGAATTTAGCCAAAGCCTTATCCAGATTCTCGGGTTTAGTCCCTCCGGCCTGGGCCATATCTTTTCTTCCCCCTCCGGAACCGCCGATCTCAGGTGCGATCGCTTTAATAAGAGCCGCGGCATCGACTCCGGCAAGATTAGTCGCCAGCAATAAAAACGGTTTGGATTCGATGATAGTTCCCAAAGCGACGATGACATTAGGCTCTTTATTTTTCAGCATATCGGCCGTAGCCCTCAATACAGCCACATCCGACTGGTCGATCTTCTCAGCGATGACCTTTGCTCCGTTTATCACTTCAGCTCTACTTAATATTCCCTCTATAGAAGAGGCCACATTATTCAGCTTGAAAGAATTAATCTGTTTTTCCAGGTCTTTGATGAGCTTGAGCTTCTTCTCGAGTTCCGCGGTCAGGTTGTCTCCCGAAGTTTTCAGCGCTTCGGAAATACCGCAGATCAGGTCCTGGTCCAGCTTCATCGCTTTATACGCGGCGGCTCCGGTGAGCGCTTCGATCCGGCGCACACCGCTGGCGATCGAGCTTTCGCTGACGATCTTGAACAATCCGACAAAACCGGTAGCATCGAGATGAGTGCCGCCGCAGAATTCTTTGGAAACATTTTTTATGGAGACCACCCGGACTTTATCTTCGTATTTCTCGGCGAAGAACGCCAGCGCCCCTTCTTTGCGGGCATCTTCAATAGACATCTCGACCTTGGAAACCGCGAGATTCTCGATGACAAAACTATTGACCAGCTCTTCGATCCGGTCGAGCTCCTGGCGGCTGACCTGTTTAAAATGGGTAAAATCAAAACGCAGCCGGTCATCGGAAACAAAAGAACCCTGCTGCTGCACGTGGTTGCCCAGGACTGTGCGCAGCGCCGTCTGCAAAAGATGGGTCGCGGTGTGGTTGCGCATGATCGAAAGCCTGCGTTCGGAGTCGACCTTGGCCTGCACCTGCTGGCCTTTGCGGAACTGTCCGTGCCTGACTTTTCCGATATGCATGGTGACTTTGTGGTTCTTCCGGGTATCCCGCACTTCAAATACGTTTTTATCCAGGTCCAGGATCCCGGCATCGCCGATCTGTCCGCCCTGCTCGGCGTAAAAAGATGTCCGGTCCAGGATTATCTTTGCCTCGTCGCCTTCCTTGATCTCAGCCGCTTCCCGGTTATCTTTGAGGATCATGAGGATCCCGGCCTTAACGCTGAATTCCGAATGGCCGCAAAACTCCGTATCGGCAACCCCCTTTAATTCCAGCTCCTTGACGCTGAACACGTCCCCCTGCATGGCGGATCCGGCCTTGGAGCGGTTCTTCTGCAGATTAAGTTCCTCATTGAAAACAGCTACCGCATTTTCTTCGAATTTAAGGCCTTTGCTTTTCAATCTCCTCAAAGTCAGCTCTAAAGGAATGCCGTGGGTATCGTAGAGCTTGAACGCTTTTGACCCGGCTTCTTTAGCCACATCGGAAGCAATGTTCTCATAGATCTCCTTACATTCGCTGTCTATCAGATCACTGCTCGAATCAAGAATTGCATTATAATTCTTTTCTTCGGATAAGATTATATCGGCGATATTCTCCCGGGATTTGGCCAGATCCGGATAAGGTTTCTTCATTACCTCGGCCAGAAGCGGGACCAGCTTATACAAAAACGGCTCTTTGATGCCCAGCTCCCGCAAATGCAAAACGCTCTTGCGGATCAATTTTCTCACCACATAACCGCGGGCCTCGTTGGAAGGCATTATTCCGTCGAAAACAGAGAATACTATCGCCCGGAGATGGTCGCAAACGGCATATATGGTCGTGGTAAGTTTTAGGTCGTGATGCCTAGCCCCGGACTTTATTTCTTTGACCAAAGGCTGGAACAGGTCAGTCTCGAAATTGCTCCTGACCCCCTGCATCACCGCGGTGATCCGCTCTAAGCCCATGCCGGTATCGATATTTTTCTGAGGCAAGGGCTCCAGCATCCCGCCTTCCTTGCGGTTGAACTGGGTGAACACCAGGTTCCAGATCTCGATAAACCTTCCGCAGCTGCAGGAAGGGTTACAATCCGGTTTAGCGCAGCCGACTTGAGTTCCGAGGTCAAAGAATATTTCCGAGCACGGCCCGCAGGGGCCATTCGGCCCTTTTTCCTTGGCGTCCGCCGGCCAGAAATTATCGTGGTCCCCGAGTTTGCAGATCTTTTCTGCGGGGAATTTGATCTCGCTTTTCCAGATATTATAAGCCTCGTCGTCGTCTTTATAAACCGAAACCCAGAGCTTTTCCGCGGGGATCCCTAACTCTTGGGTCAGAAATTCCCAGGCCCAGGCAATGGCCTCGCTCTTGAAATAGTCGCCGAAAGAAAAATTCCCCAGCATTTCGAAAAAAGTATGATGGCAATCGGTCTTGCCGACTTTTTCCAGGTCATCGGTGCGCAGGCAGCGCTGGCTGGAAGCGGCCCGGGTAAAATCGGTGATCAGCCCCAGGAACTGTTTTTTGAACTGGTTCATCCCGGCCGGAGTGAAAAGCACGGTCGGGTCATCGTGGGGGACCAGCGAATCGCTGGCCACTACTTTGTGCTTTTTGGAGCGGAAAAACTCCAGATATTTTTCCCTTAACTGGTCAGCTGTAATCATACGGTTCCTACAACCAGTGCAACCGCGTAGGTTGCCAGTACAATCGCGCAGGTTGTTATGGCAACCTACGCGGTTGTTCAGGTTAGCTGGTTTTTAGTTGGTTGATCGTGTCTATTACTGCGTCCGGAGAGAAGCCGCGGCGGAGAAGATAAGCGTATACGCGCCTTTTAGCTGTCTGCGGATCTAAATCTTTAAGCGAATTAAACCGCCTGCCGGCAAGACTGCGGATGGTTTCGGCTTCGCTATAATACTCTTGGGCCTGGCTAAGATTGCTCTCAATTACCTGTTTATCTATCCCTTTTATCTTTAATTCCTGAATAAGCCTGCGCGGTCCGATCGATTTGGCCAGCCGCTCCCGGATCCAGGCCCGGGCAAAATTATTATCGTCAATGAATTTTTTCTCCCGCAGAAAATCCAGGGTTTGCCTGATCAGCTCTTCCGGGAATTTTTTCCTCTTCAGCCGGTCGAAGATCTCTTTTTCGCTGCGCTGCCGGTATTTTAAAAGCAGGAAAGCGTAGGCCCTGGCTTTAAGTTTATCGTTTTTCACTGGCTTCTTTGATCACCAGAAATCCCCTCGCGGTAGCCACAAGGCAGTCGCCTTTAATGCTGCCGGTGATCTTCTGGAACTGAGCTGCGTCTTTGACCTTTTGGCGGTTCAATTCCAGGATCACATCTCCGGGGATCACTCCGGCAGAATAAGCCGGGCTATCGGCTGACACATTCACTACCACGACCCCTTCGGTTTCCCGGATCTTGAACTTCCGAGCCTCGCGGGAATCCAGATCCGCGATTTCCAGACCTCTCCACACTCCGGCCTGCTCCCCTTCCTCCTGGCCTTCTCTCAGGACTTGAAGTTCATTGTCCGGCGGCCGGGCAGTGATCAAAACCTCGATCACCATTTCTTTTTTGTCCCTTAATAGCGCGACTTTCACTTTACGGCCGACCTCGGTTTTATTGACCACGGATAAAAGGTCCTTGACGGTATTGATGACCGTAGTATCGAACTTCCTGATAATATCGCCTTTTTTGATCCCGGCTTTCTGCGCCGGCCCGTCCTTAAGCGCTCCGGCCACCAGAACGCCGCTTTTATCGCTCAGACCGAAATATCCGGTCAGATCTTCGGTCAGGTCCTGGACCGTGACTCCCATCCAGCCGTATTCGATCTTCTTGCCCTCGATCAGCCGCGAGACTATCCTTTTAGCGATGTTGCTGGGCACGGCAAACCCCACCCCCTGATAGCCGCCGCTGGTGGAGAATATCGCCACGTTGATCCCGACCACTTCCCCTTTAAGGTTGACCAGAGGGCCTCCGGAATTCCCGGGATTGATCGCGGCGTCGGTCTGGATCAGATCGCTGTAATCCCGGCCTCTTCCCAAATTCTTTCCCAGGGTGCGATGCAGCGCGCTGATCACCCCGGTGGTGACCGTGGGCTCGGGGTTTTGCATGGCCATCCCGAAAGGATTACCGATAGCCACCACCCATTGCCCGATCTTTAAATTATCGGAATCTCCTAACACAGCTACCGGCAGGTCCTTGGCGTTGATCTTGACGATCGCCAGGTCGGAACGCGGGTCCTGGCCTTTGACTTCTCCTTTAAACTCTCTACCGTCCGGCAAGACCACGGACACTTTATCCGCCCCGTCGACTACATGCTGGTTGGTCAGAATATAACCTTGAGGGTCGATGATCACCCCGGAACCTACCCCGACCTGCTTATATTCCCGCTCCGGCAATTCGCCGAAGAAATCGTCGAAAAACCGGCTGAAAGGATCATTCTCGCCTAAAGACGGCTGGTCGCTGTTGGGATGGTTGAAGTAAAACCTGCGCGCTCCCGGCCGGCCGCCGATCTTGGTCACGTGCTCGACGGTCAGCGAGACCACCGCTTTTCCGGTAGTCCCGGCCACGTTGATCACCGAATCTTCCATCCGGTATCTTTCAAGAGTCCCGGAAACATTTTCAGATTTACCCGGCAGCTGCTGGCCCTGCGCCAAAGAAATGGAATTGAACTGGACCGCTGACAATAGCCCCGCAGCTAAACCTAAGAATAACAAAGTTATTCCCCAGAATACTTTTTTTGCTTTCATATTCCCCCTCCTAAAAGTTGGCCTGGTTTTATCACCCCGTGCTGATCTTCTTGCGCACTTCTTTATCTATCGCGTCCTGGACCTTGGGATTCTCCTTGAGGAATTTGATGGCCGCATCCCGGCCCTGGCCGAGTTTTTCCGCCCCGAAAGAGATCCAGGTCCCGGATTTCTGCAGGACCTCGGTATTTACCCCGGCGTCGATCACGCTGCCGGTTTTGCTGATGCCTTCGTCGTGGAGAATATCGAATTCCGCCTCTTTGAACGGCGGGGCTACTTTATTCTTGACCACCCGGACCCTGACGTGGCCTCCGATAACCGCGTCCGCCACTTTGATCGCCGCGATCCGGCGCACGTCCAAACGCACCGAGCAGTAGAATTTTAAAGCTCTTCCGCCGGGAGTGGTCTCGGGATTGCCGTACATCACCCCGATCTTTTCGCGCAGCTGGTTGATAAAGATCACGCAGGACCTGGACTTGCTGATCGCCGCGGTAAGTTTTCTCAGAGCCTGGGACATCAGGCGGGCCTGCAAGCCGACATGGGAATCTCCCATTTCACCCTCGATCTCCGCGCGGGGAGTCAGCGCCGCCACCGAGTCGATCACGATCATATCCACGGCGTTGGAACGCACCAGGGTCTCGCAGATCTCCAGCGCCTGCTCGCCTGTATCCGGCTGGGAGATCAAAAGGTCGTCCAGATTGACCCCGATCTTCTTGGCGTAGGTAGAATCAAAAGCGTGCTCGGCGTCGATAAAAGCGGCAACCCCGCCTTTGTTCTGGATCTCCCGGATCGTGGTCAAGGTGAGCGTGGTCTTTCCGGAAGCTTCCGGGCCGAATATCTCCACCACCCTTCCCCTGGGCAACCCGCCGACACCTAGGGCAAAATCCAAAGTCAGCGCTCCGGTAGGAATAGCGTCCACATCGGCTTTGACCTTGCTGCCCAGTTTCATGATCGAGCCTTTGCCGAACTGTTTTTCGATATGGGACAAAGCCAGCTCCAGCGCTTTAAGCCGCTCTGAACTGTCTTTAGTGTCCTTTTTTTCTTCATGAGCCTGGCCGGCCTCGTTTTTCTGTATATGCTTTGTTTCCTTAACCATTGGAACCTCCGTTTTAACCTGATTTGTCCACAAATTTAGAGAATTATTATAACCCCCAACCCTCTGGCTGTCAAACAATTATTGGCCTCCTTTCCGAAGCGGACTATCCGGTTCAGGATCTTGCCGCTCTACTTACAATAGACGCAGGAAATCGCAAAATCTAACAAAGAATCTTATCCGCTAAGCCATTGGTTGACAGAAAGCTTTAAATGTGTTAAATTTTAAGTTATGGAAGATTTGACTAAGATCAAGTTCGAGCTGGAGCGCACTAAATCGGAACTGGCCATTCTTTACGAGATCTCCAACGCCATGCGCACCACTTTGAAGCTTGACGAGATCCTCTACATCATCCTCACCGGAGTTACCGCTCACATCGGGCTGGGTTTTAACCGGGCCGTTCTGTTCCTGGTCAATGAAAAAGACAACCTGATCGAAGGCAAGAACGCCATCGGGCCGGAAAGCGGGGAAGAAGCCAACCGGGTCTGGAAATACGTTGAGCAGGAAAAAATGGATATGGAAGACCTGATCAACGCCTATAAAGTTTCCGGCAAGGTCCGGGAATCGGCTTTCAACCAGCAGATCCAGCACATCAAGATCCCTATCCTGGAACAGAAAAACAGCCTGCTGTCGCTGTGCATTTTGGAAGGAATGCCCCTTCACCTGACCCGGGAGACCATCCAGAATTACAGCTCGGACCAGATCATCCAGTTCTTAAAACCCGAGGAGCTGGTGATCGTGCCTTTAAAAGCCAAAGATAAAGTCAACGGTATAATCCTGGCCGATAATTTCATCACCAAAAAGCCTATCACCAAAGACGATCTCAGGATGCTGATCATGCTCGCCAACCAGGCCGGGCTGGCCATAGAAAATTCCCAGCTTTACGAAAAGACCCTGATCACCGCCCATCAGGATTCCCTGACCATGCTCTGGAACCACGGCTACTTCCAGTATCTTCTGGTAATGGAATTAGAAAAATCGAAAGCTACGGGAACTCCCTTAAGCCTGATCATGCTCGACCTTGACGATTTTAAGATCTACAATGACACTCTCGGCCACCAGAGCGGGGATATGATCCTCAAAGATATCGCGGCTTTGATCAAAAACCAGTCCCGAAAAATGGATTATGTCTGCCGTTACGGAGGCGAGGAATTCGCGATCATCCTGCCTTATACCGATAAAAAAGAGGCCTGGTTGATCGCCGAGCGGATGCGCGAGAATATCGCCAAGCATCCTTTCATCAAAGAAAAAGTCCAGCCAAATAAAAGCATCACCGCCAGCCTCGGCCTGGCGGCATTCCCGGAAAACGGCTCTACCACCTCCGAGCTGATCTCGCATTCCGACCGCGCTCTCTACGAAGCCAAACAAAAAGGCAAGAACAACACCTGCGGGTAAAATAAAGGGGACAGGTCCATTTATTTTAAACTGCCTCAAGAGCAATAAATGGACCTGTCCCCTTTATTTCACTTGCGCCTGTTTTCCTCCGGCACTAACTAATCTATTTACGTGTGACCTTGTGACCTGTGACTTTAATTAAGCCGCGACCGGCTGCGGCTCTTTGTCTTTCTGCGCCTCCGGCTTGGCTTGCGAGAATTTCACCGAAACTATCTTGGAAACCCCGGATTCCTGCATGGTGATCCCGTACATCACCCCGGCGTTGGCAATGGTGCGCTTGTTATGGGTGACCACGATAAACTGCGAGGTGGAAGCGAATTCCTGAAGCACCCTGCCGAAACGGTCGACATTGGATTCGTCCAAAGCCGCGTCTATCTCGTCTAAAACGCAGAAAGGCGCGGGTTTGACCTTAAAAATAGCGAAGATCAGCGCGATCGCCGACATCGATTTTTCCCCTCCGGAAAGCAAAAGCACGTTCTGCAATTTCTTGCCCGGGGGACGGCAGATGATCTCGATGCCCGATTCCAGAGGATCGTTCTCGTCGATCAGATAGACCTGAGCGTCTCCTCCGTTGAACAAAGTCTTGAAGTAGTTGCGGAATTCTTCCCGGACTTTCTCAAAGGTCTCCAGGAACATCTTTTTGGTGGTATGGTTGATCTTGCGGATGGCATCCTGCAGGGAATCCTTGGCGGTGACCAGATCCGTTTGCTGCTGGTTAAGGAAATCGTAACGTTTCTTCAGCTCGTCATATTCTTCGATGGCCACCAGGTTTACCGTGCCGTAGGAGTCGACTTTTTCCTTTAATCTCTCGATCTCGGAAGAAAGCAGGTTTTCGTCGGTGATGAACTCAAGCGCAGCGCTCTCGGCTGCGGGAGCTGACGGGACCTGCGCAGAAGCCGATGCATCGTTGACTTGCCCGGCTTCCGGGGATGCGGCCGGATCCTGGGTTGCCGTGATCTCTTCTGTGTTCGCCGCTGCTGTTTCCGCCTTCGATTCCGGCCCGGGAACAACCGGAGCAGCCACGATGTCCAGGTCGATCTTATATGCGCTGAGCAGCCGGTCTTTGAGGCTCTGGTATTTGAACTCCAGGTCTTTCTCCAGCATCTGAGTCTGATAAGTCTTTTCTTTTAATGTTTCCAGATCAACTTTATTTTCCTCGATGCTCTTAAGCACTCCGCTGATGCTTTCCCTGAACTCCAGATATTTTTTCTGAGTATTCTCCAGCTCGATATTGCCGGATCCGATGTCTTTAGCGGTAACGGCTATTTTGTCCTGGAGGTCCTCGATCTGCACCCTCAGGCCTTCCTGGCGGTGGCCGGTCTCCTGGACTTTGTTTTCCAGGCCCAGAACATCGTTCCGCCCGGCATTTACCTCGCCTTCCAGCATTTTGAGCGTAGCGTCCTCTGAAGCCAGACGGCGGCTTAAATTCTCCACCTCGGTCTTGACCTGGGCCATCCCCACCAGGACCTCTTCTTTGAGCTGAGAATTAAGGCTGATGCTTTCCTGTTGGGAGTGTATTCCGGCTTCCACGGCTCTATTTTCCTCTTCCACAGCTTGCAGCTGCTGCTGGGAAGATTTCAATTTCACTTCCAGCGCCGACATCTCTTCAGCCACATCGGAAACTTCCAGAAGGATTATCTCCTCTTCCTGTTTGACTTTGTTGTACTGGTCGATGACCGTCTGGTGAAGGGTCCTTTTGTTGGCCAAAGCCATTTCCTGGTCCTGCTCTTTAGCGTTCAAACCGCTGATCTGGACATTGATCCCGGCGATCTCGTTTTCCAGCAAAGTTTTATTGCCTCTTAAGACCGCCAGGCTTTCTTCCACCAGGACAAGCTTCTCTTTGACTTTCTGAGCGTCCAGATCGATGGGCTTGGCCTCGCCCTGCAGTTTATACCCTGCCGGTTGGGCCGGATCGGTCTGGCCGGCGCCAGGGCTGACCTTTATTACCAGGCCGTTAATATTTTCAACCGGGACCTTATCCAGATAGATCACCGCGTTCATGGATTCGCTGATATCCTCGTATTGATTTTTCAGCTTTTCCAGGAACTCTTTCTGCGATTCCAGGGAAAGCTTGCGCTTTTCCATCTCATCGATCTCTCTTTCGGCCTGAGAAAGGAACTGGGTCTTCTCGTCCAAGACAAACTTGACCGAATTAAGCGCTTCGACCGACGCTGAATAATCTTTTTCCATCTGCAAAAGATCGGAATTCAGGGAATTCAGATTTGACTCAACCTGAAAACGCTCCTGGCCGATCTTGGCTTTTTCCAGCTCCAGCCGCCGGGAACGGGCAAGATATACCTGCTGCTTAGAGTTTAATTCGGTGATCTCGTTTTTTACCTGGGCGGCCCGGGTGGCCAGGTCCAGGATGCTCCTTTTGGCTTTAATTATGCTGTCCTGGGAACTCTTGATCGCCGCGACCAGGCTGTTCAATTGCTCCTCGTTGCTTTTTAAAGAAAGGGATTTTTCCTCGAAACTCTGCCTGATCAAAAGATATTCCTCTTTGAACTTATTTAACTTTTCTTCGTCCTGGGCCAGCCGCTCCTGAGTCTGGGCGATCTGGGACAGAAGATAAGTTTTGGTAGCTTCTAATTCCTTGATCCTTTCCTGGTTGAAACTGATGTGCTGCGAATTGCTCTGGATCTGGTTTTCCAATGACTGGAGATCAACCTTGATCTGGTTGATCCTGGCATCCAATGCGCTCAGCTCTTCGTTACGCTGGCTGATCCCGGATTCCTGCCGGCGCAGCTCGACCTGAAGGTCGTCTTCCCGGGTCCGCAAAGAATGCAGCTCGATCATCACCTTTGACTTTTCTTCGATAAGCTTGGTCTTTTTTAAGCAGGAAAGGTTGATCTCTTTGTTCTTGAGGTCAGCGAACGCCGACTGGTACCTGCGGGCCTTATTGGCTTGCCGCTCCAGATAACCGATAGAGCGTTTGACCTCGGTAATGATATCGTTTAACCTGAGAAGGTTCTGTTCGGTTTCTTCCAGGCGGCGGATAGCCTCCCGTTTCTGGGACTTGTATTTGGTGATCCCCGAAGCCTCGTCAAAAACCTGCCTTCTTTCTTCCGGCCGGGAGCTCAGGATAAGATCGATCTTGCCCTGAGCGATGATGGAATAGCTTTCCGCGCCGATCCCGGTGCCTAAAAGCATGTCCGTAATGTCCTTTAGCCGGACCTGGGCTTTATTTAACAGATACTCGCTTTCTCCGGAACGGAATATTCTACGGGTGATCATCACTTCGTCGTTGTCCACGGGAAAATTCTTCTGGCTGTTGTCAAAAGTAAGGCTGACTTCAGCCATGCCCAGCGGCTGTTTGGTGTCCGTGCCGTTAAAGATCACGTCCTCCATCTGCGAGCCGCGCAAAGATTTAACCGACTGTTCTCCCAGGACCCAGCGGATAGAATCAAAAATATTGGATTTTCCGCAGCCGTTGGGGCCGACAATCGCGGTGATGCCCGGCTCGAAGTTCAAAACCGTCTTGTCCATAAAAGATTTAAAACCCACGATCTCCAGTGTTTTAAAATACATTAGCCCTCCGCGATTATAGAGATAAATTTAAATTTAGGCATGCGAATGCTCGTCCATCCAGGCATCGATCTTTTCTTTTTTAAAACGCCATTGCCCGACGATCTTCAGCGCCGGGACCTTGTTAAGCTTGAGCCACTCATAAATGGTCCGGCGGCTTACTTTCAGGTAAGCGGCCAGGTCATCGATAGTCATCAGCTCATTGACAAACATCTGTTTTCCTTTATATTGATCCTAATTTATTTCAATTATAATTAATTTAATAATAATTGTCAAGGAAAATTTTGACATATAACACTATTGATTGATTTAAATGAACAAAGTTATTCTCAAAAAGCAGTATATATGCCTAAATAAACTTATATATGTTTAATTGTGCAATATTATGCATTTATTGACATGGATCAGTAGGTTTGATGCCGGAGGAATATCAAAAGACTTTAGGCGGGATTATTTAATAGCTTCCTCTACTTGTTTGAGCTGATCAAAAGATTTTTTATTAACCTCTTCTATTTTCTGCCGGGTATTGGTAATGACCGATTGATAATTAGCCCCGGGATTTACCGGCCCGGAATTAATACCGGCGGATTCCGGCAGGGTAACCTCAGCCTTAAAATAGGTATTCATCATATAATAGACAAAATAACAGATCAAAGCCAGGGCGACAAGCATGCCGATCAAAGAAAAGAACCCTTTTTCGTTGCCCGGGTATTTTATCATCCTGATCCTTAAGGATTATTTCAGCGCTTCTTTGGCCTTGGCCAGCAACTCTTCAAAAGTGCAGGGCTTATTGATGATATCGCAAGAGCCCAGCTCCTGAGCTCTTTTCTGCATTCCCGAGAACTCCAGCTCTTTTCCGGTCATGAAAATGATCGGAATGTTCTTGGTGGCGCCATCTCCTCTTAAGGTAATTCCTGCAGCATAGCCGTCCATATCGGGCATGACGATATCCGAAATGATCAGGTCCGGCTTAAAGGTCTTGACCTGAGCGATTATTTCTTTGCCTTTAGACAGAGCCAGGACTTCAAATCCGCTCTCTTTTAATTTTTTCTCGAGTATAGCCAGGACATCCGGCTCGTCGTCAGCGACCAGTATTCTTTTAGAAGGCATACTCCCTCCTTTTGCCGCGGGTTATTTCCCGAGCACTTCCCTGAATTTCTTGGTCAAGGCCGGGACGATCTCAAAGATATCTCCCACGATACCGTAGGTGGCTACTTTAAAGATCGGCGCGTCAGGGTCTTTGTTGATAGCGACAATGATCTTGGAAGACTGCATGCCGACCAAATGCTGGATCTGCCCGGAAATGCCGCAGGCAATATAGATCTTGGGAGACACGGTCCTTCCGGTCTGGCCGACCTGATGCGAATAAGGGATCCAGCCGGAATCAACCGCCGCGCGGGATGAGCCCACGGCTCCGCCCAGGACTTCAGCCAGGTCATGGAGCATTTTGAAGTTCTCCGGACCTCCCATAGCCCGGCCTCCGGAAACAATGATATCGGCTTCGGCGAGATTGACCAGGTTCTCCACTTCCTCGACCACCTCTATAAGAGTGGTCCGGGAAGCCATCTCGTTAATGGGAAATGATTCCTTGATGATCTTGCCTTTACGCGATTTATCCAGTTCGGGCTGAAGGAAGACTTTGTGCCGGACAGTGGCCATCTGGGGGCGGTAATTCGGGGAAATGATCGTAGCCATTATGTTGCCGCCGAAAGCCGGGCGGGTCTGCAGCAGGATCTTTCGCTCATCTTCAATATCCAGTCCGGTGCAGTCCGCGGTCAGGCCAGCGTCGATCTTGACCGCTACCCGGGCGATCAAAGAGCGGCCGATGATCGTCGCTCCGCTCAAAACGATCTCCGGTTTATACTTGCGGATCAGGCTGACCAGGACATTGGTATACGGCTCATCCAGGAAATTGGCCAATTCCGGGGCTTCCGCCAGATACACGGTATCCGCGCCGGAACAGATCAGGCTCTGCGCTTCCATCGCCAGATTATTGCCGATCAATACCGCGCCGACATAAGTTTTAAGCTTATCCGCTAGTTCCCTGGCTTTACCGACCAACTCGTAAGAAACCGACTGAACCCGGCCTTTTTTCTGCTCGACAAAGACCCAGACCCCCTTATAAGCGCTGAAATCTTTTTTCTCCGCCTGATCCTGGGGCTTTTCTAAAAGTATGGCCTTGAATTTGCAGCTGGGCAGGCAGGCTCCGCAAAGATTGCATTTATGCAGGTCGATTATCGCTTTTTTATCTTTTACGGTAATGGCGCCGAAAGGGCAGGTTTTAAGACACAGACTGCAGCCGACACATTTATCGTTAATGATCTGAATTCCCATATTTTATCCTGTGATCTCGCTTTTTAATAATCCTGCCAGCTTTTCCGCGATCTCCGGAATTTCCCCGGTTAATTTCTGGCCTCCGGTCCGCTGAGGAGGAGTGAAGATCTTGACTACCGTTGTCCTTGAACCGCTTAGACCTACGTCCTTGGCATCTACTTCGATATCTTTAGCGCTCCAAACTGTTATTTTTGCGGCTTTAGCCCTGATCATGGCTTTCAAAGACGGGATCCTGGGCTCATTGATCTCCTTGACCACGGTCAAAAGACAGGGAGCCGGAGTCTCAATAACATCAAAACCCTCTTCGCTCATCCGCTCAAGCCGGATCTTATTATCTTTGATCTCTTCGATCTTCTTAACGTAGGTGACCTGAGGAATATCCAGGAAAGCCGAAATGCCCGGCCCTACCTGAGCGGTATCTCCGTCCGAAGCCTGCTTGCCGCAGAGGACCAGATCAAAACCTCCCAGCTCTTTCCTGATCTTGATAACGGCGTGCGATAATGTGTTGCTGGTCGCCCAGGTATCCCCTCCGGCAAAAGCCCGGTCAGAGATCAATATCCCTTCGTCGGCTCCCAAAGAGATCGCCTCGCGCAGAGCCGCTTCAGCCTGGGGAGGCCCCATGGTCACGACCACCACCTTGCCCCCGAAACGCTCCTTAAGCCGCACCCCTTCTTCGATAGCGTACATGTCAAAAGGATTGATGATCGATTTGACCCCTTCCCGGATCAAAGTGTTGGTCTCGGGGTTGATCCGGACTTCGGTGGTTTCCGGGACCTGCTTAATGCAAACTATGATGTTCATCTTCAAGTATTATGGTTATTATAAAGAAATTTGTTGATCATCTCGAAAGTCGGGTCGCTGAGGCCGATAAATTCCAGCCCGACCTCGAATCTTTTGGTCTTCTGGAGCGCTCCGATGGAGAATTCCTTGATCCAGACCACTTTGCCCATGGTCTTGATCTCGTCTTTGATCCCCGGCAGGCGGATCTTCAGGTCCATCAGATCCCCCATTTGCGGCTGGGCAAATGAAATGATGCATACTCCGCCCTGGCTGATGTTCTTGGAAGAAAGGACCTCTTCTTGCAACGCAGAAGCGCGTTTGGTGACCGCGACATCAACCAGCAAATTAAAGCGGGGGAACCTCCTCCTGTCTTCATTATTTTCCATGGATATCTCCTTTACTTGGCTAGATCCTTGATCAGCTGCAATCCGATGATATTCCTCTGGATCTGATTAGTCCCTTCGTAGATCTGGGTTATCTTGGCGTCGCGCAGATATTTTTCGATCGGATAATCTTTCATGTAGCCGTAACCGCCGTGGATCTGCAGAGCCTGGTCGCAGATCTTGAAAGCCACATCAGACGCGAATAATTTGGCCATGGCCGAATCGCGGGACACGTCTTTTACTCCGGCATCGACTTCGCGGGCGCAGGCATAAACCAAAGCCCGGGCAGCTTCCAATTCCGTAGCCATATCCGCCAGCATCCACTGAATACCCTGGAAACTGGAAATGGCTTTGCCGAACTGGACCCTCTGGCGGGAATACTTGACCGCCAGCTCCAATGCTCCCTGGGCAATACCCAGAGCCTGGGCCGCAACTCCCGGACGGGACATGTCAAAAGTGCGCATGGTCACGATAAATCCCATGCCCTCTTTGGCCAAAAGATTTTCCGCGGGGACTTTGCAGTCATTGAAGATCAGCTCCATGGTCGAAGAAGCCCGGATCCCCAGCTTATCCTCTTTCTTGCCGAAAGTAAAACCTTTCATTCCCTTTTCCAGGATGAAAGCGGAAGCGCCCCTGGCCCCTTTATCTTTATTGGTCATGGCTACCACGGTATAAGTCTCGGCATCCCCGCCGTTAGTGATAAAATGCTTGGTCCCGTTCAAAATGTAGTAATTACCTTCTTTTCTGGCGGTGGTCTTGATCGCGGAAGCGTCAGAACCGGCTTCCGGCTCGGTCAAACCGAAGGCGGCGATCTTTTTGCCTTTGGCCAGGTCAGGAAGGTATTTTTTCTTCTGAGCGTCGCTTCCGAAAAGAACAATGGGAAACGTCCCTAATGCCGAAGCCGCGTAGCAGACCGCGATGCCGCCGCAGGCCCGGGACAATTCTTCGGTAGCCAGGCAGAGATTGGTCACGCTCACCCCCATCCCGCCGTATTCTTCGGGGATGAACAAGCCGAAAAGGTCGGAAGCCGCGATGACCTTGAGGATTTCCCAGGGAAATTCTTCGGTCTTATCATACTGAGCCGCCACCGGCCGGATCTTTTCTTCGGCTATTTTGTGGGCGATCTCTTTGATCATTTTCTGCTCTTCGGTCAAAAGGTAATCCATTATTGCCTCCTCGATGATTTAATAAGCTCTAAATTCAGATTTTCAAAGTTTCCAGCAAATACAAAGACATTATTATAGCGGAATTAGGCTATTTTGCAATGTTTTTTAAGAGGGCGATCTCTTCGCAGTCGGGAAATTTCGGGCAGTTAATGCATTCCGCCCAGATCTTATGCGGCAGGCTGGCATGCTCTATCCTCCTGAACCCGAAGCGGCGGAAAAATTCCGGGATATAGGTCAGAACAAATACTTTTTTGGCGCCTAACTGCTTGGCTTCAGCCAGGCAGGCTTTGATCAATGCGCTGCCGATGCCCTTACGCCCGGCGCTTTTATCCACCGCCACTGATTTGATCTCCACCAAATTTTCCCAGGAAATATGCACCGCGGCGCAACCCAGGACCCTTCCCCTGGACTCGCAGACCCAGAAATCCCGGATGTTCTCATAAAGCTCGTTCAAAGACCGGGCGATCATCAGCCCCTGCCGGGCATAATAGTTGACCAGGCTCTGGATCTGTTTGATATCGCTGATCCGGCCTTTTCTTATTTTATAATTTTTCATCAAGACTCTCCCTTATTTCGGTCTTCTTGGCCACCACCACAATCCCCGATTCGGTGACAAAGAACCTTTTTTTGTCCTCCTCCGGGTCATAGCCGATGACCGTGCCCTGAGGAATGAAAACGTCCTTATCGATGATCGTTTTTTTGATCTTGGCGTATCTGCCGACATTAACCCCTTCCATCAGGATAGAATCGTTGACCGAAGAATAACTGTTGATCCTGACGTTGGGCGACAATATCGAGCGCTTGACCTGTCCGCCGGAAATGATACACCCTCCGGAGACCAGCGAATCCAGAGCTAAACCCACCCGGCCGGTGATCTCTTCTCCGGCAAAGACCGTTTTAGCCGGCGGGAACTGTTCCTGGTAAGTCCGCATCGGCCAATCCCGGTCATAAAGGTTGAACACCGGGTTGACCTGGATCAAATCCATATTGGCCTCGTAATAAGCTTCAATGGTCCCGATATCCCTCCAGTACATCGCTTCTTTATTGTTCTTATCGATAAAATTGTAAGAAACGACTTTCATCCCGTCTTTGACCATCTTGGGGATGATATCCTTGCCGAAATCATGGGCGGATTTCTGGTTCTGGGCGTCATCGTGGAGCTGTTTTACCAGGACGCTGTTCTTAAAAATATATATCCCCATGGAAGCGTAGATCTTTTCCGGCTTATCGGGGATTGTCCGGGGGACCTGGTCCTTCCTCAGGGATATGGCAGACTGTCTGGCTCGAACCTGTTTCTGAGATTTATATTAAAGACCTGCATATTGTTCCTGATATCGACAGGAAAGAGTTCAGGATCAATGTTCAGCCTCCTTTTCAGACCGGAAATATTGAAGTAAAGGTTCTGATCAAAGAGAATGGAAGGGATGTAGGATCCGA
>JBFZAG010000059.1:0-9801 GCA_041309145.1 Candidatus Omnitrophota bacterium | reverse complement strand
TGAACTCGTAATCCAGTGAGCCGTAGCCGCGGGTCAGGGATTTTATCCGGTCGTAAAAATCAACGATGATCTCGGAAAGCGGTATTTCGAACTGAAGCTTGATCCTTTCCTCTCCCAGGTGCTCGCGGGAAACAAATGAGCCGCGCCGGGATTTGACCATTTCGCAGACCGGCTCGATCGTATCCACGGGGATTATGACCATCAGGTTCACGTACGGCTCAAAAGCCTCGTTTATCTGCGACGGCTCGGGAAGCTTGGCCGGAGTGTCGATATCAATGGTTTCTCCGGAATTTGTTTTTATCTGGTAAACAACGTTAGGCACGGTCAGGATGAGATTCAGGTCGTATTCCCTTTCCAGCCGCTCCTGGACGATCTCCATATGCAATAAGCCTAAAAATCCGCAGCGGAAACCCGTGCCGAAAGATTGGGAGTTTTCCGGCTCAAAAACAAACGAGGCGTCGGAAAGCCTTAATTTATCCATGGCGTCGCGCAAATCGGGAAAATCCCCGGGATTGACCGGGTAGATCCCGCAAAAAACCAGAGGCTTGATCTGTTTGTACCCCGGAAGAGCCTTGGCGCAGGGATTTTTGATGTCGGTCAGGGTGTCTCCGACCACGATCTCGCGCGGAGAGCGGATATTCGCGGTGAGGTAGCCGACTTCTCCGCAGGATAAAGAACCCACCTCCGAGTATTTCAGGTTTTTAAAGACCCCCAGCTCTTCGACTTTATAAACGGCGTTGGTGTTCAAGAGCTTTATCTGGGCGCCCGCATTGAGCTTGCCGTCCATGATCCTGACATAAACCACTACCCCTTTATAAACATCGAAACGGCAGTCAAAGACCAGGGCTTTCAAAGGGTTGTTTTCATCTCCCGGCGGAGGAGGAATAACTTGAATGATCCTTTCCAGGATCTCTTTGACCCCTCTTCCTTCTTTAGCCGAAGCCAGGATTATATCTTCTTCGCGGAAACCCAGCACCGAGCAGATCTGGGCTTGGGTCTTGGGCAGGTCGATGGAGGGCAAATCGACCTTGTTGATCACCGGGATGATCTCCAGATTATTCTCCAGGGCCAGGTAATAATTAGCCACGGTCTGGGCTTCGATGCCCTGGGCGGCGTCGATGACCAGGACCGCGCCTTCGCAGGCGGCCAGGGATTTAGAAACCTCATAAGTAAAATCGACATGGCCGGGAGTGTCGATCAGGTTCAGGATGTAAGTCTTATTGTCCTCTCCGATAAAATCGATGCGCACGGTCGAAGCTTTGATGGTGATCCCGCGCTCCCTTTCCAGGTCCATATCGTCAAGCACCTGGTCCTTGATATGCCTTCGGTCCAGAGCGCCGGTGATCTCCAATATCCGGTCAGCCAGGGTCGATTTGCCGTGGTCGATGTGGGCGATGATCGAAAAATTGCGGATCAGTGATTTGTCCATGTTGTTTATAAAGTTTTTAAGTTAACGGATGGCGCAGCTCATCATTTTATCGACCACCTGCTCAATGGTCAGCCTGGTGGTATCCATGTAGATCGCATCTTGCGCTCTTTTCAGCGGCCCGACTTTACGGGTCGAATCTACGCTGTCGCGGTGTTTGAGGTCCTGGGCCACCATTTGGCGGGATACCCCTTCGATCTTGAGATTTATAAGATCTTTATACCGGCGCTCGACCCTTTCCTTAAAATCGGCATCGATGTAAAATTTTTTTTCGGCTTTGGGGAACACTACTGTACCGATATCCCTTCCGTCGAGCACGCAATCCCTGGTCTGGCCCAGCTTTCGCTGCAAAACCACCATGATCTTTCTCACCGGGCCGATCTTGGCCACATCCGAAACTGATTTGGTGATCCGCGGCTGGCGGATAGCCAGGGATACGTCTTTATCGTCCAAAAACACTTTTACCGGGCCGTCAGGCGCAGAAATCAGATCGATCCTGGTCTGTTTAGCTAAATGCGTGATCGCCCGGGGATCGCTGATCCTGATATTGTTATCCAGCGCCTTTAAGGTCAAAGCCCGGTACATCGCTCCGGTATCAATGTACAAAAAGCCCAGTTTTTTGGCTAAAAGCTTGGCGACAGTGCTTTTTCCGGCTCCGGCCGGTCCGTCTACAGCTATGATCATTTTAAAGCGCCCCTTCTGTTTTTGGCTTTTTGGAAAAACCGGGTCAACTCATTCAAAGAATTATTTTCCAGTGCTGATTTTACCCGGCTTAAATTTGACTGCATACTGTAAATTGCCTTAAGGGAATTTTTGCGGTTATCCAGGAGAATATCCGCCCATAGCCGGGGATCGGAAGCCGATACCCGGGTAGATTCTTTCAGGCTGGCCGTGGAAAATTTCAGGAATCCGGCCGGGATCGAATTGATCAGGGAAAAAGCCGCGATATGCGGCAAATGGCTGACAAATCCCAGGGCTTGATCGTGGCGCCGGGGGCTGATCGACAGAGTCTTAGCTCCCAGGATCTCCCATAATTTTTTCACCTTAAAAAAAGCCTGAGTGTCCGTGCTTCTGACCGGGGTGAGCAAGCAAAGAGAATTTAGAAACAGGTCAGCGCGGGCGAATTTCACCCCCCGCTTCTCGGAACCGGCCAAAGGGTGGACCCCGACAAATAATCTGAACAATTTGGAAAGCCTGGCGACGATACTGGCTTTAGTGCTTCCCACATCGAAAACCAGGCAGTCTTTTTTTATTATTCTCGAGATCTTCGGGGCCAGGCTGATGATCGCGCTTACCGGCATGGCCAGGATCAACAGGTCAGCGTCTTTCACCGCGTCCAGAGATGTCGCGGCCACATCCACCGCTTTGAGCTTTTTGGCCAGAAGCAGGCTTTTTCTGTGCCGGCTTGTCCCGATAACCTGCCGGCAGAGATTTTTCTTTTTCATGGCCAGAGCGATCGATCCGCCGATCAAACCAGTGCCTATCACCGCTACTTTATTGAACGGTTTCATCAGATTTCCCTGCCTATGGCTTTGGCCAGGATCTTCAGATCGTTCATCAAGGCCGTGAAAGTCGCCGGCAAAAGCGACTGCGCGCCGTCGGAATAAGCTTCTTCGGGCCGGCTGTGCACTTCGATGATCAAGCCGTCCGCGCCGGCGGCCACCGCGGCTTTGGATAACGCGGAAACCAGCCCCCACTTTCCTGCCGCGTGGCTGGGATCGACGATCATCGGAAGATGGGAAAGCTGTTTGACCGCGGGGACAGCGCTGATATCCAGGGTGTTGCGGGTATAATCCTCAAAAGTCCTGATCCCCCGCTCGCAAAGCAAAACATTGAGATTGCCTCCGGAAGCGATGTATTCCGCGGACATCAATAATTCTTTGATGGTCGAAGACAACCCTCTTTTCAGTAAAACCGGCTTTTTAGTCTGGCCGACTTCTTTTAAAAGGTTGAAATTCTGCATATTCCTGGCTCCGATCTGCAAAACATCCACATGCCTGGCTACCAGCTCCACGTCCCGGGGATCCATGACCTCGCTTACGGTCACCAGCCCGAGCTCATTGCCGACCTTAGCCAGCATCTTCAGGCCTTCTTCGCCCATTCCCTGGAAGCTGTAAGGCGAAGTCCGGGGTTTGAACGCCCCTCCGCGGAGTATCAAAGCCCCGGCTTTTTTTATTTCCCGGGCGATCTCGTATAAAAGATCGATGTTTTCCACGGCGCAGGGGCCGGCCATGACCATGATCTTTTTTCCGCCGATCTTTATGTTTTTTCCGACATCGATCAGCGAATCCTCGGATTTAAACTCCCGGGAGACCAGTTTGTAGGGAGCCAAAACCGGCATGACCTTTTCCACTCCGGGAAATACTTCCAGAGGGGTGACCTGAAGCACGTCTTCCGGACCGATCACTCCGATTATGGTCCGCTCCGTGCCCTGGGAAAGATGCGCGGTCAGGCCCAACTTTTGCACCTTTTCGACTATATGATCTATTTGCTGCTGGGTGGCGTCTCTTCTTAAAACTATGATCATTTTTACCTCTTTTTGAATAAAACGGTTTTAAGGGCTTTGATGAATTTGAAGTTTTCCCGCGGGGTGCCGATGGTCACCCGGACAAAATTGTCCAGGCCGTACTGTTTCATATCCCGGACGATCACCCCCAGTTTGAGCAATTCCCGGAAGACTTCCCGGCAGTCTTTTCCCACGTCCACAAGGATGAAATTGGCCACCGAAGGCACATACGAAAGCCCCATTTCCCGGAAAGCGCGGTAAAGCAAAGCCTTGCCTTGGAGGGTGACCTTGCGGGTATTTTTTAAAAATTGTTTATCGTCTAAAGCGGCCAGCGCTCCGGCCTGGGCCAGGAGATTGACGTTAAAAGGCTGGCGGGTCTTTTCCATGAAGGCGGCCAGTTTTTTGTCGCAGATCGCGGTTCCCAGGCGCAATCCGGAAAGTCCGTAAGCTTTGGAAAAAGTCTGCAAAACGATAAGATTTTCTTTTTTGATATAATCAACGCCCCTGGGGTAATCTTTGACGTCGATAAAAGTGTCGTAGGCCTCGTCCAGGACCACGATCAGGTTTTCCGGCAGCCCCTTAAGGAAGCGCTCCAGCTCCGGCTTGCTGACATAAGTCCCGGTGGGATTGTTGGGGTTGGCGATAAAAACCAGCTTGGTCCGGGAGGTTATTTTCTTTTTCATCTCGGCCAGATCGAACTTGAAATCCTTGAGCGCAGCGGTAATGACCTTGCGGTTATTCACTTTGGCAATGATCCGGTATTCCAGAAATGTTTGCTCGGAAGTGAGGATTGATTCGCCTTCGCTGACAAAAGTCTTGATCACCACGTCTATAAGCTCGTCCGAGCCGTTGCCCAGGACAAAGTTTTCCGGCTCGAGTTTAAAGACCGAGGCCAGTTTTCTCTTCAAGTAAAAGCTGCTGGAATCCGGATAACGGTTGACCCCTCCTGCCGCTTTTTTGATCGCGGCGACGGCTTTAGGAGAAGCTCCCAGGGGATTCTCATTGGAGGCTAATTTGATCACTTCCTTCAGGCCGAACTCCCGCTTGGTCTCTTCGATCGGTTTTCCCGCGATATACGGGGAAAGCCGGCGGATATTTTTTCTGATCAGAGATATTTCGAATTTAGCCATCATTCACCTACCGGATAAGATCCCAGGATCTTTAAAAATTTGCATTTATTTTCCAGCTCCAGGAGTGCTTTCTTGACTTTCGGCTCGTCCTGATGGCCGACCAGATCGACAAAAAAATAATAGTCCCAGGCTTTTCTTTTCGAGGGCCGGGATTCTATCTTGCTCAGGTTCACTCCGTATTTGCGGAACGAGGCCAGCATCTCGTGGAGCGCGCCGACTTTATCCAGGATGGAGAACATCAAAGAGGTTTTGTCATTTCCGGTCGTTGGGACATCGCTTTTGCCGATCACGAAAAAACGGGTGATGTTATGGGGGGAATCTTCGATCCCCCGGCTAACGATGTTCAGGCCGTAGATCTTCGCCGCCAGGGCCGAAGCGATAGAGGCGCTGTTTTTTTCTTTTGCCGCGATCTGGGAAGCCTTGGTCGTGCTGGCGACTTCGATAAGCTGGCAGTTAGCCAGGTTTTTCTGCAGCCAGATCCGGCACTGGCCGAAAACCATGGGGTTTGAGTATACTTTTTTAACTTTAGCTAATGAAACATTCGAAAGAAGATTATGGGAAATGTTCAAGATGACCTGGGCGCAGATCTTCAGGTCGGAATCCATGAACATGTCCAGGGTATGGTTTACCGCCCCCTCGATCGAGTTCTCTACAGGGACCACACCGTAATCGGCGTTCTCTTTTTCCACCCGGGTAAAAACATCGCCTATTGAGTCGCAGGAAAGATATCCCACCTGCGAGCCGAATCTTTTTAGGGCGGCCTGATGGGTGAATGTAGCCACCGGGCCGAGAAACGCGATCTTCAGCTCTTTTTCCAGGGAAAGGCTGGAAGACATGATCTCCCGGTAAATAGCCTCCAGCGCCGCAGGCTTTATCGGGCCGCGGCTGAGCAGGTTGATCCTTTTCAGGATCTCTCTTTCCCGGTCGGGGCAATAAATGCTCTTGCCCTGGTTTTTTTTGGCCAGCCCGACATCCAGAGTGATCTTGGCCCTTTTGTTTAGGAGCACGACTATGTTCTTATCCAGCGAATCAATTTGTTTGCGCAGTCTGGCTAGATCCATTTTTTTCTTCCGGTTGTGTTTCGGCCTCATCGATCTTCTCGATGGATTCGTCCTGATTTTCCGCGGGCAGCGGGAGATTTGAGATCTTCGGCAGCTCTTCCAGGGATTTCAAGCCGAAGTATTCCAGGAACTGCCGGGTAGTCCCGTAGACCTTGGGCCGGCCGGGAGCTTTCTTTCTTCCGGTGACCCGGATCAGGTTCTTTTCCATCAAGGTCGAGATGACCCCGTCGACATTGACCCGGCGCAGGCTCTCGATCTCCATTTTGGAAAGCGGCTGCTTATAAGCGATGATCGCCAGCGACTCCAGAGCCGGCCGGGAGAGCTTTTCGGAGTTCTGCGGCCCTTTATAAAGCTTTCTCAAAAACGACGAAAAGTGAGTGGCGGAGATCATCTGGAAACCGCCGGCGACTTCAAAAATGCGCATGCCCCGGTTGGATTGCTCGTATTCGGTCTTGAGATCCTCCAGGACCTTGCGGATCTGGCCGGCATCGAGGTTATCCAGGACTTTTTTGATCTGCTCGACAAGCAACGGCTTGTCGCTGGAGAACAATAAAGCCTCGATCACGGCTTTGATATTGTCTTCCTGTTTATTAACCCGGGGAGTTAAAACTTCGGCCGGAACAATCTGCCCCTGAGGGCTGGGAACATTCTCTTCCATGATTAGGCCTTTATTTTTTTCTGTTTATAAACCTCGTTGAGCAGCTCTTCCGGAGAATTCAAGGCAACGCTGGCGTTCTGAATGGCTTTTTTGACCATCTGCTGAGCCTCGGATTTATTATAACCCAGCTGGATCAGGACCGCCTGGACTTCCTCTTCAATATCGCTTTTTTCCGAGCCGGGGCTTATGACCCGGTCGTCCTTGATCAAGCCGAATTTCCCGACTTTATTCTGGAGCTTGGCCACGATCTCTTTGGCTCTTTGAGCTCCGATGCCTGGCAGGGATTTGAGGAAGACAAGATCGCCTTCGTCTATGGCCCTGGCGATCTCGGAGATCGGCTTGTTTAAAGCCCGCAAAGCCGCCTTGGGGCCGATCCCGGAAACGGTGATAAAACTCTGGAAGAATTCTTTTTCCACCTCGTTCAAGAAACCGATCAGGACCGGGATGCTTCTCGAGGGGTCAGACTGCAGGTAATGATAAGTGATCAGCTCTACCTGTCCGTCATTGCCCTTGAGGCCATCCTCGATCCTGAGCATGACCATGACCGGTAAAAAAACTTCGTAGGTCAAGCCTCCGGCGCTTATCAGAAGCGAATTTTCCCCTTTTCCCGTTACTTTTCCGGATATTCGCGCGATCATTTTAAAAATGAGTTAAATTTATTGGCTCTGGAAAAATAACTGTAAGCGATAGCCAAAGCCAAAGCGTCAGTGACATCCCTGTATTTGGGCAGTGTTTTTATCTTTAAGAGCCCGGCGACCATCTTCTGCACCTGGTCTTTGGAAGCCAGCCCTCCGCCCACAACAGCTTTCTTGACATGGGTCGCCGAATATTCCACCAGTTTGATCCCCGAGCGGGCCGCGGCCAGACAGATCACTCCCCGGGCCTGGCCTAAAATAAAGGAAGTCGCCGGGTGCCGGGAATGCGAATAGATCTTTTCCAAAACCATGACCTGAGGCTTGAATTCCGAAAGCAGCCCGGACAAAGCCTCGAATATCCGGTTTAAACGCAAATAAGCGGGGTCTTCCGCCGAAGTGATTATCGTGCCGGCCCTGACCAGCGAAAATCCGGCGTTATTATCTTCGATGATCCCGAAGCCGGTGACTTTCAAAGCCGGGTCGATGCCAATGATCCTCATTCCTGTTCGGCGGAGATCTGGTCCATGATCTCGTCGGGGATCTCGAAATTGGAATAAACCGCCTGGACATCATCGTGCTCTTCCAGGGATTCGACCAAAGCCAGGATCGATCTAGCGTCCTGAGCGTTAAGCTTGATGGTTGAAGACGGGATCATGCTGGTTTCGGCTTCTTCCCATTTGATATTCTTAGCCGTAAGGGCGGCTTTTACTTTTTCCAGATCCTGCGGTTTAGAATAAACTTCAAAAGCATCGCCTTCGGCTTTGAGATCCTCGGCGCCCGCTTCCAGGACCAGGGACATCAACTCATCTTCCCCTATGGCGGACTTAGCGATAGTGATCAGCCCTTTCATGGTGAACATCCAGGCCACCGATCCGCCCAGGCTCCCGTTCTTTTTATTCATGATGTTGCGGATCTCCGCGGTGGTCCGGTTCTTGTTGTCGGTGATCGCCTCGATCAAAACCGCGACCCCGCCCGGTCCGTAGCCTTCGTAGTTTATGGCTTCGTAGATCACTCCGGGAAGTTCGCCGGTTCCCCGCTTGACCGCCATCTTGACGTTATCGGAAGGCATGTTCAGTTCTTTGGCCCGGAGCATCACCGTGCGCAGCTTGGAGTTGGTGTCGGGATTGCCGCCGCCTTCCCGGGCGGCTAAGGTGATCTCCTTGATGATCTTGGTGTAGGCGGCGCCTTTTTTGGCGTCAGCCAGGGCTTTTTTCCCTTTATTCGTCTTCCATTTAGAGTGTCCGGACATCTTTCCTTCCTCCTTGACTGTTTTTTGATTATTAAAATTACGATTTAGTCACACGCTACATGTCGCAAGTCCTGTTTTACCTCTGACGTGTGGCATGTGACGTGTGGCTTGTGACGTGTGACCTGTGACATTAATGAGACAGATAGAATAAGCCGGGTTCTGTTGATAAAAAGAAATTCTTTTTATGCGGCCATTTCTCTAGTCTTCCAAGTTTGCTTGGAAGATCCAGCAGCCAACCCGAAACTTTTAACGGGGCGGGCAGCCCCTCGTTTCCTATTCGGCTTTGCTCCTCGTAGAGATTGCCTCGTTTCACCCCGTCTTTCGACGGACTCGTCTCTGTGGCTCTGATCCTCGCCGGCTTTCGCCGGCTGGTCGGGCGTTACCCGCTACGTTGCCCTCCGGAGCCCGGACTTTCCTCCCGCCTTGCTTGCGCAAGACGCGCGGCCGCTTTCTACCTGCCTCAAGATCTATTTTTAAGATTTTCCTTTATCGCCCTGGTGGCCAGTTTGTCCGCTTCGCGGTTGAGCTCGCGGGGAATATGGTTTATGGAAAATTCCTTAAAACCCCCGGCCAGATCCAGCGCCTGATTATAAAGCCCGATAATATTGGGATGCTTGACCTTATAAACTTTGATCAGCTGGCGGTACAAAAGCTGGCTGTCGGTATTGATTTTTACGCTTTCGGCTTTTAGAATCAGGCTTTCCTGAAGGCCAAAAATCAAAGCGGTGTATTCTGCAATGTTATTGGTGGCGTTTCCGATATAACGGCTGATCTCTTTTATGATCTTGCCGTCATGCCGGATGACCACTCCGGCTCCGCTGGGTCCGGGATTGCCCTGGCAAGCGCCGTCGATGAAAAGCTCAAGCCTGTTCATCGTTCAAAAAAAGGATCCGGATGCAAGCTACAATCACATGGCGCTGATGTTCTGGGGAGACAACACCACCTTTTGCAATTTACCTGTATCGACTGTGGGGAGATACACCTTTGACGACAACCGCCACGGTGCGGGAACAGATGGCGCGACTGATCCGATGAACGCGAAAAACCCTATCGACCCAACGCTACCAATTTGGAGCCCCTGTAGCTACTTCAATGGAAACACCCAGTGCACCGGTGGCTTGCTGGGATGGCCATGG
>JBFZAG010000058.1:0-4150 GCA_041309145.1 Candidatus Omnitrophota bacterium | reverse complement strand
ACATTAAGGCAGGTATCCCGCTTGATCCCCAGCACAGAAGCGATTGCCAGAACCGCGGACTGGTTGGGATTGAACCCGCCTTCGGCTTTAAAGAACCTCACCCGGGACCGGGCCTGCTTAGCCATATTTTTCGATTCTTTGTCTTCCGCGTTCAGAACCAGGCAGTCAGTCCTGTCCTGGTTTAAAAAGATCCGTTTTTTGGCCTGGATATATTCTTCCATCCCCGGATAACGGTCAAGATGGTTTTTGCTGATATTGGTGACCACGGCGATCTTAGGTTTGAAAGAGAAGATCTTTTCCAGCTGGAAAGAACTTATTTCCAATACCGCAAAGTCTCCGGGCTTCATCTTTTTTACTTCTCCGGCAAAAGGATCGCCGATATTGCCGCAAACAAACACTTTCCTGCCCGCGGCTTTTAAAACTGAACCGGCAAGAGTAGTCACCGTGGTTTTTCCGCTCGATCCGGTTATGGCGATGACCGTTGCCGGGCATAAGATAAACCCGAGTTCTATTTCGCTGATCAGCGGGATCCCGGCTTTTTGGGCCCAGACCACAGGCAAAGCGCTGTCCGGGACTCCGGGAGAAACAATTATCAGATCGCGCCCCTGTATGAAATCCCGGGTGTGTCTGCCCAGCTGCCGGCTTATCTTTTTTGATTTTAACCGCCGGGCGTTTTTGCGGGTTTGAAGGTCGTTGCAGGAATCGGTAACGCTTACCCTGGCTCCCAGCTCATAAAGAAGATTCGCGCAAGCCAGCCCGCTGCGGGCCAGGCCCACGACAGTGATGTTCTTGTGGCGGAAATATTCTTGGTTTATCATTAACGTATCTTTAAGGTGACCAGAGTCAGCAAAGCCAGGATAACCCCGACTATCCAGAACCTCACGATAACCTTGTTCTCGGACCAGCCGAGGAACTGGAAGTGATGATGAAGAGGCGAACAGCGAAATATCCTCTTTTTGGTAAGCTTGAAATAAGCCACTTGAAGGATCACCGAAAAAGCCTCGAGGACAAATATCCCTCCGACAATGACCAGGAGCAGTTCTTTTTTTATCAGCAGAGCGGTTATGCCCAATGCTCCGCCTAAAGCCAGAGAGCCCACGTCTCCCATGAACACCGAAGCGGGGTAGCAATTGAACCAGAGGAATCCCAGCCCGGCTCCGATTATGCTTGAGCAGAATATGGTCAGCTCTCCGGCCCCTTTTATGTAGGGCAAAATGAGATAATCGCTGAATTTTATGTGGCCGCTGACATAACAGAGCACGGCAAAAGGGATGGTCGCGAAAACTACGCTGCCGATGGCCAGCCCGTCCAGGCCGTCGGTAAGATTGACCGCGTTTGAGCTGGCGGTGATGACCAGGATCACGAAGAGAATATAAAATATGCCTAAATTAAAGGTGACGTTTTTAAGAAAAGGTATATCCAGCACGGTATTAGCTTCCGGGCTGAAATAAAGCATGCCGCCCAGCACCAGTCCGAGAACGATCTGGCTGGTGAATTTGGCGGTGGCGGTCAGCCCCTGCGAGCATTTGCGGATGTGTTTGAGATAATCGTCCATAAAGCCGGTGATCCCCAGCCAGAGCGTGCCGAACAGGACGAGAAGAATATAGCGGTTAGCTATCTCCGCCCAGAGCAAAGTGGAAACGCAGACCGCTAAAAGGATCAACAGCCCCCCCATGGTCGGGGTGCCCTGTTTTTCTTTGTGAAGATCGTAGAGCTTGACGCTGTCTTCTTTGCGGATATTCTGGCCGATGGAAAGCCGGCTGATCAGCCTGATCAGGCTCGGCCCGAAGATTATGCTGATCAGAAAAGCCGTGAACGTTGCCATGATCGCCCGGAAAGTAATATAGCGGAAAATATTGAAGAAAGATATCGCTTCGTGAAGAGGATAAAACAAATAATATAGCATGTCTAACTCTCCTCGAATATTTTTTCCATTTTCATCGCCCGCGACCCTTTCACCAGGACCACATCCTCTTTCTTCGGGCTGATCTTGGTAAAAAGGATCTTTCTGGCCTGCTCGCTTGTCGAGCAGCTGAACAGATTGCCGGTGTCGAACCCGCTTTGCCTGGCTGCCTCCGCGGCGATCCGGGAAAGTTTACCCACGGCGATGAACTTGTCGCAGACCCGGGCGATCTGAAGCCCAGCCTGATAGTGGAATTTTTCTTTATCCGCTCCCAGCTCCATCATATCCCCCATGACCACGATCTTCGATCCCGGGGAAGTAAAATCTTCCAAAGCATATAAAGCGTGTTTGAGGGAAGCCGGGCTGGAATTATAAGTGTCGTCGATAAATCTGGCGCTGTCGAACTTTCTCAGCTTGAGCCTTCCGCTGGGGAATTCGAAACCAACGAGCCTGGCGGCGATCTGGCCATAGCTTAATCCCAGGATCCTGGCGCAGGAGACCGCGGCCAGGGCGTTATAGACATTATGCCCTCCGATGGTCGGCAAAAACATCTTGCGCCCGCGGTTTACTTGAAATTCTATGCCCTGACCGGCTCTTTGGAGATAAGTCAGGCGGAAATCGCTGTTCTTGGAAGTCCCGAAGCCCAGGATCAAACCAGACCTTTTAGAGGAACTCAGTTTTCGGCGCAGAAGACGGTCATCAGCGTTAAGGATGGAGATCGCGGGAAAAAACAGGTTTTCCACCAGAGAATATTTTTCTTTTAAGACCGCCGCTACATCGCCGAAATACTCCAGGTGGGAAGGCCCGATATTGGTTATCAGGGCTATATTGGGCCGGCAAATGGAAGCCAGATTCTTAATTTCGCCGAAATGATTGGTCCCTAACTCCACCACCGCGGCCCGGTGGCAAGAGCGCAGCCGCAGTAAAGTCAAAGGCAGGCCGATATTGTTGTTTTTAGTGCCCTCTGTCTTGAGGACCTTGAAAGCTTTGGCCAGGACCCAGGAAACCATCTCTTTGGAAGTTGTCTTGCCGTTGCTTCCGGTGATAGCCACGACCGGAATATCGAACCTGCTGCGGTGGTACCTGGCGATATCGCCCAGAGCCTTGATGCTGTCAAAGACTTCCAGACAGAAGACTGCGGAGGACTTAGGCCCGGGTTTGCCGGTTTGTTTAATGATGCCGGAGGCGCCGTTTTTTAGAGCCTGAAAGATATAATCATGGCCGTCAAAATTATTCCCTTTCAAAGCCAGAAAGACTTCGCCTTTTTTGACCGTGCGCGAATCAATGGATATCCCTTTAACTCTAATATCCTTGCTGCCGCCAAGCAGCTTTCCTCCGGTGACCCGGATCAATTCCTGGACTGTAAACATTGCTTAACTGCCTCTCGGTCGTCAAAATGCAAAGTCTTGTCTTTAAGCACCTGGTAGTCTTCGTGGCCTTTGCCGGCTACCAGGACAATATCTCCCGCTTCCGCCAAAGCTAATGATCTTTTGATCGCTTCCAGCCTCTCGGGTATAACGCAGAAATTGTCTTTAGAGATCCCGGAGAGGATATCTTCGATTATCCGTCCGGGTTCTTCTGCGCGGGGATTATCATTGGTAATAATAGCGTAATCAGCCAGCTCCGAGACCACTTTGCCCATTTTCGGCCTCTTGGTCTTGTCGCGCTGGCCTCCGCATCCGAAAACCACGATGATGCGCTTATGTTGGATCTGCTTTAAAGCAATCAAAACATTCTTCAGAGCGTCTTCGGTATGAGCGTAATCCACAAAAACGCTGAACCCCTTATCAGAGCTGAAGCGTTCCAGCCTTCCGGGAACCAAAGAAAATCTTTCCAGAGCCCGGTTGACTTTGGCCGGGTCCAGCTTTTCCTCCTGGGCCCAGGCCAGCGCCGCCAGAATATTATAAACATTATGCCGGCCGATCAGCCCTGAGCTTATCCTGTCTTTGCCGTTCTTAGTCTGCACCCGGAATTCGCTGGAAGACTGGTCCATCTTCAGGCCGATCGCCCGGATATCGCAATCCCTGTCGATCCCGTAAGTGACCACTCTGCCTTTGGAAATGCCCTTGAGCCTTAACCCGTAAGGATCGTCTACATTGACTACCGCCAGAGAAGAACCGGATAAATTTGTGAACAGCTTTGCCTTGGCCAAAAAATAATCTTCCAGGTTCTGGTGATAATCCAGGTGGTCCTGGGTGAGATTAGTGAAGATCGCTGCGGAAAAACCGATCTTTGCGGTCCGCTCCT
>JBFZAG010000057.1:0-31641 GCA_041309145.1 Candidatus Omnitrophota bacterium | reverse complement strand
TGCCCCACAGAGACTATGCTGACCCTGGCCTTAAGAATATCTTCTAATAAACGGATATAGCTTTTAGCGTTGGCGGGTAAGTCTTTGTAGAGGCTGATGTTAGTAGTGGGATCATTCCAGCCCCGCACTTTTTTGTAAACCGGCCTGGCGTTAGCTAATACTTCGTAGTCCGCAGGAAAGTCCCGGAATAGTTTACCTTTATATTTGTAGGCTGTGGCGATCTCGATGGTCTTCAGGCCGTCGAGAATGTCCATTTTAGTCAAGGCCAGCTCGGTTATCCCGTTCAAGAGCACCGCTCTTTTGACCAGGACCGAATCAAACCATCCGCAGCGGCGCGGCCTTCCGGTGGTAGCCCCGAATTCCCGGCCTTTCTTGCGGATAAGATCGGAAAAATTTTTGTCGAATTCCGTGGGGAACGGCCCTTCCCCGACTCTGGTGGTATAAGCTTTGACCACGCCGATGACCTTATCGATCTTGGTGGGAGCGACGCCGCTTCCGATACAGCTCCCTCCGGAAGTCGCCGAGGAGGAAGTTACAAAGGGATAGGTGCCGAAATCTATGTCCAGGAAAGTCCCCTGCGCCCCCTCAAAAAGCAGGTCCTTTTTTTTGTCGATGGCTGAATTCAAAAGCTCAGCGGTATCGCAGATATACGGAGCCAGGATTTTGCCGAAAGCCAGAAACTTCTTCTGGATCGAACCCATCTCATAACCGTGGTGGCAATAGACTTTCCGGAAGATCTCGTTTTTTTCCTTGAGATTATCTTTTAGTTTTTCTTTGAATACCCGGGGATTGAGCAGATCGACCATGCGGATCCCGCAGCGGTTGATCTTATCCGCGTAACACGGCCCGATCCCCCGGCCGGTAGTGCCGATGCGGTGGGTCCTTTTGGATTCCCTCAGCTTATCCAGGACTTTATGGTAAGGCATGATCACGTGCGCCAACTCCGAGATCTTCAGCCTTCCGGCTATGGGGATCCTGGCTTCGGCCAGGCTGTCGATCTCCTCCAAAAGCGATTCGGGGTCGATGGTCACGCCGTTCCCGATGCAGCAGACCTTGCCGGGATGCAGGATGCCCGACGGTATAAGGTGAAAGACAAAGACTTTTCCTCCGACGACCACGGTATGGCCGGCGTTAGATCCGCCCTGGTAGCGGACGATGCAATCGACTTCTGCGGAAAGGATATCGATGATCTTTCCTTTGCCTTCATCCCCCCACTGCGCGCCTACGATCACTGTATTCATATTTTAGTTGCCTTTCTTAACAAAGTCACACGTCACAAAGTCACATGTCACAAGTAAAAAATACGTATTACTTATGACGTGAAAACCTGACACCTGGAACTACCTGTGACCTTGTGACCTGTGACGTGTGACAATTTACTTTTTACTCCAGAATTACGGGTTCATGGTGAATATTTTGCGGGCGATCTCCGGGTACTTGGCGATGAACTTCATTTCCTCGTCCACCAGCGGCTTTTGATTATGGACGTTGGCGTAACGGGCCAGCTCCAGGATCTGGGCGGCCTCTTTATCGTCCTTAAAAGCGACTTCCAGCTTATCGTAGACGTTGCGGAAACCTTTGATCCCGGAATACTCCCCGACGGTGATCTTGCGGCCGGTCTCGATGATCTCCGGCTCGCCGCGGCCCAGCTCTTCGTAATCGTAAAGCTCGTAATTGCGCCGGTCTTTTAAAGCTCCGTCGGCGTGGATGCCGGATTCATGGGCGAAGGCGTTAGAGCCCACCCCCGGCTGGTTCAATGGTATGGGGATGCCGAAAGCGTAGGAAGCGTATTTGCAGATCTTCCAGGCCACCTTGAGATCGATCTTATCGTCGAGATGGTATTTCCCGGCGACCTGGCTGCCGTATTTTATGGCCAGGATCACCGCGACCAGGTCAGCGTTTCCGGCTCTCTCGCCCATTCCGTTGACGCAGGTATTGATATAGGCGTCGCAGCCGGCGTCATTGGCGGCCATGGCTCCGGAGACCGAGTTGGCCACGACCATTCCCAGGTCGTTATGGCAATGCACCTCGATGGGGTGCTGGACCTCCTGGGCCAAAAGCTTGATCCGCTCGTATATGGAGAACGGCGAATCGCAGCCCAGGGTGTCGCAGTAACGGATGCGGTCGGCGCCTGCGGCTTTAGCGGCCTGGGCGAACTCGATCAGGTACTCGATCCGGGTGCGGCTGGCGTCTTCGGCGTTGACCCCGATAGTCTCGGCCCCGTGTTTTCTGGCATCATGGACAGCTTCGACCATTTCTTTGATGATCGAGGCGTGGTCGAGCTTTCCTTTGAACTTATGGACGATCATCTGGTCGGAAGTCGAGATCGAAAGGTTCAAATGTCTTAATTCCGGGACCAGCTTATACGCGGTCTTGACGTCTTCCGCGGTAGCCCTCAGCCACCCCCCCAGGTGTATCCGGGTGTAAGCCCCTTTTTTAACCAGCTCCAGGTTGGCGTTGAGATAATTGGTCTCGTGATGGGTCATGGGAAAGCCGAATTCCGACTGGAACACCCCCATCTCGTCCAGGTAAAGGTTGATCATCGTCTTCTGCAATTTGGAAAGGCAGATCCGCGAAGTCTGGACCCCGTCGCGGTTAGTTACGTCGATCAGGTATATTTTGGGCTTGGCTGTCATTTTCTCACCTCGTCATTAATATTTTTCTGAATTCCTCTTTTTTGGGAACCTTGACTGAACCGAAGATCTCCTGGTTATCCAGCAGATAGGTCGGGCCGTTGGCTATTTCCAGCTCGCGGTTCAAGGCGATATTGGCCTTGAGCAGATCGCTGCCTTCGGCTCCCAGAGCGCAGCTTTTTACCGGGCCGAGGTCCGCGTCCTGGAGGCATTCGTCCCACCAGGAGGAGTCAAAATTTTTAGCCCGGCAGGAGATATAATTATAAAATAATCCGGGATAATATTTCTGCACGCAGACCGCGCGCAGGTATTCCTCGATCTCCGATCTTCCCCCGGGCGCGGCAAATCCGTTCTTGTCAACCGCGGCCAGGAAATGGACTTCTGGCTCGAACTCTTTCAGGTTATCCAGAAGCTCCCCGGAGTCTTTGTGCAAAAGATTCAAAAACAGGTCCAGCCGGCCGTCGATCTTCTTCCGGTTGAGGAAATATCCCAGTCCGGAGATCTGGGCATTAAGAAAGTAATACTCCCCTTTTAGCTCCAGGTCCGGTTTCAACTTTGCGAAAACCCGCTCTTTCTCCGCAGACTTGTCCAGGAAATAAACCGGAAGGTACTTAAGCCCGAATTCGCTGATCACCTTTTGGGCTTTCTCTCCCGGGAAATCGAGAGCGTTGACCGATAATCCCGGAATTTCGCTTTTAAGAGAATTGATCACGCTTTCGGTATTGCAGGTCCGGCAATCAGGCTTATTGATCACGGTAAGCTCTACTCTAGGAGCCGGTTTATACGCGCACCTGGCGCTGCTTTGCCCGGGATTTGAGCAGCTGGAGATCATCCCTTCTTTGTTACAGTCTTTTTCGCCAAAGCACTGAGGAAGGATGGCGAGCATCTGTTTATCCGAAGCCAATTTATCCGAAAGCCGCGGGTCCTCGACTTTCTTCACTTCCACGCCTTTGCCTTTATTCTTTAAAGATAATTTCGCCGTTACCAGCCTCCGGCCTTCCCATCTCGGGGCCAGAACCAGGACCGCTCCGATATTGGTTGAGACTTTTTCTTTGGCGAACTTAGCCCCTTCGATCAGGACATCGATCTCCGGGTTAGCGGCCACTAAAGCTTTGTTTTCTTCTTCCTTTAGACCGCTGATCAGTATGATCGCGTTCACTTTTAGATTTTTCAGATCCGCGACCGCTTTCTTAAGCGCATCCTGGGGGGGGATAAAATTCAAACCCGGAGCTTTTGCCCCGGCCAGGGGATTGACCAGGCCGATGACCCCGACCTGGAACCCGGGGAATTTCTTGACCCGGTAAGGCAGGATCTTATCCGAAACCAGGTTGGCGCCCAGAAAGGCTATTTTGGTTTTAGAAATATTCTCCTCCAGGAACTGCCTTCCGAAAACAAATTCGTCGGGGCTTAAAGAAGCGGCGTCGTATTGCATCAATTCCATGGCCTTAAGATGGACAAGAGTGCGGGACTTATCCAGTTCCTGGCCCAGGGATGCCTGGTCCATTGCCCCTCCGGCAAAAAAACTCCCGGAATCCACCAGCAAAACATTGGGATTTTTTTTTCTTATTTGCTGGAGCAGGGTCGCCCTGCGGGCTATTCCGCCGTCGGGCTCGACAGGGCAGTGGCAAGGATAAAGCAGGGCCTGGGTCTGTCCGACTAAAACCAGGGTAAGATCTTCGGCAAAACAATTCAGGTTGAAGCCCAGGATTGATAACGCCCAAATCCCGACCGCGCACAAAAGCCTTCTGACCATTGCCGACCTCCAGATTATCTTAATGATTAAACGAGCCGATTTACAACTTGATCAGTTTTACTTCCAGGATATTTTCCACTTTTTTTAGCTTTTCCACCAGTTCCGGCGACACCGGGCTGTCGATATTCAGGATGCTCACCGCTTCCCCGCCCGGGGTCTTGCGGCCGAAGACCATGGCCGCGATGTTGATGTTGTGCTTGCCCATCAGCGATCCGACGTTGCCGATGATCCCCGGGACATCCCAGTTCTTCATCATCAAAAGGTACCCGGAAGGAGCGGCGTCGACGTAAAAATCGTTGATCTTGACGATCCTCGGCTCGCGCTTCGGAGAAAGAGTGGCGGCAACGGTCTTGGACATCTTGTCGGTCTTGATCGTCAGCGAGACTAGATTAGTGAACTCCTCGTCGGAGGAGATCTTGGTCTGCTTGATCTGAATACCGCGGCTGCGGGCCAGGGGAATGGCGTTGATAAAATTGACGGTTTCTTTTAAGACCGGAGAGAGCAGGCCTTTGGTCAAAGCCATGGTCAGGCTTGAGGTATCATACCTGGTGATATCCCCGATGAACTTGATTTCCGCTTCGCAGATCCTTCCTTCGACGATCTGGGCGGTGAAATTACCGAGTTTCTCGGCCATGGTAATATAAGGCTGCAAAGTCTTATACAGCTCGGCGTCGATATTCGGGTAGTTGGCGGCGTTGCGGATCCCGCGGCCTAAAAGGAAATCCCCCACGCATTCGGCGATCTCGATGGCCACGTTGACCTGGGCCTCTTCGGTGGAGGCGCCCAGATGGCAGGTGACGATCACGTTGTCCAGCTTCAATAACTCCGAGTCAGCGGCCGGAGGCTCGTTCTCGAAAACATCCAGCGCCGCTCCGGCGATCTTGCCCTCTTTGATCGCTTTGACCAAAGCGGCCTCGTCGATGATCCCCCCGCGGGCGCAGTTCAGGACCCGGCAGCCTTTTTTCATCATCTCGAATTGCTTGTCCGAGATCAGGTGATTGGTATCGTCGGTAAGCGGGACGTGCACGGTGATGAAATCCGAGACTTTTAAAAGATCGTTCAACTCCAGGACTTCGATGCCCAGGTCCTCGGCGATCTCTTTGGATAAATAAGGGTCGTAACCTTTGATCTTCATCCCGAAGGAAGCCGCTCTTTTCGCCACTTCCCGGCCGATCCTGCCCAGGCCGATGACCCCCAGCGTTTTTTGATAAAGTTCCACCCCCATGAATTTGGAGCGCTTCCATTCGCATTTTTTGGTGGAAGAATTGGCCTGGGGGATACTGCGGGCCAAAGATAAAAGCATGCTCATGGTATGCTCGCAGGTGGAGATGGTGTTTCCCGCCGGAGCGTTCATGACCACGATCCCCCGCTCGGTCGCCGCGGCAAGATCGACATTGTCCAGCCCCACCCCGGCCCGGCCGATGACCTTCAGTTTAGCAGCGGCCTCGATTATCTCCCGGTTGGCCTTGGTCGCCGACCTGACCACCAGGGCGTCGTAATCTTTAATAACTTCTTTCAATTCTTCGGGTTTCATCCCGGTCTTAACGGTGATCTCGAATTCTTTATTGTCTTTTAATATCTTCAAGCCTTCATCCGACAAAGAATCGCTGATCAGAATTTTATACATGCCTAGTCTCCTTTTGATTAGCCGAAAGACAACCTTAAATTTTTAATTGGAATTTGTTAAGGAAGCACTTATTATACCGCAGGTATCACCAAATAATCAAGCAAAAAAATAAAGGGGACAGGTCCATTTTTATACCTGAACAACCTGCGCGGTTGTACAAGGTACAACCGCGCAGGTTAATAAGGTTAAAAAATAAATGGACCTGTCCCCTTTATTTTATTAGCCTAAGGCCAGAAGGACCTGCTTGAGCTCCTCGGATGTCGGAACAGCCGCAGCTTCTTCCAGACTTAAAACATTATTCACCCAGGACTGGATCTCTTCTATCTGCCGGGCTGTATCCTGCCTCTGGCAGCAGGCTGCGACATAGTCCTTGAGCTTATCATAAGGAACCGGGCCGATCATGGTCCGGCCCTGGATATCCTGCCATTCTTCCTTGAGGTCCTGAATGCTTGAGCTGTTGGCCATCTGCATTACTCTGGGGGTCAGAGGAATGGGGCTGATCATCTGCCCGCCCACGGGTATGGCCCGGAAATCCACGCCGCCCGGAGCCATAGGATTCGATGGAGCGCCGGGATCATCCCCGGTTTTTCTATAGTTACCCTGATTGGCCGCTACCCCGGTTTCCCAATTAAAAGAAGCGGTGGCAGGAAAGCTCTCCATGTCCTTAAAATTGGAAAGCTCTATATGCGGAAATACATACTGATAAGCCGGATCATTGGCAACGCTCCTGACATGATCATCCAGCCCCTCCAGAAACCCCTTGAACTCGTTAAATTGAACCTCATTATCAAAGTAAGAATTAACCAGATAGCCCAGCGTTATATGAGCTCTATAGGTCCAGTGATTCCTGATCCCGGTCGCTACTTCTATCGCGTCCTGCAGCCGGGTGACTATCGCCAGGTCTTCGGCGGTTGCCGGCTCCAGGCTTAAAACAATAGCGCCCGGTTTCCCCGGCATAAAAGTCGATATCTGTTTAGGCTTGAAAACCGGAGCCCTGGCGGCTTGAAAACCGGTCAGGACCTTTTTTACTTTTTCAGAAACCACTTGATAAGTAGCCTGTTTCAAAGCTTCCTCCTCAGCCAGCCCCTGTTGCATCAGTTCCGCTTGCAACTTATTTATGCTGGCCGCTGTTTCCCGGTTCAATTGGCCGGTATATTTATTCAGCCAATCGTTATCCGTGCAGACCAGATCATACAGAGTAACATGCGCCGAATCTTCGGCAACCGTAGCTATTGTAACTTTGACGCCATTACGCCCCCATTGACTGCCGTTTATATCCCCTACTAATTTTTTAAACAAACCCGGCAGCAGATTTCCGCCATCTTTCACCGGCGTGACCACGGTCCAACCCTCAAAAGGCCTGACATTTCCGTTCTGATCATACTTTTTGCGCGCCCCGTCGATCCCGTCATTATAATCTTTTTTCTGCTGCTCAGTTGCGGGAAATTCCATTCTCCGGATAGAAATCTCCTCGGTATCCTCTCTGTATTTTTCCAGGCTCTTTTGGGCATTTGAATCCCTGGCCTGCTGAGACAAGTCCCGGTCATAATATTGGCCGGCCAAGATCCGGGAATCCTGATATTGCTCAGTGGTTTTCTGCCAGTCTATGAGTTTCTGCGCCGCCTCAACAATATTTCTCACTTCCTTGAAATCATGGATCTCTTCGTCGGCGTTGATCTGGAAAGCCACGGTCTTGGCTTTTTGCAGCTGGGTGACATCGCCGGTGACCATTTCCAGGTAAAGTTTGCCTTTAGCGACTTTAAAATATTGAGGCAGGTCCAGGTCGCTTAATATCTCCTCCAGGCCTTTGACCGTGTAAAGATTCCGGAAAGCGTTGTAAGGCGATTTTTTCTCTCCGGCCAAGTCAAGCAGGGCGCTCAACCAAGGGGCGTTTAAAGCCACGCCTTCGGCTAAGAACGACCTGGCTTTATCGGCTATTATCCTGAGAAAGCTTCCGCCTTTCTGCCCCGTAGGATTTTTTACCAGTTCTATGCCTACCTGAACGCCGTTATTTTTAACCTCCTGGATAAAAAACCCCAGCCGCTCCAGGCTTAAGACATCTTTAGTCCAGAGGGAAACGTCATTGACCCGCTGAGTCCGGATGTATTTAACCCCTGCTGTGTCCAGGACCGCGAGCATGGTCGGCTTGATCTGTTCCAGCCTGTAGTTGCGGAATACGTATACCTGGTTTCCGTGGTTGAACTGCTGCAGAGCATACCCGTGCCCGGGAGGCAAAGCTTCGCTCTTATCATCCGATGCCAGGCTGTAATCCTGGTTTAATTTGTATCCTTTGAATACCGTATCCGACAAAATAAAAATGTTCTCTTTGCTGAAGCCGTAGAAGTCGTTTTGGACCAGATCATCCGCCACCTCCTGAAGTATTTCATCATTGACGTGGATAATGATCTTATTGCTGGAAAGCACTTCCTTTTCGGACAAGTGATTGTCTCTGGCGAAATTTTTCAGCTGCAGCAAATACATCTTAAGCTGCAACGGCCCCATCCCTATATTGGAAAACGGTTCCATTTGACCGCCCAACGCTGCAAGCTGATCTTTGAACTCCTGACGAAGCTCTTCTTCCATTTTTTGCATCTGCGTGATTTCCTTTTGGTACAACTCCTCGGTCATGCTTTTGATGTCATCATCGCGGTCTTCGTCGTTAAGGTAGATCTTGGCGTCAGCCGTTTTTTTCACTCTGGGGCCGATCAATTCCTTAGTCGCTTTATCCTTGACCATTTCGTTTACTTTTTCCAGAATAGACTTCTCCTGTTCTTGAGTGAACGTGCTGCTATGGCCGCCTGAGATCACCTTGAGTATTTCCGGGATCCGGATAAAATACATGGCCCCCAGGCCTAAGCGGGATGCCGCGCCTCCGAAATTAAAATGGGCAGCCAACTCGCCTTTTTTCACCGCCTCTATCGCGTCCATCCGGATCTTAGCTTTAGTTTGCGGAGCAAGCTGAGAAATTATCTCAACTGGCGCCGGCTCTAATTCCTGGGCGGTTATCGGTTTACCGTCTATCTTCAAGGCATTGAGCTTGTTAACGATCTTATCCACCGCCTTTTTAACCCCCATCACCGGATAAAGCCCCAATGCTTTGGCTTGCTCAACATAATCCTTCAAGACTCTTTCACGTTTTGCGGTTTCAACTTTGGAATCTTTGGAAAGCGATACTACCTCAAGATTGCCGCCGTGTCTAGCTCTCGTATAGGAAACAAAACCCTGCCATTTTCCCAGGAATTCCAGGGCTTCGGGAAGATTCTTGAATTCCTTGAAATCGTGGATCGCTTCTTCTTTGGTGATCCGGAAAGCCACGGCCCCGGCGTCTTTTAACTGGGTAACGTCGCCGGTTACAGTCTCAGTATAGACTTCGCCTTTATCGATTTTCAGGTATCTGGGCAGCTTATTAACTAAGATCTTTTCCAATCCTTCGATGGTGTAAATGTTGCGGAAAGCGTTATAAGGCAGGTTTTCTTTCCCGGACTTCTCTACCAAAGCTTCCAGATCAGGGGTTTTCAAAGCCAATGTCTCGACCAGGAAATCCCGGGCTGTCCCGATGATCCGGACAAAACTTCCGCCTTTCTGCCCGGTAGGATTATCCACCAGCTCTATTCCCACCTGGGCGCCATTAGCGATAAAATATCCCAGCCTTGCCGGGCTTAACACGTCTTCGGTCCATAAAGAAACATCGTTGACCCTCTGGGTCCGGATAATATCTACTTTCTCTTCTTTTAATATCTTTAACAAAGGATCTTCGACCTGCTTGAGGGTGTCCCCCTGGAAGATGAACACCTGATTCTTCCGGCTGAACTGCTCTAAAGCGTATCCGTGGCCGGGAGGCAGAACATTGCTTTTGGGGTCGAATTCCAGGTTGTAATCGGCATCAAGCTTATACCCGTGGAACACGGTATCGGATAAAAGATAGACATTTTTGGCCTTGAACCCGTAAAAGTTATTCCGGTACAGGTCATTAGCCACATCCTGCATGATCTCGTCATTGACGTGGATAATGATGCGATTTTTGTCGATAACATCCTCTTCGTTCAAATTATGGTCTGTGGCAAAATTCTTCAGCGCCAGCCTGTAGGATATTATCTGAGCCGGCCCCATGCCGAATTCCTCCGCCTCTCCCAATTTTTTATAGGCTGCTTCCAGATCGGACATAAACCGGAATTTGCTGAAACCGTCTTTGCCGTGGTTTTTCTCGAAATATTCCGTTACTTTTTCTTTGATCTCCCGGGCTTTCTTTTTTCCGTAATAGCTTGACTCGATCCCCAGCATGACTTTGGCCAGCTCTTTTACTTTGACAAAATACATTCCGCCCAGCCCCAGCCTGCTCGCAGCTCCTCCGAAATTAAAATGGACCGCGGTTTTGCCGTCGGCTATCGGCTGTAATGCGTATTCGGAAAAATCCCCGTTTTCCTCCGCCTGTTCTTTAATGATATCTACCGGGGCCGTCTCAAAATCCCCGGCCTTCATAGACTGGCCGTCGATCTTCAGGCCGTTTATCGCGTTGACCGCTTTATCCCTGTCAGCTTCGGACTTTATCGCTTCAACCAGATTAAAGGCTTTGCCTTGATCGACCAAAGCCTGCAGATCAGCCCGGCGGTTGATCTCTTCATTGGGGTCCTTGGCCAGGGATTCTATTTTCATTCTCTGCCAGTCGCGGAATGCCCCGTAATCGTTCAAAGGCTCCTCGATGTCCCATTTCTGGATATTGCTGTTTACATTCTTCAGAATAGCGTCAAGCTTTTCCAATGAGTCGGAATCAATATCGTCATCGGTAATGATGCCCTTGGCGGACATTTCTTCAAGGATAAGCGCTTGTCTGGACAAAGCCGCAAGATCATTGCGCTCCATCCAGTCCAGAACCAGTCCTCCTATGGCCATGGCCCTTTTGCGGGCAGGGCCGCGGTCTGTCTCTTTCGTAAGCACCGGCGACTCATAGGTCAGAACATAAAGCGGATCATTGGAAGAAGCCCGGAACACGAATCTTCCGGCAAAGGTGCCGTCTGGCAGGCTGAAATGGATGTCGGCAAAACGGTATCTCTGATCTGCGGAATCCTGAACAGTAAGAAAATCGCTCACTTTCAATTGGCCGGCCGGAGTGTTAAAAACCTGCCCCTCGGTAAATTTCTCCCGGAGTTTTTCGATCGCGTAATTTCTGGCTAAAGCGATGAATTCCTGGGGCGGTTTTTTCCCTCTTTGGTAAGCCGCCCAGATCTTTTTGCCGGATTTGTCCTTATTGAGCTTTGCGTCTTTTACCAGCCGCTGCAGGAATTTCTCGCTGAATTTAGCCGAGAAACGCGGAGCCTGGTAGTAAGGGAGGATCCTGGACTCGTAAACGTCTTTAAACAAGAATGCCGATTGGGGATTGTTATTTTTGAACTGGGCGGCCATGACCGAGAATAAGACCGCAACCGCGACCGGATTCTCGATTTCTCCGGTGACATCCAGCCAGCAATGGCCGGAACGCTCTCCGTAGATAGGGACCACATAACTGTCCTTATTTGGCTGTTCTTTGACCAGGATCCTTCTCATTGCTTTCAGGAATACATAGCCGGCGTCAGTTTGTTCGGTGATCACCGACTTTTTATCCTGGTCATTTGCCAAACTTCGGGTTTTGTCGTTAACGGCATAAGTCCCCAGGACATCGCGGATGACCGCGATCTTCTTTCCGCTCTGCTGGTAACCCCATTTACCGATCAGGTCATCCAGTAAAGCCACGATCAAATTATCCGGGGTCAGGGTCTCAAAGCCGCCTTTAACCGGAACCACTATCGCTCCCCGGTCGCCGTCAAGGTCAAAAGCCATCCCAAAATCAGCTTTCTTGCCGTCCGGGAAAGTTGTATCGCTTTGCATCGCCTGCCTTAACCCTTCCAGATTCTTACTTTTAGCCGGGTCAGCTTTATGTTTGCCTTTGACTAAGACCACTTCCGGGTTTAAAAGCTCTACTTCCGCCCCCAACCTGGCGAAGGTCTCTAAAGCTAATTTTCCGCTGGGAGTGTTCGCGCCCTCGATAACCAGCTTCATCCCTTTTAAAGGTTTGTAATCTAATTCGATCGATTCGATCGCGTCTTCCTGCTCCTTCAGTATTGAGACCACATCGCTGCTTCTTTTGCCGAAAGCCCGGGCCAGATCGTAAATGGACCGGTTTTTTCCGGCGACCCGGCCGATCAAAGTATTCATCCGGATGCAATTCTCATCGACATCGACGAAATCCATCTTGCCTTCGGAAAGCTGCAGGTCTTTTCTCAAAGCCTCGACTTCTTTCATAAACTCAGCGGGATCTTTCAGAAAGCTCTCCATCTGCGCTCTTGACGCTTCTTTGATCTCCTGGGTAGTCAGGCTCTGGACTGTTCCGCCCCTGGTATCGACCATGGCCACTTTGAAACCCCGGACCTGGATATTCTCCTCGGCTTCCACGTGGCTGGCGGTGATGAAAACGCTCGTCAACGGCCGGAACTGCTGGACCGCCCAGGAATAAGAAGTGACCGCGTTGGGGTTTACTTCGCCGGCATATTTGACCTCAAAGCCCATATATTTGAATGCCCCGATCAAGGCGTCCGGAAGCTCTTTTCCTCCGATGTCCCGGGCATCCCTGGCTAAAAGAACAACGCGATTCCCGGGATCGGAAAGGTCGATCCCGGCTGCTTTGGCTTTTTCCAAAGCCATCCTGGCCCAGACTATGCCGAAACGAAAGGCGACTTCGGGAGTTATTTTCTGTTGCTCATCTATATTCCTTTTGTCGTCCTCATCCGTATTTATCTGGCTGCGGTAATCATAATCGCGGAACATATCCGTATTAAGATTGGCTGGAGCGACTTTTTTATCCAGCCATTTCTTGATCCCGCCGTCTTTACTGTTGGCTCCGAGATCTTGCTTTCCTGAGGGCGGCACAATGATCCCTTTAGCCTCGAGATAGTCTTGGAATTCGAGTTTGAATAAACCGTTGACAGGAAGCGCTCCCCTTCCGTCGAACTCGACCTTCACGGTCTTGGAGTCACCCAGAGGCAGGATGCCGCCGGAGAAATATCTCCTGATGGTCATTCCGTACGGGCTGCTCCGGGTTTCCTGTTTGTCGTATTCGCCTTTGGCGAAGGATTTCTGGTAGGCGTTAAAATAGGTATTTTTATTCCAGGGGATTTTTGAGGTCAGTCCGGTCAGATCCATACCGTCTATAAAACGGCTGAATTCGTTCGGCTGTCCTTGAAAACTCTGCTTGAACCACTGGGCCAGGGTCAAAGAATAATAGACCTGGCGGAGGCCGGCGTAACGCTTGGAGGAATTGACTTCCCTGGTCAGCTTGGGAATGACCAGCTCTCTCATCAGCCGGGAAGAGTAATCGTTAAGTTCCTTTAAGCGGGGATCGTCGAAATTGTACTGCTTGGAGTCTTTGAGGTAATCCTGCTCGAGCATTACCTTTAAGGTGGCTTTATAGATGTAGGCGCTGTCGCGGGTCTTGCGGATGACCACTTCTGCCGGGACGATCCAGGGCCTGGTCAAGGTGGGAACGCTGAGCTCCTGCTGCCCGAATAAACTCTGAGCTTTTTGGTAAAGCTTGTCCCAGTAAAGCTTTCCCTCGGGAGTATTGGGTGAGCTGAAATTAGCCATATCTTTTTTAAGCTGGAGATCAGCTTCCAGGAGCACCTTGCCCAGGTCGGTCTTTTCCAGGTCAGGATCGATCACTTCATCTGCGCTGTCCGGCCTCAAGTTGACCCAGAACTTGCTGTTCGGCAAAACGATCCCTACCCGGAAATATTCCATCAGCTTCCTGGCGTTCTCTTTTATTTGATTTTGAGCCAGCTCTTTAATATCGCCTTTGTCCAGGTATAAAGAAAAATTATTCTGCAGGGAGTCATAAGCCAGAGAACGCAGCTGCATTGGCCGGAATCTTTCCGCGCTGATCTGGCCGTTAAGGTAAGCCGGGACCCCTGATTGCGCAGCGACCTGGGCAAAACCTGTTTGTTCGAAGACCAAACAAAAGCTGACTGCCAGAACGATTATCCGGTAAGCGATCCTGCTGACTTTAGTCATTTGTCCTTCTCCCTTTTGAAAGTGTTTTATAAAGTGATTTCTTTATCAATAAAAAAAGCCACGCCTTACTGACCCTGGGGTCAATAACCGTGGCAATTGAAATTTTTATTTAAAGCTTTTCTCTTACCTTATATATAATATAGCATAGCAAAAAGGCAATGTCAAGGCAAGAAGGAGAAAATTTTTGCGCCTAAACAATTGCAAAAACAAGACTTACGCTCTAAATCCAAAAAGAAACCCGGTCTTTTTTGGATAAACTGAATTTTATTTAAGAAAGACTTTTTCTGCCGCGGCAACCCCCGCGCCCAGCTCGAATTTATAGCCCATCTGGAGAAGAACTTTCTCCAGGCAGGAGATCCCGCTGATAATATCGAATTCGCCGATGTATCCCATATGGGCGAAACGGAAGATCTTGCCTTTCATCTCGGATTGCCCTCCGGCAATGGTGATCCCAAAGGAATCGCGCATGGTCTTGACCAGCTTTTCTCCGTCAATTCCCGCAGGGACTTTTACCGCGGTGACCACGTCGGAATAAGCGTCGGGCGCGAAAAGCTCTAAGCCCAGGGCCTTGACCGCGGTACGCACGGCTTCCGCCATTTTATGGTGCCAGGCAAAGATGTTCGCCAGCTCTTCGGCTTTCATCATCTTTATGGCTTCGTTAAGGGCGATGACCAGGCCGATGGCCGGGGTCCAGGGAGTATCGGTCGAAGCGTAAGCTTTCTTGGCGGCTTTCATGTCAAAATAGTATTTCGGGCATTTCGAGGTCTCGGCCAATTTCCAGGCTTTAGCGCTGACCGAAATAAATCCCAGGCCCGGAGGAAGCATCAGGCCTTTTTGCGAGCCGGAAACCACGATATCGCAGTTCCAGGCGTCAGCCTGCAGGTCTATCGCTCCCAAACCGCTGATCGCGTCGACGACAAGGATAGCGTCGCTGGCTTTGACTATCTCTCCGATAGCCTTGATATCCGTGGCCACTCCGGTGGAAGTCTCGCATAAAGTGGTAAAGACGGCTTTGATCTTTCCTTTGTTTTCTTTTAATTCAGCCTCGATGTCTTTCGGGTTGATCGCGGTACCCCACTCCGCTTTCATTACCAGGCAGTTGATCCCGTAAGCTTTGGCGATCTCGGTCCAGCGCTCGCCGAATTTTCCGGCTTCAACAGTGATCACGGTATCTCCGGGAGAAAGAAAATTAGCCATCGCCGATTCCATGCCGCCCGTGCCGGATGAAGTAAGAATATAAACATCGTTAGCGGTCTGAAAAACATATTTCAAACCCTCGTGGGCTTCTTTTAATATCGCCTGGAATTGCGGAGTGCGGTGATGGATGATCGGCCGGGATAGCGACTCGCAGATCTCCGGCGGCAGAGGAGTCGGCCCGGGGGTCAAAAGATAATTTTTTTTCATGGAATATTCTCCTTCTTTTACTTGTGACGTGTAACTTGTGACATGTGTCTTTGCAACCTATTTCTTAATTTTTCCCATGAAAACCTCGTCGACCAGGCCGTAAGTCTTGGCTTCCTGGGCGGAGAGAAAATAATCGCGGTCAGTATCTTTCTGGATCTTTTCCAAAGGCTGTCCGGTGTGATAAGCGATTATCTCGTTGATCTTGTCGCGCATCTTCAGGATCTCCGTGGCCTGCCGGGAAATATCCTCGGCCGCTCCCTGCACTCCTCCCCAGGGCTGGTGGATCATCACCCGGGAATTGGGCAAAGACGAGCGCTTGCCTTTGGTCCCGGCGGACAGGAGCACCGCGCCCATGCTCGCGGCCTGGCCCACGCAATAGGTCGCCACGTCGCATTTGACGAACTGCATGGTGTCGTAGATCGCCAGCCCCGCGGTCACCGAGCCTCCCGGCGAATTAATGTAGATATTGATGTCCTTGCTCGGATCTTCCATCTGCAGAAAAAGCATCTGGGCGATCACCAGGTTGGCCACCACATCGTCGATCGCGGTGCCGATAAAAATTATCCGGTCTTTTAAAAGGCGCGAATATATGTCGTAGGCCCTTTCAAAGCCCCGGGGGGTCTGCTCGACCACCATAGGTACTAAATGCTGCATTTTTATATCCATTTTACCCTCCTGTCAGTACAACCTGCGCGGTTGTACTGGTTATTATGCTTTTATGCTTCCGATATTTTCCAGACCGCTTCCTTGAACAAGAATTCCATCACCTTCTGCGACATATTATCGTCGAGAGGAATGTTTTCTTTTTTGGCGATATCCGCCAGGATCAGATATACCCTGACCTGGTTCTGAGCTTGCGGCTGGAGCTCTTTGCGCAGCATCTCATCCTGTTCGGAGATCTTGTCTTTAGCCACCCCGCGCAGAGCTAATTCCACCCTGGCCTGGCGGACCAGTTCTTCCAGCTGTTTAGCTACCAGCGACTGCGGGAGTTTGAAATCCAGCCCTTTGGAAACCCCGTCTATGACCTGGCGCTCGATATCCTGGCGCAAAGAGCCGGCTTTCTGGCCGGCGATCTGGCGCTCCACCGCTTTTTCCAGCTCCCCGAGGCCGGGATAACCCAGCGTTTTTGCGAAAGCGTCATCCAGAACATCGGCTTTCCGGGACTCTTTGATCGAATCGATGTTGCGCTTGATCTCATCGGGGCTGACCGTTACCTTCTTGTACTCGATCTTGATCCCCTTGTAATTTTTCACCCCTATCTCCGGAGTGACCTCGACCTGGGCCCGGAAAGACAAGCTGCTGCGGTCCAGTTTGACTTCGCTGATCTCGGGCATATCCAGGACCTGCAGCGCCTCTTTCTGCACCGCCTGGTCGTAAAGATCGGGGATAAGCTCTTTTAAGACCTGCTCATGGGCAAAATCCGAGAATTCTTTTTCCAGAATATCCCGGGGCGCGTGTCCCGGGCGGAAACCTTTGACTTTCGCTTCCTGGCCGATCTTTTTAAAGACATCCTCGAATTTATTCTTGACCGTCTCTCCTTCGATGGAAATACTCAGCTCCATCCTGCCTGAATCCAGTTTCTTCACTTCTGTTTTCATCTGTTCCTCTCTATGGATTGTTAAAAATGGCGCTGCTTCCTATTAAAAAAAAGGGGACGTTTCTATTTTTTACAGAAGGAGCGTTTCAGAAAAAAAATAGAAACGTCCCCTTTTTTTGTACCCCATCCCCCGTTTTTTCTACATGGAAAACTTCGCTCCCAGATAGATCTCCCTGGCTTTGGGGCTGTCGATCAGCTCCTGGGCTGTCCCGGAGATCAGGATCTTGCCTTCGGCGATCAGATAAGCCCGGTCGGTAATAGCCAGGGTTTCCCTGACGTTATGGTCGGTCAAAAGGATCCCCAGCCCCTTGTTTTTCAGCTCTTTAATGATCTCCTGGGCTTCCCCGACGATGATCGGGTCGATCCCGGAAAAGGGCTCGTCCAGAAGGATAAAAGAAGGATTGGTGACCAGCGCCCGGGTGATCTCCAGCCTCCGGCGCTCGCCTCCGGAAAGAGTAAAAGCTTTGCTGTTGGCCAGATGGGCGATCTTTAATTCTTCCAGCAGGGATTTAAGCCTTTTTTTTCTTTCGCTCATGCCGATAGGCAGGGTCTCTAAAATAGCCATGATGTTTTCTTTGACCGTCATCTTCCTGAATATCGACGGCTCCTGGGAAAGATAGCCTATGCCGAAATGGGCCCGCTCGTGTATCGGCAGTCCGGTGATGTCCTGGTTGTCGAAGATGATCTTGCCCGCGGAAGGATGGATGATGCCCACCACCATATAAAAAGTCGTGGTCTTCCCGGCGCCGTTGGGCCCGAGAAGGCCGACGATCTCCCCGCGCTTGACCAGCATATCCACGCCGTTGACCACCTTCCGGCTGTCGTAAGATTTGGATAAACCTTTAATTTCCAAGAGGTGCATCAAGTCCCTCCGAAGAATAGATCACAAGTTTTGGCCGTCCGCTCAGGACGATCCGGCGGTCAGCGGAATGATAAACCGCCTGCTGGCTGAAAGAAACATTCTGGCCGCGGGTGACCTTGACATTGCCGCGGGCAATGATCTTTTCGATCTTCGAGCCGTTCAATTCCTCTGCCTGCGGCTGCGCAACCTTATTCTTTTTCTCGTTGCCGGAAGAGAAATAGACCTCCATCTCGTCGCTTTCGATCAGGCCGTCCCGGGTATTGACCTTGACATTATTCTTGAAAGTGGCCAGGTTCTTCTGGTAATCCACCTCCAGCGGGCCGTCGCAGTTGATCTCGATCTTTTCTTTTTTCAATCCGCCGGCAAATCCGGGGTTGTCGATCCGGACCCGGACATCTTTTTCCAGATTGACCAGGTTGAATTCGGTATTGGCCCTGGCTCCCAGGCCGTCGATTATCAGGTCGTCTTTTACGATATTTACCGGGTCGGCTGTCGTGACCAGCTGCTCTTTCCGGTCCCAGTCCAGAGAATTGGTGGTCAGCCTTGCTCCGGAAGATGTGGTGATCACCACATCTTTTTCCAGGTGCATCGACCCTTTGCTGCGGTCAAAATCGCCGCTCTGGGCGGTCAGCTTCATATTTTCCCGCTCGCCGTAGAAATTGCTGACGATATCGTTGAGCTTGATCACCTCTTTGGCGATATCCGCCTGCCTGCCGGCCAGGTCCCAGTTTTTCCTGCCTTTTTCCCCGAAACCGGAAAGAGAAAAATCCGCCATCTGCTGCTGGCCTTCGACGGCCGGCAACTGGGCCCAGGCGCAGGCATTGAGATCCGCAAACAAAGCCGGAACAGAGATAGCTGCGATAACGATAAAACCCCTAAACATCATAAGCTTTCAGCGCCTCTTTCCATTTACCCTGGACTTTCAGGATCAATTCCGCCAGTTCTCTGACCGCGCCCCTTCCGCCCTCTCTGACAGTGATATATCCGGCGACGTCTTTAATTTCCTGGCAGGCGTTAGAGACCGCCACCGGCAAGCCTACTTTTTTCATCAGGCACAGATCAACCAGGTCGTCGCCGACAAAACAAAGCTCCTCCAAAGCCGCATTGTATCTTTTAAGGATCCTGTTCAAAACTCTGGTTTTCGGGGAAATATCCTCAAAAACGATATCCACCCGCATATCTTTGGCCCGCGGCTTGATCGTCCGGGAGCCTTTAGCGGTGATCAGAACTGACGGGATCCCGCATTTTTTCAGAAGATAAACTCCCATCCCGTCATGGACATCGAAAAATTTCAAATCCCTTCCCCGGGAATCGTAAATGATCCGGCCGTCGGTCAGGACCCCGTCCACATCCAAAAGCAGGACTTTGATCTTTTTTATTTTATCGGTTAAAGACTGTTCCATATTATATGATCCCCGCCCTTAAGATATCCTGAACATCCAGAAGCCCTACCGGGCGGTTTTTTGAATCCACTACCGGAACTTCGTCGATCTTTCTCTCTTCCAAAAGATGCAAAGCCTCGGCCGCCAGACGGTCTTTTTTCAGGACCATCGGCTTTCTGGTCATCACATCTTTGATCCTGCGCTTGGGCAGGTCCGCGACCGTAGCTAAATGGCGGCGCAGGTCTCCGTCGGTAAATATCCCGGCCAGCTTGCCGCGGGAGTCCACGATGATCGCGGCTCCGGCCCTGGCCTGAGTGATCCGGAAAAGGACCTCCGAGACTGTTTTAGTTTCCAGCACCACCGGGTTGTTTTTGCCGGTGCGCATTATATCTTCCACTTTCAAAAGCAGCCTTTTTCCCAGCGCCCCTCCGGGGTGGAAAAGGGCAAAATCTTTTTCTTTGAAACCCTTGATCTCCAAAAGGCAGACCGCCAGGGCGTCAGACATGGCCAGCGCAGCGGTGGTCGAAGAAGTCGGGGCAAGGTTCAAGGGGCATGCCTCCTGCTTGACCGAGACGTCCAAAACCACGTCGCTGTATTTAGCCAGCGGGGAATCGGCTTTGCCGGTCAAGGCGATGATCCTGGAGCCGATCTTCTTTAAAAAAGGTAAAAGCTGTTTTACCTCGGAGGTCGAGCCGCTGTTGGAAAGAATTATCACTACGTCGTCCTGGGTGACCTTTCCCAGATCTCCGTGGGAAGCCTCGGCCAAATGCAAGAACAAGCTCGGAGTTCCGGTGGAAGCCAGGGTCGCGGAAAACTTCTGGGCGATGATCCCGGTCTTGCCCATCCCGCTGACCACCACTCTTCCCTTGGACTTCAATATGAGCTCGAGCGCCGCCTTGAATTCTTTGCCTATCCGCTTTTTAAGCTCCAATATCGCCCGGGCTTCCATTTCCAGAACTTCTCTTGCCCTTTTGATCCGGTTTATCTTCATAAAACACCTTCGATCCTTTTGATCTGGCGCAATAACGACTCCAGGATCTTGAGGTCGATCATATTCGGGCCGTCGCAGGGAGCGCTGTCCGGTTCGGAATGCACTTCCAAAAACAGCCCGTCGCAGCCGAAAGCGACCGCTGCCCGGGACAAGCCGGCCACAAATTCCCTCTGGCCGCCGGAACATCCGCCTTTTCCTCCGGGGAGCTGGATGCTGTGGGTGGCGTCGTAAATGACCGGATAGCCGAACTCCCGCATAATGCCTATGGCCCGAAAGTCGGTGACCAGATTATTGTAGCCGAAACTGTAACCGCGCTCGGTCAGGATTATCGATTTATTGCCCGCGCCCTCCGCCTTTTTGATGATCGGCTGGATGTCCCAGGGGGCGAGGAACTGGCCTTTCTTGATATTGATCGCTTTGCCGGTCCGGGCCGCCTCTACCACCAAATCGGTCTGCCGGCATAAAAAAGCCGGGATCTGGATGATATCCAGTATTTTTGCCGCCGGCAAAACTTCTTCCCGGCTGTGCACATCGCTTAAGACCGACAGCTTTAATTTCTGTTTTACCCGGGCCAGGATCTCCAGCCCTTTTTTCAGCCCCGGGCCGCGGAAAGATTGCCCGGACAACCGGTTGGCTTTGTCGTAACTGGATTTGAAAATAAAAGGCATGCCCACCTCTTCAGCCACGCTTTTCAGCTTTTGAGCTATGGACAGGGTAAAAGCTTCGGACTCGATCACGCAGGGCCCGGCGATCAGGACCAGGGGGTTCTTTCCGCCGATCTTGATTTTGCCGACTTTTATTTCGCGGGTCATAGTTTTTCCTGCTTTAAGTAAACTTTAACTTTTTCCAGATCTTCCGGAGTATCCACTCCGATGGTATCGTATTTGGTCTCGATCACCTTGATCTTGTAACCTTCCTCCAGGACCCGCAGCTGTTCGAGCTTTTCGGTCCTTTCCAGGCTTGAGGAAGCCATATTCTTATAGGTAAAAAGGAAATCCTTGGAATAACCGTAGAGCCCGATATGTTTGTAATACACCGGCTGGGTTATATCGGAGTTGCGGGCGTGGAAAGGTATGGGAGCCCGGGAAAAATACAGAGCGAAATCGAACTTGTCTTTTACCGCTTTGACCACGTGGGGGTCATTGATCTCCTTTGGATCCTCGATCTTGCGGATGATCGTGGCAACCGAGATCGCGCTGTCGCTGAGTATGGCCCTGGCGACATTATCGATCATGGTCGGGTGGATCATCGGCTCGTCTCCCTGGATGTTCACCACCACATCCACCTCAAGAGGATTGACCACTTCAGCGATCCGGTCGGTCCCGGAAGCGTGGCCTTTTGCGGTCATGGCCACCTGGGCTCCGAATCCCCGGGCCACTTCAGCCACCCGTTCGTCGTCGCAGGCGACGATCAGCTCGTCCAGGATCTTGACCAACTTCGCCCTTTCCCAGACCCACTGGATCATGGGTTTGCCCATGATGTCCGCCAGGACTTTAGCCTCGAAACGGGTCGAGGAATACCTGGCCGGGATGACCACGACCACTTTTCTTTTTTCGTGTTCCTTTCTCATTTTTTTGAAAGATCCGTTCGAAAACTTCAGCGGCCGTGGTCGTCGCGGTCCCCACCTTGCCCACCACAATTCCTGCGGCGTAATTGGAGATGTGCGCGGCCTCCAGTTTCTTGGCCCCCACACAAAGCCCGAGCGTAAATGTCGCGATCACCGTGTCCCCGGCTCCGGAGACATCAAAGACTTCCTGGGCCACTGTCGGAATAAGAGCGTCGCGGTTTTTTTCAAACAGCCACATCCCCTGCTCGCCCAGAGTGATCAGCAGGCTCTCCAGCGCAAGATGCTCCAGGATCGCCTGTCCGGCTTTTTCAATATCCCGGTCCGTCCTTAAGACGTCGTTATAAACCTTGAATTCGTTGCGGGTGTCTTTCATCTTCAAATAGCGGATAGCGTTCTCCGCCTCCTTCCGGTTGGGGGTGATGGCGGTGACCCCCCGGTAGGATTCAAAATTCTCTTTTTTAGGGTCGACCGTAATGATCTTTTTGAGGCTGCGGGCGGAGCTGATCACCCGGGTCAGAAAGCCGTTGTTAAAAACCCCTTTGCCGTAATCCTCGATGACCACGGCGTCGAACTTCTTGAGGTTGGCGCCGATAAAATCTTCCAGCCGCTCTTGGGTCCTGGCCTTGATCGGCTCGATGTCTTCCCAATCCACCCTGACCACCTGCTGGTGTCGGGCGAAGATCCGGGTCTTCAAGGTGGTTTTTCTGCCGGCCTCTTCGATGACCGCTTGAGTCTCTACGCCCCGGTTACGCAGCTCCTTGAGCATGACCCGGCGGAAATCATCCGAGCCTACGACCCCGGCCAGGCTTACTTTGGCCCCCAGGCTGCGCAGGTTATTAGCCACATTCGCCGCTCCTCCGGGTGAGAACCTGCGGTCGCGGGCCCAGACCACCGGCACCGGAGCTTCGGGAGAGATCCGCTCTACTTCGCCCCGGATATATTCGTCCAGGATCAGGTCCCCGATCACCAGGATATTGGCTTTAGCAAAACTCTTGATGATTTTCTTGAGTCTTTCCATCTCAAACCTTTCCCCTGAAACAGCAGTTTCTAAACCTTATAAATTTATCACAAATTTTGCCGGAAAGCAATCTTTTTGGAAAAGATCATCCCTGGATCTGCTGGTTCTGATAAAGCCGGGCATAAAGCCCGCATCTATTGAGCAGCTGCTCGTGCGTGCCTTCTTCTACGATCTTGCCCGCTTCCAGGACCGAGATCCTGCTGGCGTTCCTTATAGTGGATAGCCGGTGGGCGATCACCAGGACCGTCCGGCCCTTGATCAAAAGGTTGATCGCTTCCTGGACCAGGCGCTCCGACTCGCTGTCCAGCTGGGAAGTGGCTTCATCCAGGATGAGGATCGGAGCGTCCTTCAAGAGCGCGCGGGCAATAGCCAGCCTCTGCCGTTCGCCGCCGGAAAGCCTGACCCCGCGGTCTCCGATAAAAGTATCGTAGCCGTTCTTTAAATGGGTGATCACTTCATGAATGTGCGCCTTCCTCGCCGCTTCCTCTATTTGCTGCTGGCTGGCCTGGGGCATGCCGTAAGCGATATTGGTGCGGACGGAATCGTTAAAAAGGATGGTTTCCTGGGTGACGATCCCGATATTTGAGCGCAAAGACTTAAAACTGAAATCCCTGATGTCGGCGCCGTCGATCAGCACCCTGCCTTTTCCCGGGTCATAGAACCGGGGAATAAGATCCAGCAGGGTGGTCTTTCCCGCGCCGCTGGGGCCCACTATGGCTAAGACCTGGCCTCTTTTGACCTCCAGATTAATATCCCGGAGTATCGGGGTGTGGCCGTAATTAAAACTGACGTTTTCGAAAACGATCCCTTCTTTAAAGCCCGAAAGGGACAGGGGGCTGGAAGACTCCTTGACGCTGGGCGGGGTTTCCAGGACTTCGTGGATGCGGTTGCTGCCGGCCAAAGCCTGCTGAATGGTGGCGTGGACCTGGGAGATCCGTTTAAAAGGCCTGACCATCGACAAGAGCGCGGCCAGAGAAACCGCCATGACCCCGAAAGAGATCTGGCCGGAAATGACCTCCCGGCCTTTGATCACCAAAACAAATACCCCGGCGATTATGCCCATCAATTCCGTGGCCGGGCTCAGCAAAAGCATGCGCTTTGCGGATTTCATGGACAACTTATAATAGGTATTGTTGGCCTGGTCGAATTTCCTGAGCTCCGCTTCTTCCATATTAAAAGCCTTGACCACTCTCACCCCGATTATTGTTTCATAAAGAAAAGAATTGATGTCCGCCATTTTCTCCTGGCTCTGGCGGGATAGCTTCTTCAGCACTTTGCCTACCTTGATTATCGGGAAGCTGATCAGCGGGATCAAAACCAGCGAGATAAGGGCGAGCTTGGGGTCGGTAAAAAAGATCAGCAGGGCAAAAACAAAAACCTGCAGGGATTGATAAATAAAATCCGAAGCTCCGGTAGAAAGGGCGTTGCCGATCATACCCACGTCGTTAGTCACCCGGGACATCAGCTCTCCGCCGCGCATGCGGGTAAAATATTCCAGGGACAGGTCATGGAACTTGGAATAGAGATTTGAGCGCACATCCCGGACCACAAGGGCGGAAATTCTGTTCATAAAATAGCTTTGGAAAAAGCCGAAAAAACCTTTTAAGACAAACAATACCACCACTCCGATTGCCATGTAATTCAAAAGCACTAAAGGAGGAATGCTGTTTAAGGTATCCACCCAGCCGGACAAAAAAGCGGGAAGCTTCACGGGCAAAACTATTTTCTTGCCGGTAAGGATTATATCCGCTAAAGGCATGATCATGCCCAGGGAGACCCCGTCAAAAACAGCGGAAAGGATCATGCAAACTCCGGAAAGCGCAAAAAGCCCCGCGTGCGGCCGGATAAATTTAAATAACTTCAAGAATTCTCGCAACTTTCGCTCCTATTAAAAAATGACCGCCGCATAAACCAGTACAACCTACGAGGTGGTACTGGTTACATCCTGCCGGTACAACCTACGCGGTTGCCAGCTGGCAACCGCGTAGGTTGTATTGGTTTAATGGGGTATTTTATCATAAGTGTTGACTTTTGTCGAGTGCTTTGGTAATATCGATTCTATGAAAAAAATCCGGGTCGGGGTCATAGGCATCGGCTATCTGGGAAGCATCCACGCCAGGCTCTATAAAGAAATAGAAGGCTGCTCTTTGGCGGCGGTCTGCGACCGGGATAAAAGCCGGCTCCAGGAGCTGACCCGAGAACTTTCTGTCCCGGGATTCAGCGATTACCGCGAGCTTTTTCCCCTGGTCGACGCGGTCAGCATTGCGGTGCCTACCAAGCTCCATTATCAGCTCGCCCGGGCCTTCCTTCAGGAAAACATACCGGTTCTGGTCGAAAAACCGTTTACCACCGACCTCAAAGAAGCGGACTCCCTTATCCGGCTGGCCCGCAGAAAGAAACTGCTCCTTCAGGTGGGCCATATCGAACGTTTTAATTCCGCTTTCGCCGCTTGCCGGGAATATTTCAAGGACCCTTACTTTATCGAGTGCCACCGCTTGAGCGCCTTTCCTAACCGCTCCCTGGATATCGGGGTGGTCCTGGACCTGATGATCCACGATATCGACATCGTTCTGGGGCTGGTAAATTCGCCGGTCAAAAGGATCGAAGCCGTAGGGGTCAACGTTTTAACCTCCTTTGAGGATATCGCCAACGCCCGGATCAGCTTTCAGAACGGCTGCGTGGCCAACCTTACCGCCAGCCGGGTCTCCGAAGAAGCGATGCGCAAGATCCGGATCTTTCTTAAAAACGCCTATATCTCGCTGGACTACCGCGATCAGCAGGCTTTCATCTATAAAAAAGAAACTGCGGGAATCAAAAAAGCCGCTCTGCCCATAGAAAAAGAGCAGCCTCTCAAAAAAGAGCTGGCCTCCTTCGTCGATTGCCTCCGCCGGCGCAAAGAACCGGTGGTTTCCGGAGAAATTGCCCGGCAAGCCCTGGCCGTAGCCTTAAAGATCCGCGACCTGATATGGAAAACCCGAAAAAGATCCTGATCGTAGCCGGAGAGGCCTCCGGAGATCTCCATGCCGCGCATCTGGTGGAAGAAATAAAAAAGATCTCCCCCTCGACATTATTTTTCGGGCTGGGCGGCCCGGAATTGCAAAAACAAAAAGTTTCGCTTTCAGGAGATCTGACTAAATTCGCCGTGGTCGGCTTCTGGGAAGTCTTAAAGAAACTTCCCCGGTTCCGCAGAATTTTCCGGGACATCCTCAAAGAAGCGGACAGGCAAAAACCCGATCTGGCGATACTCGTCGACTACCCCGGCTTTAACCTGCGCTTGGCCGGCGAACTGCATAAAAAGAAGATCCCTGTGGTCTATTATATCAGCCCCCAGATCTGGGCCTGGGGCAAGAAAAGAATATTCCTGATCAAAAAAGTGGTGGCGATGATGCTGGTCTTTTTCAATTTCGAGGAAAAGCTTTATAAAGACCGCGGGGTCCCGGTAAAATTCGTCGGCAACCCTCTTTTAGATACCGTCAAAGCCTCGTTCTCCCGGCAGGAATTTTTTTCTAAAACCGGGCTTAAGCCCTCCGCCCTGACAATTTCTTTTTTGCCCGGCTCCCGGGAAAAAGAAGTCAAAAAGCTGCTGCCGGTGATGCTTAAATGCGCGAAGATCATCAGCAGCTATTTCCCCGGACAAGTGCAATTCCTGGTCCTGAGATCGGCATCTGTCAGGGAAGAGATCTTTTTAAATATGCTCAAGGATCATGAGCTGCCCGTCAAGATCGTCACCGGGCAGACTTATGACGGGATCGCTTCCAGCGACTTTGCCCTTGTCTGTTCGGGTACCGCGACCTTAGAGACCGCGATCCTGGCTACCCCGATGGCCATTCTTTATAAAGTGAATCTTCTCACCTGGCTTTTTATCCGCCTGATGATCAAAATCCCCTATATCGGCCTGGTCAATGTGGTAAAAGGAAGGAAGATCGTAGAAGAATTTATTCAGTTCGACGCGGAGCCGGAAAAGATCTGCGATCACGTCATTCCCATACTCCACGACAGGAAAAAGCTCGAGCTTATCAGACAGCAGCTTATGTCTGTCAAGCCCCTTCTCGGAGAGCCCGGAGCTAGCTTTAGGGCCGCTCTTGCCGTAAACAAACTGCTTAACAGTTCTTAAGCTCAAGGGATCTTTAAAACCGGCCTAGATCAGCCTGAGGTACGGCTGGCCTTCGGCCAAAGGGTCAAGCCATCTGTCGATCCTGAGCCCGTTTTTATCTTCTTTAAGATCCAGCGACTCTTTCTTATCGAGGGGGAAGACCGCTTCCACTTGAGGGGAAAAAATATCCTCTTCATTCTGCTGCCTTACTACCGCGATCCGGGAATCGCTCAAAGCCACCAGGCTGCCTATAGGGAACACGCCCATTATTTTAAAAAAATCATCCACCAGCTCCGGAAAATGCAGCTTCTCTTTTTCTTTGAGCATTATTCCGTAAACCACCACGGGAGGCAAGCTGGTCTTATAGCTGCGGCGGGCGCAAAGCGCGTCATAGATGTCGCAGACTCCGATGATCCCCGAGCCGAGATGAGGTTTCTGGGGGAAGGCCGTCTTGGGGTAACTTTGGAAATCCGATTTTAAATGGTGCTCGAACGCCGCCAGGACCGGAAGCATCCCCAGACTATCGACATATTTCAAAAGCATTCCTGCCCCGGCCACCGTATGGCCCTTGACCTGCTCAAACTCCTCCGGGCTGAGCTTATCGATCTTTCTGATTATCTGCCGGGAGATATAGGTCTTGCCGATGTCGTGGAAAAGCGCGGCCATCCCGATCTCCAGCGACTCCTCCCGGGATAAACCCAGCTTCGAGGAAAAAAACATGGAAAGGATGGAAACGTTTAAAATGTGGGAGAAAGTCAAAAGATCATACCTTTTCATCACCACCAGTTTCAACAGATCCTGGTGGCTGCTGCTCAAGCTCTCGAATATTCCCGCGACATTGAACTGCAGCCCGAGCGAGTCCATTTCCTTGTCATCTAGAACATCCTCCAGCGTGCGGCTGAAATTTTCTATAGCGCTGTGGTAAATTTCCTGGGAGCTGGCCTCCCCGCCCGCGCCCCCGCCCGCGCCCGGCTGCTGGTCGCGCGAAGACTTGATCTGGCCGAGGTCTATATTCTTTACCCCCTTGGCGGCCAGGTATTCCCGGGGCTCTTTTTTAATCTCATCGGCGGGAGTGACCAGGAATACCAGCAGTTTATGCAATTCTTCCTTGAGCATGGGCCGGTAAAAACTCAGCCTCTCGATATTCCGCGATTTCAAAAAAACGATCATGGGCCGGGTGGCCTTGGAGAGATCGAACATCACTTCTTTTTCAAAAGCCAACTCTTCCCCGACGATCCCGAAAATGAGCTCGCTTCTTTCCCTGAAAGCGGCCTGAAAGCCGTCGTAAGCCTGGTCTACGGCTTTGAGGAATTTGGCGTGCTCTGTCCCGTAAAGCTTGGCCATCTGCAAAGCCGAGATAAGCCCGCGGAAAGAGTTTTCAACTGCTTCAAACATTCAGCCTCCCTAAAACCTCTTTTATTCTTTTCTTCATCCGGAAATTCCAGAACGCGGTATTGCGGTAAAGATATTCCAAGTATTGCCCGGCCGGCTTATACTTCAGCTCGTCCACTATCCCCAGATTCTCTTCCAGGATCTGGTTGTTTTTTCCCCAGGGATTGGGAAGCATGAACAATATCTCCAGGGCTTTCTCGCGATCCGCCCGCTCGGTGAATATCGTCAGGACTTCCTTTTTCATGAAATTCCCGCTGTTTTTCAAAACCTCGAAAACGAATTCCCGGTTATACTGGCCCGTCCTGGCCATGATCCGCAGGATCTCGATCTTAATGATCTCGTTGGAGAATGAATAGATCTCTTCCAGGACCGACAGGATGATCGGAGAATCCGTTTGTCTTAACACTTCCACGACTTTAGCTAAAAAATCGATATCTGAGGATTTGTCCTTAAGGCGGGAGTAGAAATCGGAAAGCTTGCCCGGGAAAAATTTTAAGAACGCCTCTAAGATCCTGCTGGTGATCTTGCCTTTTTCGAAAATATTCGCCAGATAGACTTCCGGGCCCAAAGAGCTGGTTTCAATATTCTTGAAAAAGTCCTCAAACCCCTCCGGCGCATCTTCATCCCAGATAAAAGACTCGATAAAAACGTAAAATTTCCTGCTCAGCTCCAGGAATGCGAGATTAACCGGTTTTTGATCTTTTTTTCTGCGGATGACTTCTTCCAGGCACTTTAAATATTGCGCGTTCTTTTCTTCGATGATCTTATCCCATTGTCGGGATAATTGCTCGATTATGGTCTCCAGGCGCTGGGAGTTTCTTTCCTCCAGCAGTAAGTTCAAGAGGATATAGCGGTAATTATTGACTATCTGTTTGCGGTCAAAAACAAGCTCCCTCTGCTTGAGGATATGGGCCTGGCTTGAGCCCAATATCGCCCGGCGGTAAACTTCCGAGACCGGTGATCCTTCCGGAGAAGAAAACAACTCTCTGATCTTGCGCGAAACCTGGGCAGCGGCACTCCTGCCTTCCCGGCCGGACAGGCTGATCGCCAGATGGTCCGCCGCTTTTTTATGCTGATCATCGCTTAAGAATCTGGAAAAAAGCTCAAAACTCGAAACATCAAAATCGGCGTCGCTGACGACCTCGTTCCAAAGGATCTGCGAGTAATCCTGGCCGCTGAGATCCTTCAGGAAAGTTTTAAGCTGAGAGATCTTTTCATCGTTCATCAAAACGGACTTGTCTTTGATGATAAATTTCAGGATCGAGCGGCTGACCTGGATTAATTTTTCCGGCTCGTTTTTCTTAAGCTGGTCCAGGAAGGCGCGCAGATCCGCCTTAAGCCGGTCGTCTTCGACCAGGTCCCGGGATTTTAACTTCTGGATCATCGACTCAAAGTTGTCGGCGAACTCGCTTATTTTTTTCAGATCGCTTTTTTCCAGCGCGTTATGAAACATGAACAGCCAGATATCTTTGACCTCCTCGCCTTCTCCCCGCAGCAGCTGTGAATAATCCAGGTCAATGACTTTGAAATGGGGGTTTTGCCGGCTCCCGGAAAAGATCTCCGCCAGCCCCCCGGATTTTATTATTTCTTTCGGGGCCAGGGAAAGTTTTTCCAAGAGCAGCGCCAGCTCCTCTTCGGTTATTCCGCGCTCCAGCTTCAGGCTTTGGATCTTGCGCTGGTGAAAAAGCGCGGCGAGTTCCCGGTGCAGGGACATCTTGGAATAAACAACTTCATCGATGGAAAGGGCGTCCGGGGTAAAATTGATCTCGACGGGGTCAAGGCGGGCGAAAAGCTCCTCCGCTTTTTCCTTGAGCTCGGCCACGGATCTGCGGAATGACTTGTGGTCTTTAGAATAAAGCAGGATGAAATTCAGGGCGATCCTGAAACACTTCAGAAATTCTTCTATAGCTTCTTCTTTAGTGGCCATATTTTGTTTTATTTTACCGCGAAAGTTCCCGGGATTCAACCAGAATTATAAGGACCGGGCCAGCCTGATGCGGTCGTTTATCGGGGGGTGATCGAAGAAAAATAATTTGATCAGCGGGTGGGGATCCCGGTCAGCGAGGTTTTGAGCGGAAAGCTTCTCCATGGTGGAAATAAAAGCTTCTTTAAGGCCGCTGCTTTCGATGGCCAGCCGGTCGGCCTGAGATTCAAATCTCCGGCTTAAGAAGTTCTCCCACGGCCCCAAGAACACTCTCAAAAGAATGAGATATGCGAAGACCAGCGGCAAGGCTGAAATATCGCTGAAACTTTCCAGCCCGCAAAGCCTCAAGACCTGAAACCCGGTCTTATAGATCAAATAAGATCCGAGCAGGGTGGTCAGGGCGCCGGCAAGAGCCAGCTTCAAGAGGTGCTGCAGTTTTTGGTGGGCGAATTCGTGAGCCAGGATCACCTCGATCTCTTCCGGAGAATATTTGCTTTGCAAAGTGTCCCCGAGTATGACCCTGCGGGTAGAGCCGAACCCCACTAAAGCGGCGTTCGCCTTTTCGGTCTTGCAACTTAAATCGATCTCAAAGACATCGAGGATCTTCACTTTCATTTTTCCGGCGAGGCTTATTATCCTCTGCCGCAGCGCCTGGTCGGAAAACTTTCTATACTTGAAAAAAAGCGGGATGATTACCACGGGGGTAAGCTTTGCCAGGACCAGGCTGAAAAATATCCAGAAAACAGAGATCATCCACCACCAGTCCCGGGGATACCTGCCGATCAAAGCGTAGAATGCCGCTAAAAGGATAAAAGCGATAAAGTAGGCTAAAACCGCGCTTTTAAGCTGGTCTTTAAACCAGCCGGCCAGGCTTTGGCGGGTGAGCTGGAACTGATGCTCCAGGATGAAGTTTCGGTAGAAATTAAGGGGAAAAGTCAGGATATAATAAAAAACGCAGATTATAAAGAAGTACAGCGGTAGGGCCAGAAAATTTCCCCCGACCAGAAGGTTGACGGCTTTAGCCAGCTGGGCGGAGATCCCGCTGAAGACGAGCCCGGCCATCAGCAGAAGATCATAAACTATCGCTCCGGCGCTAACGCCGTATTTGATCGCCGAATATCTGCGGGAATTTCGAGAAACTTTGTCTCCGGGATTTTTCTCAACCGCCATTATTCAGGCAGGACGTTGATAAATGTCTTAACTGCCCCGCGCGCGGGTTTTTTACGGGTAAAAGACACTTTTCCGTCCGCCACGGCGTATAACGTGCCGCGCCCTCTTACGTTCTTTCCCGCCTTGTAGCCGTCAACTCCCCGGACCAGGATCTTGCCGATCTTGACCGATTCGCCTCCGGCGACCTTGGT
>JBFZAG010000056.1:0-20777 GCA_041309145.1 Candidatus Omnitrophota bacterium | reverse complement strand
TCATTGCAGCTTCCGCTCTATCGGCAAGGTCACAACGACCGTAGTCCCCCTGCCCAGCTCGCTTTGAAAATCCATGGAGCCTTCATGCAAGCTGACCAGCTGATGGCATACGGCCAGCCCCAGCCCGGTGCCTTTTGATTTAGTGGTAAAAAAAGGCTGGGAAAGTTTCTTGAGGTCTCCCGGGCTTATTCCCGCGCCGTTGTCGGAAAAGGAAATAACAATATTATTCTCGATGTCTCTGCGGTCGACCCGGATGACGATCCGGCCTTTTTTCTCCGGGAAAGATTCAAAAGCGTTGTTGAGAAGATTATTAAAAAGTTCTCTCATCTGAAAAGGATCGGCATTGATCATGTCATTTTTAAGACAGTTGCATTTTTTGACCACCTGGACTTTCCATTTATAATACCTGTCTTTGGCCCCGGACACGCACTCTTTAAGGATCGCGAAGATCCTGACATCCTCGAAACGGGAGACCTTGACCCGGGAATAGCTCAAAAGATTATTAATAGTCTGGTCGCAATCCAGCACTTTCTTCTCAATATTATCCAGGTGGCTTTTCAGGGACTGGTTGCGGCTTTTCCTGCCGATATTATAGGCCGCGGTGCGGATCGCAGCCAGGGGATTGCGCAGCTCGTGGGCCACGATAGCGGCCAGCGAGCCTATCTCGGAAAGATGCTTGGCGTCCGCCAGCTCCTTCTGGACCATTAAAAGCTGCTCGGTCCTTTCTTTGGTCAGGTTCTCGAAACTTTCCTTGTCCTGGCGCAGGATCGCCTCGGCTTCCTTGCGGTCGGTAATGTCCCGGATAGATTCCACCGCTCCGACTATCTTTCCGTGGTCATCGAATAAAGGCGAAGCCTTGATCCAGATAAACGCCCCCTTGCCGGCGAAGATCCTGGGCACAAATACTTCCGCGTAAAGGTTCTCTTTTTCTTTCTTGACATAACTGTATTTGGCTTCGATCTCCTCCTGCGAGATGCTTAACAGGTCCACTAACAGCGGCCGCGGCTTGCCGTAAAACGGCACGGAATAAGCGTAATCGCCTTTGCCGATCATTTCCTCTTTTTTTACTCCGGTCATCTCCTCGATCGCCTTGTTCCAGGCAATGACCTTCTTATCCTTGTCGATGACAAAGGTAGCGTCAGGCAAAAATTCGATGATATCCGAAAGCTTATGGTAGGCGGCTTTAAGATTGTTCTCCGCTTCCTGGCGGTGCAGGATCTCGCTCTTAAGCCTTTCATTGACCCCGCGCAGTTGAGCGTTAAAATTGCGCAGCCGTTTGATCTTTTTGCTCATTTTTTATTTTTCTTCTTTCCGGCTTTCCGGCATTGGGTGGGAGTCCGCCCGACGCTTTTCTTGAACTGCCGGATAAAAGATTCCGTGTTCTTATACCCCAGTTTATCGGAGATCTGGTCTATATTATAACCGCTTTTCTTCAATAAGGCCATAGCTTGAGCGATCTTGACTTTGAGCCGGTATTCGGTAAACCTCATCCCGGTGTTCTCTTCGAATATCCGGCTTAAATATTTGGAGCTCAGACAGACCGCCTGCGCGGCATCTTCAAGGCGGACTTTTTTAAAACAATTCCTCTGCACATAATATTTGACTTTCTCGATCTTTCCTTTCATGCCTTGCGACGACAGGCCATCGGGAGTTCTTTTGGCGGAAAGAATATTCTCGATTATCTCCTTGGCTTTATCGACATCTACCGGTTTCTCCAGATAATCATCGGCGTGGCTTTTAAGAGCCTCGATGGCGATATCTTTTGAGCTGTACCCGGTTAAAATAACGATACCCAGATCCGGATAATTGTCGCGGATCTGCCTTAAAACTTCGGTCCCGCTCAAGCCCGGCATAAACACGTCCAAAATCACCAGATCGATCTCATTCGGCCGGGATAATATTTTTAAAGCTTGCTGGCCGCTGTCAGCCTGAAGGACCTCGTAATCCGAGAGGCTTTCCGCGAACTCTTCGCGGAATTCGCGGTCATCATCCACAAGAAGCAGTTTTTCCGGCATTGCCCCCCTCCCCTTATTTTAACTCTCGACCAAATAACTTAACTTCTGTCTTTGCAGGTCCAGCGCCCGGCTGAGCTGGACATCCCCGAGATAGCCCATCTCTTTAAGAGTCTCACCTAAAAGTATATCTTTGCGCCAGTGTATTTTCAAGGCTTCATCCAGCTGTTGGGAGTTAATCATGTTTTCTTCCAGAAGGACCTGGCCCAGCGGACGGTAAGCCTCCAGGATCGTTTCTTTTTTCCGGTAAATGCGGGGGTCTTGCAGATCCTCCCCGGAATTCTCGCGCCGGTCAGCCATGAACTTGCTGCCGGGGATCTCCTTGAGATAATGCTTGATCTCGGCGACTTTTTCGTTGATCTCCACTATTGACTTGAACTCCCCGGGGCTGCGCTTGTTGACCACGGCCACGGAAACGCTGACCAGGCCAGCTCTGCGGACTTTCCGGCTCCTGTCCCTGGCAATGATAAAACCCCTCTGCCGGTCATCGGGCGAGTAATGGAAAGGAGTGAGGTTATCGAACATGCAGATAAAATTCTGGCAGAGGGCCACGCTTTTATCCAAAGAAGTGATAAAGACAAAATCATCCCCTCCGATATGGCCGATGAAATCGTCTTTGTTTCCGAATTTTTTGACGGTGGTGTACAGGATATAGGCCGACTGCATGATGATCCTGTCGCCCTTGACATAACCGTAGACATCGTTGAAATACTTGAAATTGTCGATATCGATATAACCGAAGGAAAAAGCGGCGTGTTTGTTCAGCCGGTCGTCAAGCGCCTCTTCGATAAGCCGGCCTCCGGGAAGGCCGGTAAGAGGCGTGGTATAAAAGCTGTATTGGGCCCTTTTGAGGGCCATCTCGATCCTGACCCTCAGGTCAAGGGGATCCGGAGGCTTGATAAGATAATCGTCCACCCCCTGTTTAAGGTGCAGGAGCTGCTCTCTTAACTGGCGCTTATTGATCAGGGTGATTACCGGGATAAAAGCGGTGATCAGGTCTTCTTTAAGGATGCTGCAGATCTGCAGGTGGGTCTTGCTGGCCGAATATACATCGATGACAATGGCGTCGGGAGAGATCTTCTTGATCTGATTTACGTCGCTGGCCGGAGAGTCGTGCAGGAAGACTTCATACCCCCAGCCGTCAAAGCAGAAACTAAGGACCTTCTTCAGGTTTTCATCGGAAGAAATGATCAGGATCTTTTTGACTTTTTCCTGCATGTTTTTATTATAGCGCAAACAAGGCCTATTTGATACAATAAAATTATGGATTACTTGTCGATATTCCTGATGTCTTTTACCGTAGCCTTATCCGGGGCGCTTATGCCCGGACCGCTGTTGACCGCGGTCATCGCGGAAAGCGCCAAACACGGATTTAAATCCGGGCCGCTGATGATCCTCGGCCACGCCATCCTGGAAGCCCTGGCCATAGGGCTGATCATCCTGGGTTTTTCCGGCTTGGCCTCAAGCCCCGCGGCCATGCGCCTGATCGCGCTCTGCGGATCCCTGATCCTTTTATATTTCGGATGCAGCATGATCGGATCACTTTCCGGGCTTTCGCTTAAGAACAAAAGCGCAGCTTTGAAAAACTCAAATCTGGTCTTGATGGGCATAACCGTAAGCCTGTCCAATCCCTACTGGAGCTTCTGGTGGCTGAGTATCGGACTGGGGCTGGTCCTGGCTGCCCAAAAACAGGGGCTGGCGGCAATACTTTTCTTTTTCTCGGGCCATGTTATCGCCGATCTGGGGTGGTACAGTATAGTTGCCTGGGGCGTATCTAAAGGAAAGAGATTCATCTCGGATAAGATCTACCGCGGGGTGATCCTGGCCTGCGCCGTGGCTTTGATCGGATTCAGCGTTTATTTCGGGCTAACGGCCCTCAATAACAGGCTTTAAACTTTTTTTAAAATCAACCTGATCGACAATCAAGTTAAAAGCAGCCAGTTTGGAAAGAAAAATAACCGCGCCTGTCACGCAGGAGATCCCGGCCAGCAACAATGTGCGCTGAGTGCCGATACGGCCGGCCAGGCTTCCGGCGAGAATACTTCCGATAGGAGACAGCCCGATAAAAGCCATGACATAAAAACCCATTACTCTGCCGCGCTTATCGTCGTCAACGATAGTCTGCAGGACCGTATTGCTTGCCGCCATATGGACCATCAGGCCAAACCCGATCAAAGCCATCAAAACCAGGGACAACCAGACCGTAGAGACAAACGATAATGCCACCAGGCCGATCCCGAACATGAATGTCGCTGCGGAGATATCTTTGCCCAGCCCCCGCACCCCTTTTTTGGCCGCCATAAAGACCGCTCCGGTTAAAGCTCCCATACCTGCCGCGCCCATCAGAAATCCCAGGGTCCGGGAGTTTCCGCGCAGGACGTCTTTGGCGAAAACCGGCAAAAGCACGGCATAGGGCATGACCACCAGGCTGACCAGCCCCATAAGAACCAGGATAAAACGCATAGGGGCAAATCCGAAAGTATAAATAAAACCTTCCTTCATACTCGACCAGATATTCTGATGGTTGTTTTCCGCTTTAGACGCGGGGATATTCATCATAAATAACGCCCAGATCACCGCGATATAACTCAGGCCGTTGATCAGAAAACAGACCCCTTCGCCGAAGGAAGCCACCACAAAACCCGCGACCATAGGTCCGATAAACCTGGCCAGATTAAAAGTCAGTGAATTCAAAGCAATGGCATTGCCCAGATCCTCTTTATCAGCGACCATGTCTATAGTGAAAGACTGGCGCACCGGCATATCAAAAGAATTGACCAATCCCATAAAAATGCTCAAAGCGATAATGTGCCAGACCCGGACCAGGCCGGACATCACCAAAAAAGCCAACGTCAGCGCCTGGAGCATTGCCAGGACCTGGGTGACGACCACAATACGGTGGCGGTTCCAGCGGTCCGCCCAGACCCCGGAAAAAGGCGAAATAAAGAACGTGGTGATCTGGCTGGCAAACCCTATCACGCCCAGGGCAAAAGCAGAATTGGTCAAGCGGTAAACCAGCCAGCTCATGGCCAAATACTGCATCCAGGTGCCCACCAAAGAGATCATCTGGCCGCAAAAGAACAGCCGGTAATTACGGTAGCGCAAAGCCCGCAGGATATGCTTTATATCGACATTGTTGTTATTTGGTCTCATAATATTTCAGGAAGGTAAAACTCTGGCGGGCTGATTTTAAATCTATGCTTTCGGTTCTGCCAGGGTGTATTTTCTGATATACTTCAAAAGCTGATCGAAATCTACAGGCTTGATCAGATAATCAGTGGCTCCCAGATCGCGGCCTTGGAACAAAGAGCCGGCCTCGCTTTTGGCGGAAACCATGATCACCGGGACCTCGCAGAGCTGCTGGTCCGATCGCAAGTCGCGGAGCAAACTGAAGCCGTCTTTACCGGGCATCATTATATCCAGAAGGATCAGATCCGGTTTTTCCTCACGGGCTTTGGCTAACCCTTCGTTGCCGTCAGAAGCTTTCAGGGTGACAAAACCTTCGTTTTCCAGCTTCTTGCCTAATACATCCAGGACATCGGCTTCGTCGTCCACCAGGAGTATTTTGATCTTCATATCCACCTCCCAGTAAAATTACCCGCGGCTTTGGCTAAATCGTATACCGGGCGAATTTCTTTAAAGGATACCTGCGAACCTCCCGGGAGATCGACTCCGGCAGCCCGGGCTTTCGCAGCTTGTAGTACATATAGTTCTTGTAGCCCTCCACTCCCGGCTGGTCAAAAGCATTGATATTGAGCAATTCGCCCTCAAAAGCCGTAGCCATCTCAAAGAAGAACAGCAAACCTCCCCAGTAATAGGGGTTCAATTCCGGAAGAATAATGGTGCAGTTCGGCCGCTCTTGTCTGACCAGCGCCCATTCCGTAGCTTCCTGGGCCAAAGACAACAGCCGGGAATAAGTGTTTCCGGAAAGAAAATCTCCGGTCCCGGCTACTTTAAGATCATGGCTGAACTTCTCTATCCGGATAAAAGTCACGGTCTTATCGTTTTGGCCTTCGATATTATTCTGCTGTACGGAATGCAAATCATTGGTCCCCCGGGTAGAGATCGGGGTCCGGCCGACATTTACCGGGCGATCCTTGTCCCAGAGCCATTCCTCTGCGCCGTCGGCGCTGACTTTGATCTTGCGGCGGTATCTTTTGCCGGTGCTTTCAGCCAGGAGCTGACAATACCAATCAGCCGTGGATTTCAAAGCTTCGCCGAAGGGCATAAGTATGGATATCGGCTTTTTTTTCTTTTGATAAAGTATGGTCGAGAGCAAAGCGTACATATAAGCGGGATTGCGGGAGATCTCTTTTTTCGAGCATTCCCGGGACATATATTTAGCGCCTTTCAGGACTTCCGGGATCTTTACCCCCACGATCGCCAGATGCAGTAACCCCATGTTGAATTCCGAATATCTTCCTCCAACTCCTTTTAAAAGAGGCAGATTGCGGAAACTTAACGGGTCTTTGGCCTGCTCGGCTTGGACTTTCCGGCGCAGAGCCCCGCTTTCCGGATCAGTGATGCAAAAAACCTGCCGGCCGTAATTCTTGCCGGCTCCTTTTTTCAGCCAAAGCTCGACTAAAGCGAAAGCGGCCTTGGTCTCGGTGGTCTCTCCGGATTTGGAGATCACCACTACAAAAGTCTTAAGGGGGTCCAGGTTGCCTAAAAGCGCCGATAAAGTCTGCGGATCCAGATTATTGCCCTCAAAATATATCCGCGGCCGGCCATTTCTCAGCGCGGAAAATTCATTGTAATAGGCCGGGCAAAGGGCATCCTGAGCGGCTTTCAAGCCCAGATACGACCCGCCGATGCCCAGAAAAACAACCGAATCGAATCCGGCCGCGATCTCTTCCCCCAGCCTTTGGATCAATGACAGGGTGGATCCTTTCTGGTCAGGAAGCCTGGCCCACTCCAACCCCAAAGCTACCCGGTTCCGGCTGTTACTCAGGACAGCGCTCAAATGTTTTTGCGCTTTTTTAGCCGCTCCCAGGGATGTCCGCCATTCTTTCTGAGTGACACCGTGGTTGTTGCCGACGGAAGAACTGAAAAAATTGTTAAAATCGAATTTTATCTTTTTCATCTTTTGTTTTCTCCGATCTGGAATTGATGAATTTAGCTTTTTTATTATATCACAAAAAACTTTTTAAAACCCGAAAAAGCTCTATGGATCCCCGGAAAAAGCTACTGCCGTTCCACGCTTCTGGCGGCAATAAGGTTGACTTCCAGCCCCAGAATATTGGCCTTGACGATATCCCCGGTCCTCACCGGGATCCTCAAACTGATATTTTTTATCTCGCCCATCAGATCAAGAAGCCTGGATTTAGGAACCGGCTTGTCGGTGCGCACAGGCAGGAATTTCAGGGCCAGCCCTTCGCAGAAGACCGTGGCGGTAAGGACACGTTTGGGATTCTCCGCCTCCGACTGAGCATAGGTTTCGCCCTTGGGGCATTTATTGCCGCTGACTTTTATCACCCGGCAGTTCTCAATGTCCGCCCTTAAAACGCAGCCTGCCGGGCATTCTGTGCAGATCATAGTCTTTTTCATTTCAGCCCCTTCAAATACTCCGCGGCCATCCTTCCGCAGAATTCACTGTCCCTGGTCACTGAATCCGCGATGTCGTAAACCTGGAAAGAATTCCCGCAAACGAATAAGCCCGGAATACCGGTCTTGTTCAAACCTTCTCCGAGGGGAGAATTGGTCTCGCGGTCCAGAACAACTCCCGCCTGTTCGATCAGCTCGTTTTCCGGGATCAGGCCGACAGACATAAGCAAGGTATCGCAATCGATCTCGAAGCCGCTGTTGTCCACTTCACGGCAGTTCCGGTCAACTTTGACCACCTTGACCTTCTCCACCCGGTCCTGGCCGGAAATCGCGGATATCTTGTGATTGAAATATATGGGAATTCCAAAATCGTAAATACACTGGACCAGATTTCTTTCCAGGCCGCGGCTTTTCTCCTGGATCTCCACTACCGCCTGGACCTTTGCCCCTTCCAGAGTGAACCTGCGGGCCATGATCAGTCCGATATCGCCTGAGCCGACGATCACCACCTTATTCCCGGGTAAAAGCCCCTCGATATTGATCAGCTTCTGGGCAAGGCCGGCGGAAAATATCCCGGCCGGCCTGGTCCCGGGAATATGCACCATTTCCCGGGTCTTCTCCCGGCAGCCGGTGGCCATGACCAAAGCCCTGGCTTTGACAGTCTCTACTTTACCGGGTTTGAGATAAGTCAACTCTTTGTCCCGGGTGAGTTTTATTGCGAACGACCTCAAACTGACCTCTATTTCCGGGGTCTCTTTTATTTTGTCGCTGAACCTCTCGGCGTATTCCGGACCGGTGAGCACTTCTTTAAAATACTCCAGGCCAAAACCGGTGTGCACGCATTGGTTAAGGATCCCTCCCAGATACTGGTCGCGCTCCAGAAGAAAGATATCTTTTACCCCGTTTTCCCGGGCTGATAACGCGCAGGCCATGCCTGCCGGGCCTCCTCCGACAATCACCAGGTCTCTTTTAATCATTTGCCCTGTCTTTCTTGACTATCTCCGAGCCTTTGCCCCGCTTGGATACTTCGGTCAAAAGAATATTTCTTTCTTCGGCCAGGATCTTCATCGCCCGAGCGGTGCAGAAACTGCCGTGACACCTTCCGGCCTGACAGCGGGTGCGGAATTTTATCCCGTCCAGAGTCGCAGCTCCCCGTTTGATCGCCTCTTTTATTTCCTGCGCGGAAACCATCTCGCAGCGGCAGACTATATCTCCGTAAGCCGGGTTTTTCCGGATCAGTTTTTTTGTCCGGGGAAGCTTAATCGAGAATAAATGCTTGGTTTTAGAGCGGCGGCAAAGAAAAAATAATTTTCTTTTTAAAGCCAAGCCGCAGCTTTTAAGAATACCCGCCACCATGAGCGCGATCGCCGGCGACGCGGTCAGCCCGGGCGACTGGATCCCGGCCACATTGACAAATCCGGAAACTTTTTTTTCGGCGCGGATAATAAAATCATCTCCCGCTTTCGGCCGCAGCCCGGCAAAATAAGCGATGATATCCTTATCGCTTATGCCCGGGACCAGCTTCCGGGCGCCGGCCAAAGCTTTTTGCAGGCCTTGATCCGAAGTGGTCAGATCGGTCTTGTCTTCCAGCTCCTCTGCCGTCGGCCCGATCATGGGATTGCCGTCAGCGGTCTTGATCACCAGGATCCCTTTTGTATTCTTTGCCGGCAGGGGAAATATCAAATGGTTGGTCAGATTTTCCTGCTTTTTATCCAGGATGAACTCCTCGCCTTTTAAGGGGCGGATCCGGAAATCATCTACCCCAAGCATTCGGGAGATATCATCGGCAAATAAACCCGCGCAATTGACCAGAAAACGGCTTTTAAATTCTCCCCGGGAAGTAAAAACCCGGAATTCACGGTCTAGCTTCTCGATCTTTTCCACTTCAGCCAGAGTGTGGATCTCCACGCCGTTGGCCCGGGCATTCTCCGCCAGATCATAAACCAGCCGGTAGGGGCTGATGATCCCCGCGCTGGGAGCGTATAAGGCCGCCAAGACTTTCCGGCTCAAATTCGGCTCGTTCCGGGCAAGCCAGATCTGATCTACCATCCGCACTCCGGGAACTTTAAGTATTTGCGCTTCATCCCTCAATTGATGCAAACGCAAGATCTCCTCTTCGCTGAAAGCCAGGATCAGCTCTCCGACCTCCTTGAAATCCACCCCCAGCTCCCGGGCGATCCTTCGGATCAAAATGTTCCCCTGCACGCATAATCTGGCCTTTAAGGAGCCCGGAGGATTCTGGGTCCCGGGATGAATGATCCCGCTGTTGGATTTGGACACTCCGAAAGCCGGCTCCTCCTCTTTTTCCAGAAGGCCGATCTTCAGTTTATAGCGGGATAATTCCCGGGCAATAGCCGTGCCCACTACTCCCGCGCCTATGATAATCACGTCAAACATTTTATTTTCAGGTTAAGGTGCGTTTTATTGCCTGCTTCCAGCCAGCGTAAAGTCGGGAGGAAGTTTTGCCCGGCATTCGCGGACTGAACAGTTTATTTATCTGCCAGCATTTCCTGATCTCAGCCGAACTTTTCCAGTATCCCGCTGACAAACCGGCCAGATAAGCCGCTCCCAAAGAAGTTATCTCGATTATCCGGGGCCTGGTAACTCTGATCTTTAAAATATCAGCCTGGAACTGACAAAGAAAATCATTAGCCGCCGCGCCTCCATCCACCCTGAGCTCTTTTATCACCAGCCCGGAATCTTTTTGCATGGCTTCCAGGACGTCCCGGGATTGATAAGCTATGGCTTCCAGCGCCGCGCGCACGATATGTCCGGCTGTCGTCCCGCGGGTCAGGCCAAAGATCGCTCCCCGGCAATTCTGGTCCCAATAAGGTGCGCCTAACCCCACAAAAGCCGGGACAAAATATACTCCGGAATTATCTTTGACAATTTTCGCCATCATCCCGGAATCGGAAGATCTCGGCAAAAGTTTCAGCTTGTCCCGCAGCCACTGGATCGCGGCGCCGGCAACAAAAACAGCGCCTTCCAAGACATAAACCGGCTCGCCTTTTTCCCCGCAGCCCAGAGTTGTGATCAGACCGTATTTAGAAAAAATTATTTTCCTGCCAGTATTAAGAAGCATGAATGCGCCGGTGCCAAAAGTATTTTTCATTGTCCCCGGTTTAAAACAGGCTTGTCCGAACAAAGCCGCCTGCTGGTCGCCGGCAATGCCGCAAACCGGGACTCCCGCGGGAAGGTTATTGATCTTGATCGTGTTTCCGAAGAAACCGGAAGATTTTCTGACTTCCGGAAGCAAGCTTTGGGGAATATTGAATTTCTTCAAAAGATCTTTATCCCAAATTTTGCTGCGGATATTAAACAGCATGGTCCGCGAGGCATTGGTATAATCAGTGGCGTGGACTCGCCCGCCGGTCAATTTCCACAAAACCCAGGAATCCGCGGTCCCGAAACAAAGTTCGCCTTTTTTGGCCCGGCTCATTATCCCGGGGACATTTTTGAGGATCCATTCGATCTTAGTCGCGGAAAAATAAGCGTCGATCGGCAAACCTGTGCGTTTGCGGAAAAAATCGCTTTCTTTTTTTTTCTTTTTAAGCTGGTCGCAGCGTGCGGCGGTCCGGCGGCACTGCCAGACAATGGCGTTATACACCGGCTTTCCGGTAGATCTATCCCAGACTATTGTGGTTTCCCGCTGGTTGGTGATCCCGATAGCCGCAATTGAGCCGTCCGGAACCTTAGCCAGGACTTTTTCCAAAGTATTCTTGACGCTAGCCCAGATTTCTCCTGGATTGTGCTCCACCCAGCCTGGCTTAGGGAAATACTGGGGGAATTCCTCATAAGCGCTGGCAACCTTGCAACCGTTCTTATCGTAAATGATCGCCCTGCTTCCGGTGGTCCCCTGATCGATCGCCAGGATATATTTCATTCGTCCTCCATACTATGGCTTTTGTGGGTCCTGTCAAAGCATGGTTTCCGGGGACGCTTGGCCTGACCCAGCGTGTCAGTCCTACGCTCGGGTCGGCTTCGTCGCTCTCACCGATAATTTACTGCGAGGGTGAACCATGCCCGCTCCTCGCCTCCACGCCCCTCCAACCACGCCTTGCCACCCACAAAAGCCTAGGAAAATTACCCCGCCTATAATCTATTCTTAATCCAGTCCAAAATATCAGCGAAAACTTGCTCTTTGCCCAGCTCGATCGAGAGGGCGTGGTACATCTCGGGATATTTTTTAAGCTCTTTGTCTTGAGCGTCCAGCCAGCGGAAGATCCTTTTAGTCTCCTGAGGATTGACGATCTTGTCTTCTCCGGCAACCAGGAACAATGCCGGAATATTCAGTTTAGCCGGGACCTTGCGGGCCTGGCTCTCCGCCAGGAAATAATTAGCCATGAATTTAGCGCTGACCTGCCTGATCTCCAAAGGATCAGAATCCAACTGTTGTTGGTACGCGATATCCCGGGTACACATTGCGGCGCTGATCCGGACTTTGAATTGTTTTTTAGAGTTAATAAAAAGATGGAATGCGACCCGCAGGTAATCCCATAAAGATACTTGCATTTTGATACTGAAAGCCGGAGCAAGAAGGATCACTCCCGAGAAAATCGCGGACTCTTTTTGGATCAGTAAAAACGAAAGCAGGCCTCCAAAACTCTCCCCGATGAGAAATACCTTTTTACCCGGATTATCATTTTCAATAATCAAGCGCAGGATAAGAATATCTTTAAAATAGGTCTCAAACGAATCAATGTGCCCTTTTAAGGAAGAAGTGCTGCCAAAGCCCCGTAATTCCAGGGCGTAAGATGAGATATTATGTTCAAAGAAGTATTTTGCCAGCGCATCCCACCTTCCGGAGTGAGCACCCAGCCCGTGTACCAGTAAAAACACAGCTTGAGGTTCGGATGCCTGCCAATTTCGGTAACTTATTCCGCTGAACACTTCGGTTTTAATCATCTAGCCCTGAGGAGCCGGGATCTATTCCCGGGATATCTTCAAAATCTTATAACGCAGAATCCCAGCCGGGACTTTAATGTCGACTTCTTCGTTCTCTTTATGGGACAAAAGCCCCAGACCGATGGGGGAAGTAATGGCGATCTTGTTCTGCTCGTAATCAGATTCTTCTTCGCTGACCAGGGTATATTCCAGCTCTTCGCCGTTATCCAGGTCCTTAAGCTTGACCGTCGCTCCGATCAGCACTTCGCCGTGGGGAATATCCTGGTCTTCGATGATCCGCACCCGGGAAAGTTTTTCCTCAAGCTCCGAGATCTTTTTTTCGTTATACCCCTGGGCGTCCTTAGCCGCGTCGTATTCGGCGTTCTCGCTGAGATCCCCGTGCTCGCGGGCGACTCCTATAGCCTTGGATATTTCCCGCCGCCGGACATTTTTCAGATATCCCAGTTCCTCGCTTAATTTTTCATAACCTTTTTTAGTAAGATATACGTCGCCCATTTCTAGAATTCCCCCTTTGTGTCGACTCTTTGGCGCAGAGATTTTTTCTCGGCATGCCTGCGTTTAGCTTCCAGAACTTTTAATTTCGCTCTTTGGGAACGTTTGCGTTTTTGCCTGCGGATCTTTTCTATGCGTTTTCTCTCTTCGGATTGACGGCCGAGGATATTATTTTCGATTTTGTTTGCCAAAATTACCCTGGCCCGGTAGCGGTTTAAAACCTGGGAGCGCTCCTGCTGGCATTTGACCTCGATCCCGGAAATGATATGCTTGAGGTAAACGCAAGTGGATGTTTTATTGACGTTCTGTCCGCCCGGCCCCCGGGAACGCACAAAGTTCTCCTTAAGATCATCTTCGCGGATATTAAACCTGCTCATTCTTTCGCGCAGCGCCGCTTCTTTTTCCGGACTCACCCCGAGGTTTATCATATCCTTAGTTCCGCAGAATGGTTACCGGATCCGGAAGCCTTCCCCCGCGAAGCATGAACTTTTTAGAAGTATATTTATTTATCGCCATGACGATCGCCGTGCCCAAAAGCCCGCCCAGCTCTACTTTATCCCCGGCTTTCTTTCCGGGTATAGGAAGGATCCTGGCCGCGGTAGTCTTATTGTTGATGATCCCGATGGCCAGTTCGTCGGCGATAATGGCGTTAATGATCTCTTCGGGAGTATTCCCGGGTATGGCCACCATATCCAGCCCCACTGAACAGACACCGGTCAGAGATTCCAGTTTGTCCAGGCTCAAAGAGCCGCGCTTGACCGCTTCGATCATTCCTTTATCCTCGCTGATCGGGATGAATGTGCCGCTCAATCCTCCGACATTAGCGCTGGCCATGGCTCCCCCTTTTTTCACGGCGTCCATTAAAAGGGCCACCGCCAGGGTCGAGCCGTGAGCTCCGATACTCTCTATGCCGAAAGCTTCGATCACCCGGGCCACAGAATCGCCTTCCGCGGTGGTCGAAGCTAAAGAAATATCCACGATACCGAAAGGTATCTTTAAATTACCGGCCAGCTCCCGGCCGATCAACTCCCCGGCCCGGGTGATCTTGAAAACGGTTCTCTTGATCACCTCGGAAAGCTCGCTGAGATCGCACTCCCGGTTTTTCTCCACCACGGATCTGACCACTCCCGGCCCGCTGATCCCGACGTTGAGCGTAATATCCGGCTCTCCTACTCCGTGAAAAGCTCCGGCCATAAAAGGATTGTCTTCCGGAGCGTTGACCAGGACCACGAACTTGGCGCAGCCAACGGCGTTTCTGGAAAGGCGCGCGGTTTTCTTGAGCATAGCGCCTAAAAGATTGACCGCGTCAAGATTCATCCCGCTGGCGGTTGAGCCGACATTAAGAAAAGAACAGACCCTCCTGGTCCGGGAAAGCACTTCGGGCAGGGACGCGATCAAAAGCCTGTCGGATGCGCTCAGCCCTTTCTGGCAGAGTCCGCCGAAACCGCCGATAAAATCTATCCCCGCTTTTCCAGCCGCAAGGTCCAGAGTTCTGGCCATCTGCAGGAATTTAGCTCCGGTGCTGTGGGTTTCCATGATCAGGCTGACCGGGGTCACGGCGATCCTCTTATTGACGATCGGCACCCCGTATTTTTCTTCCAGCTTCTCAGCCTGCCTGATCAGTTTCGTGCCGAAATCGCAGACTTTAGCAAAAACCCGTTTTTTGAATATCCGGAAATTTGAATGCACGCAGTCCTTAAGATTGATCCCCAGCGTAGTCGTGCGGATATCCAGGTTCTGGTGAAGGATCATGCTTGCGGTTTCAAAAATCTCTTCTACGGTGATCGCCATATTTCAGACCCGGTGCATTTTTTTAAAAATGTTTTCGTGCTGGACCTGGATCTTCAGGCCTAATTCCCTGCCGACCTTATCCAGCTCCCTGCCGATATTCGCCTGGGGTTTTTTATAACCCGAGGTCTCAACTAACATCGCCATCACAAAAAAACCTTCCATGACCTTCTGGCTGATGTCCTCGATATTGATATTGTTCCTGTAAAGAATATTGGAGATCTTAGCGACAATGCCCTTCTTGTCTTTTCCGATAACCGTGATGAAAGATAGTTCCTTTTTCATGCTCTGCTCCGCTTTGAATTCATGCTTTATTATAACATCTGAATCGTTTGATTTCGATAAAATTCAGGCCTCGAGCAACTCGTAATCCAGATCCCCCAGGCCGAGGCTTGCCGCGTAATCCAGCTGTTTCATCCCGTTTCTCTTGGGATGCATCTCTTTGAAGATATCTTTTCCCGCGGCCCGGTTAACCAGGTCGAACCCGGCTTTATCGATAGCCACGGGGTCGCCGGAAGCCAGGATCCCGATATCCGGGACTATCCGCGGATCATCCTTGGCCAGGCAATCGCATTCCCGGGTGATCTTCAGGCAGAAATTAAAAAACGCGGCTTTGCCCTTCTTATTGGAAAGCACAGCCCGGGCATAATCGATCATCCGCTCCTGGATGAAGCCGCCGCCGGAATCCCATTTTACGTCAATAGCCTGAAATTTGCAGGCAGCTAAGCAGCTGGCGCAGCCGATACACTTGGCCTGATCGATAAAAGCTTTATCCGGCTTTAAAGCAATAGCCTGGGCGGGGCAAACCGCGATACAGGCCTCGCAAGCAATGCAATTTTTGGTTATCACATACGGAGCTATATCCGAATGCTGGAACAATTTTCCCGGTCTGGTAGCGCAGCCCATGCCCAGGTTCTTCAAAGCTCCGCCGAATCCGGTCATAATATGCCCTTTGAAATGGGCAATGCCCACGATCGCGTCCGCCTCAAAGAAAATTTTGGCGATTTTGGCGGTCTTGACAAATTCAGTTTCCTGCCTGATCTCCCGGACATTTTCCTTTTGTGTATCGTCTGGGATCACGACTTCGGCTGAAACATTTTCCGGCTTAAACCCGTGTTCGTAAGCTAAAGCCAGATGGTCTTTGGAATTAGTGCGCCTGCCGCCGTAAAGAGTGTTGGTATCAGACAAAAACGGCTTGGACTTTCGGGCTAATATCCCTTGGCAAACAACCCGAACGTACTCCGGCCGGACATATCCGGTATTACCCTCTTCCCCAAAATGGAGTTTGACCGCCGCAGTTTGGTCTTTTTTCAGAAAATCGAGAACTTTGCTGGACTGGATCAGTTTATCCAGCTTTGCGGAAACCGATTCCCGGCTTTCCTGGTTTTCTACCCGGACAAAATATACTTTACTTTTCATGGCCTTCAGTATTCCGGAATAATCCGGCATGTTATTTTCCGTGAGTGACCCGAACCGGATAAACCTTGATCGCTCTTTCCGGCCTGACCGGACACTTAGTCTGGCAGATCCCGCATCCCACGCAAAGTTTCAGGTTTAAATAAGGCCTGGAGATCATTTTACCATTAACCTCGACTTTTTTAAGCTTTATTGCTTTATTCGGTATCGGACAATGCTCTTCGCAGACCAAACAATCTTTATTATCCTTCCAGGGAATGCATATTTTGCGGTCGATCTTCGCAAGCCCCAACCGGGTCTTAAGTTTCTGGGCTTCGCTAAGTTTAGGGATGGCCCCTGTTGGGCAAACATTTCCGCAAAGCGTGCAGTGGTACTCGCAGTAGCCGATCTCCGGGACCAATTGCGGGGTCCAAATTCCGGATAGCCCGGAGCCGAACAAAGCCGGCTGAAGGCCGTTGGTGATACAGACTTTCATGCAATTCCCGCAGCGCACGCAGCGATTAAGGAATTCCTCTTCTTTTAAAGATGCCGGGGGGCGAATGACTTTCTGCCTGACCGGCTTTAAGCCTGAGATCTCCGCCCGGACATTTACCGGGGCGGCCAATCCGGAAAAAAAAGTCAGGGCCAGAAATTGCCGGCGGGAAATTCCGGATCCCTCGGCGCTATTGACTTTGTTTCTAACTGGAAATCCCCAGCCTGTAAAACTGAACTTGGTGATTTTTGGCGGGCAGTTATAAACGCAGTCCATGCACAAAATGCATTCGCCTTTATTATAGCTAAGATCGTCTCGGATCGCTCCCATCCGGCAAGCGGACTTGCAATTCAGACAATGGTTACAGCCGGTGATCCGGCGCTGGAGCCAGGAAAACCGGGCCAACAAAGCGTACATCGCTCCCAGCGGGCAAATTACCCGGCACCAGGAACGTTTCAATCTGTACCCGGAGATAAAAATAGCCAGAAAAAAAGAAAAGATCAAAAGAGCGTGGCTGAAATAATAAACTTTCACTCCCAAAAACGAACCTCTAAGGCTGCGGTACAAATCATACGGCGCTCCGTAAAGCTGGAAGGTCCTGATCGTCCAGGAGAAAAGCCCATCGATGGCAAAAGTCACTAAAGGGATCAGGTTCAGGGAAACAAACCTGGCCGCGATCACCGTCGGATCAAACACCCAGGCGATCTGCATGCCCAGAAACGCCGAGAAGAAAACCGCCCCTAAAATGGCGAACTTCACTCTTTTGACCGATCTGTTCTGGCTGTCGGTTAAAATAGCCCCCTTATTGTCCATTCCGGAGAAATCGATGATCGCCCCCAGCGGGCAGACCCAGCCGCAAAAAAATCTTCCCAGGACCAGGGTCAGAACCAGCATGATAAATGAGATTATCACTCCCGCCAAAAGCAGTTTTTCGCTTAAAGACGCGGCCAGCATGATCAAAGGGTCGAGTTTAAAGAAGATATCCGGAGGAATACTGCTGGTCAGCGGATAAGTCGTGGCCCAAAAGATATACCCGAACAGAAAAATAAAAAAAACCTGGGACAGCCTTTTAGCCAGAACAAGCTTTTTCATAAGCCTATTTAGATTGTTAGCTCAACGATGTCTTTTCCGGAAACCGCTGCGCTGCCCAATCCCGCCTCGATCGCTTTGGCGATGTAAGGTATAGAATTGGGATCATGATCAACCGACCGGCTGGCATACACGTCAGCCAGAACATAATCAGCGGAGGCGATCACGGTCTTGCGCAGCTCAACGTCCTTGAGATCTCCGCCGGACGGGCCGTGGCGCTTCAAATAGCGGTAGCTGTCGATCACCGTCAGTTCCGGCACAATAAACCGGGCCACTTCGAATATTTTCGTGCCCAGGTCAACGTGCATCAGCCCGCGATTTCCTGCGCAAACCCCCATCAGGTTTTTCATCCCCAAAGTGAGCCGGGTCTGGCCGTGATCTTTGAGGACAGGCACGTTGATGAAAGTGTCGCAGATTACCGCATCCCGGAAAATCGGCCAGTTCTCCATAGAGCTTTCAAAAGGAAAATGCGCCTTGATGACATTCCAGCTGTCGATAAAATAAACATTAGCGCCTTTGGCTTCGGCGGCCTTCTTTATTCCGCTGTTCTCGTAGGAACGCTGGGCCTGGTTACAGGTATTGTCAAAAACATTCACCCGCTTGGCTCCGGCGGCAAAACACATTTCCACCAGAACCGCCACCACCGCGGGATTGGTATTGGCGCCGTATTCAACAGCCCGGTCCCAGCTCATGTTCGGTTTGATCACAACCACAGAGCCTGGCTTGACAAATCTTTCCATGCCTCCGAGGGCCTCGACAGCCTTGCGGGTAATGGCTGCGGGGTCATCGCCCTTGACCGCGACCAGGTCGTGGTCGGTTTTTATATTTTTCTTGGTCCGGTTGTTAAACTTTTCTTTGCCGGATTGCGCCAGCCCAAGTCGGGAAAGAATATGGGTAAAAAAGATCGCTCCGGCCCCTAAACCGAATAATTTCAAAAACTGCCTGCGGGAAATCATTTTCATTCTGCCTCCTCTTCTTTGTTATCAAAATAATCCCGGCATTGCCGCGCGGATTTGCACCAGTCCAAGCATGAAGGCAATTTTCTGCGGGAAACCGCGCTTTTGCATTTCGGGCATTTGACTTTTATCTCATCGGAGAACATCTCCGCCGGATAGCCGCATTTGGAGCAGCGGATCAATTCCATCTTCAAATTCCTTTTATCCTGTCCAGGGCATTTTTCGCTCACAAGGAATCCTGCCTTATCTCTTCCGTTCGGTCCGGCGCAAAGCCTTGCACATCCGGTCATAAGCCTGTTCGGGGGTCTTACCTTCAGTAAGATGTCCGCAGCAGACTAAAGCGTAGCCTTTACGGTTTTTGATCTTGAAAGCCTGGGCCTGTTTATTGTTGATCTTCATCAAGTCATCCTTTCTCTTGCCGGACCGAGAGTTTACTCGCCGATCAACTGGATGATCGCCTGGCGCTGCCTGGGCCGGTTATCGAACTCCGCCAAAACCACCTGCTGCCAGGTGCCTAATAGAAGTTTCCCTTCTTTAAAAGGGATAGTCAACGAAGGCCCCTGCAAGCTGGCTCTTAAGTGGCTGAAGCCGTTATTGTCGCCCCAGGTGGCGTCGTGTTTATACTCTTTGTTGCTGGGAATAAGTTTATCAAACAGGTCCTGAACATCTTTGACCAGCCCCGGTTCGTATTCGAAAGAGGTTATAGCCGCGGTCGAGCCGACTACAAAAACAGTCAGACTCCCTTCTTTTAATCCGCTTGATCCCAGGATCTCCGAGATCTCCGCGGTAATATTGACCAGGTCGGGATTACCTTTTGTTTTACAGCTTATTTCCCGGGTAACTACTTTCATTTGAAAAATTTTATTTTCGGTCTTTGCGAACGTCTTTCCCGGCTTTTCCCCGTAACTCTTAATTATCTGAATTGTTATTTTAACAGAAATCCGCGATCTTTTCCAGCTTAACTTAGAACTGAGATCTTCTGATAAACCCGGCGATAGATCTGGAGGTCGTTATCTGAGAACAGGACAAAGATTATCTTCTGGAAAACTTCGGGATTGTTTTTAAGGTAAGCTGCCACGGTTTTTAAAGCGGTTACTGAAGCCAGTTCGACGGGAAAGCGGTAGGCCCCCGTAGAGATCGAAGGAAAAGCGATGCTTTTAATGGTGCGGTCCCGGGCCAGGGCCAAAGAGTTGCGGTAACAATCAGCGAGCAGTTCCTGTTCGTTATTTCTGCCTCCTGACCAGACCGGGCCTACGGTGTGAATAACGAATTTTGCCGGCAGATCATAACCCCGGGTGATCTTGGCTTGTCCTGTCCGGCAGCCGCCTAAAGTCGCGCATTCCGCCTTCAGCTTTGGCCCGGCAGCGCGATGGATGGCGCCGTCGACTCCGCCCCCTCCTAAAAGAGTCGAGTTGGCGGCATTGACGATGGCATCAACTGAGATCCTGGTAATATCCCCTTTGACTAATTCGACCCCGGTCATGGTGATTTTATTATCCGCCTCAAGACTTAAATTAATCTTTCCGGTTGACCAAGATTATCGCCAACTCTACTATCTCGTTCTTGTCTTTAATGGGGATCATAGTCAGTTGCAATTGCCTTCTGGACTGGCGGATAGGAAGCTCAAGGACCAGATTTTCCTGATGAAAAGTCCGGCCATGGTCTATTACCTCCTTAAGTCTGGAAATAAAATCCCGGTTAACTTCCTGCTTGGCCAGAGAGTCATAGCTGAAATTCTCCTGCTCCACTTCAAAAAGCCGCTGGACCACGGGGTTAACCTGAAAGGTTTTCTTGTCTTCAGTATATACGATTATCCCTTCTTTGACGTTGTTATAGATTATATCTATTGCCTTGGTCAGGGCGGAGATCTTGTCGATCTGCAACTGGTCATAAACCCTGAGCTGATCCGCCATTTTGTTGACCAGCTTCTCCAGGCGGGCGATCTCGTCGAAAGAGCCGGGATGCGAGCTTACCCCGGACTGGTAATCATTTTCCAGGATTTTTTGGATAAAACAAACCAGCTTCCTGCGGAAAAACACTGCCCGGAACGTAAAGTAGACCCAGGAGCAGATCCCGAGAGCGGATATTAAATAAAAAAGATAA
>JBFZAG010000055.1:0-9200 GCA_041309145.1 Candidatus Omnitrophota bacterium | reverse complement strand
CCCACATCCCCGTACTCCTTGATCAGCGCCTCCAGCTCGTCAGATGTCTGCTGGCCGAATATGGTCTCCAGGTCTATACCCTGCGAAGAAATGAATTTAGCGTGATTGGTCCGATATAGCGAAGCCAGAGCATCCTGGTGGGAAGCCAGCATATCCTGGGCGATCTGGCCGTAGGTCTCCCCCGCGGATGCGCGAACTACTTCGTTTTGATCTTTCAGCGCCTTTTCCAGCGCCGGAAGTAATTCAAGTTTACGGTCGTTATCCTTGAAGCTCTGCGCGATCAGGCCATACCCTTTAATTACCGGGCGGCGGACCAAAATTCCCACAAAACTGCCATAGTTCGCTAAAAGCGAATCCAATTTGGCCAGTATCCTTGATTTAAGAGAATCCTCCTTAATGTTCTGCCCGATCTGGCCATAAGCCAAAGCTGCCGCCCCCTTGACCACGATATCAGAATCATTAAATAATAATTCTAGTTGATCAAGGGACTTGAGTTTAACTTTATCATCGCTCATAGTCTGTGCGATCAGGCCATATGCCTCGGCTGTGACTCGACGGACAAAACTTTCTTTATCTTTAAATAACATTTCTAAATTTGTCAGAAATCCGGGTTTAAGGCTATTATCTTTGATACTCTGTCCGATCAAGCCGTAGGCCAGGGCTGAGGAATAGCGGACTTCCCACCTTTCATCCGTAAATAACTTCTTCACTGTGGCCATGAATTCAAGTTTCCGTTTGTCCCCGGCGATATTCTGGGCGATAAGCCCGTAGGCTTCTCCCGCGTGCGGGCAGACATAACCGTGTTCGTCATTCAATAAAGAATATAACTTAGTAAGAAAATCAAGTTTGCGGGTATCGCTTTTGATATCTTTTCCGATCTGTCCGTAGATTTGGGCCGCTCTTCTGCGGATATCCCATTCGTTATTCTGGAATAACGTCTCCAGCATGGCCAGAAGCTCAAGTTTAGCGGCTTCTTCTTTGAGGCTTTCTCCGATCAGTCCATAGGCCAGGCTTACGGTTTCAAGTTCTTGCCAGGAGTCAACCTCCTTTATTCGCTTTTCCAGCCCGGCGAGGATCTTGAGTTTACTGGCGTCGTCCGCGATGCTTTGTCCGATCAGGCCATACGCCTGACCTGCGGATGCGCGCACATCAATGTCTTTGGATTTGAATAACGGCTCCAGTTTCAGGAGAAATCCGGGTTTTTTGAGATCATCCTTGGTGGTCTTTCCGATCAGGCCATAGGCCCGGGCTGACGCTGCCTGGATCTTATTGTCTTCATTTTTAAATAACGCTTCCAGCTTAAATAGAATCTCGAACTTCCTGTTATCGTCCTTGATATATTGCGCGGCCCGGCCCAGCGCGGACATAGACCGAGGCGTGTATTCATACAGGGACAAGATGTCCACGGCGAGGTCAGCGGGAAACGCGGTGAGTAATTCGAAAGGGATCTGCTTAGTGTCAACGGCGTTTTCATCAAACTGCTTGACTATCCGCGAGATGAATTCTTTAGTTTCCTCCGGCAGGAGCTCGCCTTTTGTATGATACAAAAGATACGCGCCGGCATAACCATGCTCCTTGATCAGCGTTTCCAGCTCATCCGCTGTCTGTTCCCCGAATATCGGGTCAAGATTGTTATTCTGTAATGACTTTAAGGAAGTGATCAGCTGTTTGACCTGGTCTCGGTCATTATCACTCTGCAGTCGGTTATAATAGATCTCCCTCAACGCCCAGGCCAGGCTATGTTTTGGGCCGAGTTGTTTGTGCTGTTTGATGAATTCCGCGACCCTGATCAGTTCTCTCAAGGATACTCTGTACCCTTCCGGGGTTTCCTGGCCGATCTTGTTATCTTTGACCAGCTGCTCGAACTGGTTGTGGAAGTTTACCACTTCTTCGCTGAATGAGCTGTCGATATTGGATTTTTTCAGGATCTCCTGGAATATCTGGATCTGTTCTGCTCTGGTCTTTTCTTTGACCCAGACCAGCTTGAAGCGGTTAATGAACGGAGCGGGTAGTTCGTTCCTTCCTGAGGATAACCTGGTCGTGCCCTGGATGGGGTTCAAGGTCGCGAACAGCCTGAAGTCAGGGTGGACTTTGACTTTTTCGTGGTTCTTGGGGTTGGTGAAGTATCCTTCATCCACCCATTCTGAGATCACTTCCAGTAATCCGGTGTCCATGAAGTTGATCTCTTCCAGGACCAGGCAATATCCGTTTTTCATCGCTTCGATCAGGATCCCGTCATGGAACTCTAAGATCCCGGTCTTGGGAGCCCGGCTGTAATTGCCGATCAAACTGGATAAAGTGGTGTCCCTCAAGTTCTCAGAGTGGTACTTCCAGCCCAGGATCCGGGCGGTATTGGCGATGGTATCAGTCTTTCCTCCCGCGGTCTGGCCCAACAGCATTATTGGCCGTCTGCGGTTCCTGAACCCGTAGAGGATCGCTTTCATCGCCTCTTTAGTTGATTTAGTCAAAACCAGGTTCACGTCATCAGTGGTCAATCTTTTCTTGTCAGTCAAGGATACTTCCTGCTCCGGAGCAGCTAAAGCTATACCGTCAAAGCTGGAGTCTCCTTCCTCATAGCCCAGGTCAATTACCTGGTCTCCGACCTTATCTTTGAATGACTTTTCCATCTCGGTGAGGAGTTTAGGAAGGTTTACTTCGCTTCGGCCTAAGATATCCTTATACTCGATATAAGCTTCCTTAAGCATGGCCTGGCTGGGAGTCAGGGTATTGCCTTGGCTTTTAAGTCTTAGCTGGGTGTTTTGTAAGATGTGCTCCAGGTTCCTGATCGTGAACGGATACGGCTGTTCGTTCTCGAATCCTTCAAAATAATAGGCTTTCATCTGGATGTCCAGGTGATTGTTCAGCTCTACCAATCCCTGGATATCCGCTAAAGTTAACTGGTCTATCCGGTACTTTTCGAACAAGATCTGGGCCATTTGCGATGGCTTGATCTGGGGCATGTAGAACAGCTGGAACCGGTTCTCAAAGGCTTCGCTAAAAAGCTGGCGTCTGGCGTCTGACCAGGGGTTGCCTGCGGCGAAGAGCATCCCGTTGTTCTGCTTTAAGTTGATCCTCTCTCCGTTGACATCGATATAGCCCTTGGTCAGTAATCCGTATAAGATCCCTAATGATTCTTCCCTGGCCAGGTTGATCTCGTCTAATAAGATCCAGTCTCCGGCTTTGAGCGATTTTAAGAATTGGGCTTCCTTGAACTCCAGCTCCACTCCGCTGGTCCCGTGTAACAATATATGGCCTAAGGAGCGGATAAAGGTCTCGGCTTCAGGGGTGCCTTTAAGATATAATGCCGACTCGATCTGTCGTTTCACGAATTCAGCTTTATCCTGGACGGATTGGTACTGGGCAGGCATCAGGATGGATACGGCGTACTGCAGCTTGCCCAATTGATTTGCCTTAAGGTGCTCATCCACTAACCCCGCGGCTTCGATAAAGCTGATGCTCATCCCTTTGGGCATGAAGTGGCCTATTAAATCCAGTTCATCGGTCTGGGCATTGATCTGCACCCGATGGAAGGGTTTGCCTACCAGGTGGGATAAATACCGAAGCTTGGAAGTCTTGCCGGTTCCGGTGGGGCCCATCAAAAATACCGGCTGTAATTTAGTCTGAGTGGTGAAGAACAACAGGTCGATCAGATCTCGCGCGGTGTCCAGGTTTAAAACCATATTGGATGACTCGGCATCCTCGGGCGGAGCCTGGCTGCGCTGGGATTTAGCGAAGATCTTCTGCCTCACCACTACCTGGCCTTTAACTATCCCTTCCAAGTACTCGTTGTTTTCTTTTAGCTCATAGGGTGAAACGCTGATTTCTTTAAGATTAGTGCTATGGGTAGAGATGTACTTAGCGTGGTTCTGAATGTAGGCTCGCTCAAGCAAGCCTTGATTATCATTTATTACTGGCTGGTGAAGTTGAGCGTATGACTGACTGGCAATGTTACGGCGCTCCTTATCGATATTCTTAAATAACCCTAATAATCTATCTCCGGCCCTGGCCTTGAATTTATCGTCTTTCAGCGTTGGTCCGAGATAGCCTAACGCTTTTGCAGCGGAATTACAGACATTATAATTTTCCTTATCCATATAATTCGAAAACTCCAACAATCTATCTGCGATCTTACCCAGCAACTTTTCGTCTTTAAACGCAGGCAAAAGCTGGCCTAATGAACCTTGGGCTAATTCACCGGTTAACTTTCCACCACTCTTCAACATCTCCAGAAACTTATCCGCGATCTTAGCTTTTGAGTTATCATCCTGAAGCGCTAAACCGAGAGGCACTAACAATTCTACAATCGCAAAACGGTATTTCTTAACCTTGATCGAATCCAGCAATCCGTCTAGGATCTTAACTTGCACTTGTTCATCTTCCAGCTTTAGTGCAAGCCGACCTAAAGTCTTCGCAGCGGAATCAATGATTTCCCCATCGCTGTTCTTTAATAACCCTAATAATACATCCACGGTCTTGGCCAGCGATCTGTTATCTTTAAACTTCGCTTGTATCTGCACCAATGATTCTGCGGCGACGAGACGATAGATAGCGACATACTCTTTATCATTACTCGATATCTCTGTCAATCTATCCGCGATATCATCCCGCAAATTTTCGTCTTTAAGCGCAGGATAGATCTGGCTTAATGCTTGCGCAGCGGAGCGAAAAATAACAAACTTTTCATCATTCAATAACTTTAACAAGCTATTCGCGGCCTTCCTCTGCATTTGTTCGTCTTTAAGCTCCGGCCAGATCCGACCTAGCGCTTCTCCGGATGCGGAGCGGACAACGTCACTTTCATCCTCATTAAGAAACTTAAAAAATTTAGCGGCGATATCAATCTGCGGTTTATCGTCTTTAAGCATTGACCAGATCAAGCTTAATGCTCTGACGGCCGCTTTGCGGACATCTTCATTACTGTCCTCCGACAGCTTGAACAATCTATAAACTATTTCGGCTTGCAGCTTTTCATCTTTAAGCTTTGGCCAGATCCGGCCGAATGCTTCTACGGCGGCGCTGCGGCCGGCATCCCAGCCGTTTTCTTTAAACAACTTTAACAATCTATCCGCGATCTCAGCCAGCAGCTGATCATCCTCGGTCTTTTGAGCGATCTCGTTGAATGCTCCTGCGACGGCGTCACTTATTTCATCATCGCTATTCATAAACAAACTTAACAATCCGTTCAGGACCCTGACTTGCAATTTTTTATCTTTAAGAATTGGAATAAGGGTTAAAACTTTTGCGGCGGCGATAGTAACATCCCTGGCCCCGCCTGACAACAATACCAATAATCCCTCTGCGATCTGGTTTCCCAGCTTATCATCTTTAAGCGTCGGATATATTTGGTCTATCGCTAGCGCTGTTGCTTCACGGACATAATATTCGCTGTCCTTCGGTATCTCTAACAATCTCTTTATGATCTCAACCTTTAACTTTTCGTCTTTGAGCGCTGGACCGATCCGGCCTAATCCTTCTGCGGCTAGTCTGGCGATTATTTCATTAATATTGCTGCTTAACACTTTAGGCTTCTCTCTCAATTCAGCCAATAATACCCTTACATGCTTTATTTTGAGGTTTTCCGACTCTAGCCTTGTGCCAACCTCACCGTAAGCTTCAATAACTTCTTCGGTCTTCTCCATCTGATCCAGCACATCCGAAGCCAGTTCCGCAGGCAACAAAGGCAGAATATTAACTAAAACCTTTTCATCGCCCGCGCTTTCCTTGATCGCCCGTTCGATCACGCTGCGGACATTCTGCGGAATATCTCCTTGCAGGTGGTACATTATGTAGGCGCCAAGATAACCGTATTGCTGGATAAGCGTTTCTAATTCGTCCGTTGTCTGTTCTCCGAATACCGGCTCAAGATCGATATTTTTTAATGTCTTTAAAGAAGAGATCAACTGTTTGACCTGGTCTCTGTCGTTATCGCTCTGCAGACGGTTAAAATAGATCTCTCTTAACGCCCAGGCCAAAGCCAGGTTGGGATTGAGGTCCTTGTGCTGTTTGATAAATTCCGCTACCCGGATCAGTTCTCTCAAGGATACCCGGTAGCCTTCAGGGGTTTCCTGGCCGATCTTGTTCTCTTTGACCAGCTGCTCGAATTGGTTGTGAAAATTTACCAGTTCCTCAACGTCTATCCCGGACAAATCCCGAAGATTGATTGCCGGTTGCAGTTTTCCGCCGTCTTTTTTCTGCGTATCGGCAACTGGGGCGATCCCGGGTGTTTTAGCGACAACAATTGGGGCGATCTCAGCCCCTTTAGCCACAACTTCTATTCCCGCGGCGTCCGGATCGCTGAAAGTTGATCTGTCGGTTTGCAGCAACTCCGTGTTTTTGGTTTGGAATATGAAAAACTCGTTGGAAGCTTGGCCTAAGAATGAAAACAAGGCAGATAAGATATTCCCTGCGCCGGCCTGAGCGATCTGCTGCTCGGACAGCCCGAGGTTGATCCCTCCGCTGAAATAGGTCCTGACGCTCATCCCCAAGAGCGATGGCGCGGTCTCATTCAGCTTATATTCGCCCTTATCAAAAGAATCTTTGTATTGTTTCCAATATGTTTCTTTGGACCATGGCTTGGGCGACAAAACTCCCCGCAGATCAAAGTTGTCGATCTGCTCCCGCAAACCGATCCCGGCAATTTCCGCCTTATTGCTTTTTGTTTTAAACTTCAGGAACTGGGCCAGAATCAGCGAATAATAAACCTGCCTTAATCCGGCGTATCTTTGGGAGAAATTTACTTCCATGACCAGTTTCGGGAGGATGATCTTTTTGATCAGCTGGCTGGAATATTCGTTGAGCTCTTTCAACCGCGGATCATCGGTTTGCGATCCGTTTTTCCCTTTAGCCTTCGAATAATCCGCGTCAAGCATGACGTTCAAAGTCGCTTTATAAATATAGACGCTTGCTCCGGTATTTCTGATGATGATCTCGCCCGGAACGATCCAGGGGCGGGTAAGAGTGGGGATCGAGATATTCTGGGAGTTGAACAATTCCTCTGCTTTGCGGTAAAGCTGATCCCAGTATTCCCGGCCTTCCTGGATATTAGGAGAAGTGAATTTGGCCAGGTCTTTCTTTAATTGCACATCCGCCTCAAGAAATACCTTTCCGATATCCGTCCTCTCCAGGTTGGCGTCGATCATCTCCTGGCTGTTTTCCGGCCGGAGATTCACCCAGAAGCTGGAATTGGGAAGGCTTAACCCTATATTTACGTATTTTAAAAGGTCTTTGGCGGTTGCGGGTAACGAAGATTGCGCGGGTTGATTGCCTTTATCCAGTAGAATTTTTACTTTCCGGAAATCCGGGGAAAATCCTATATAGCGCAGATGCGCGGGCTTGAAGGTATAGATCAACGAAGGCAGAACGACCATCTGGCCGGCAGGCAAAGTCTGGCTGAATCCCGCCTGCTGGCTGGCAAAAACGATTATCAGTAAATAGGATATGATTTTTCTGAACATGACTTTTATAAAGTTTTGCTTTAGCAGGTAAAAAAAATCCCCGTTCCTAATAATATGCTTATTAAGCTCCGTGGCCTTACTCAACTGGCTTATTTTACTCTATATATAAAGTATACTTGATAACACTTCTATTTTCAAAGGGTTAAGCATGCTTTTTGAAAGCGCTTTCTTGGATGAGGTTTTTACAAAACATGCAAACTCAGGCAGGGTCACAGCCTCTACCTCAAATAAACCACGTCTTCGGGGTGGTATAGCGAGAGGAACAAAAGCATGTAGTCTTTAAGGTGGCGGGTAAGCAGGAAATTGTTGCGGATGTGTTCTTTGCCGTTCTCCCCTAATTTTTTGGCGTATTCCGGATTATTCAGTAATTGTTTGACGGCAAACGCCGCGCCGTCGATCGAGCGGCATAAGAGTCCGGAATATTTGTGCTTGATCTGCAGGGGGATCCCTCCCACGTTAGAGGCAACGGTTGGCTTGGCTTTCCAGAGCGCTTCGGAAACAGTCAGGCCGAATCCTTCGCGCAGGGATTTCTGGAGGATCACGTCCGATCCTCGCTGCAAGGCGTTCACCTCGATATCGTTTTGGGGAAGAAGCAGGATATGGATATCCTTATCCTTGCCCGCGCGCTCCCGCACTTCCTCGAGAACCTGGATCCCTTCCGGATCGTCGGAAGCGGTCCCTCCGGCCAGGATAAGCCGGCAGTCGACGTATTTTTTCACCCTTTTGTAAACCTCGATCACTCCCACCGGGTCCTTGAGCCGGTCAAAGCGGGATATCTGGGTGATGATCGGCTTGTCCCTAGAAACCCCGTATTTTTTCAGCACCGCATCAACGGTTTCCGGAGGCAGTTCTTTGTTCTTATCGCTCAAGGGGTCGATCGACGGAGAAATCAGGAATTGGCGGATCGGCAAAGGCCGGGAGAAAGACGGAGCGGAAAAAACCGCGGCGTCGTAGCGCGGGATGAATTGCATCAAGAAATCCCAGACCCTTTCCCGGGGCTCGGAAACATCCACGTGGCAGCGCCAGATCCATTTGTTGGTTGATTTTCTGCTGACCAGGACAATAGGCTGGGGGTCGTGGACGAAAACGATGTCTCCGCAGATATTCAGCTCCTCCATATTGCTTTGGCTGGTCTGCATAAAGATATCCAGGTCGTCTTTGCTGATATTCTCGGATCTTCCGTGCAAAGCGTTATGGAATTTTTTCGTCACCGCGAAGAACTTCTCCCCCCCCTTGATCACATCCCAGCGGGCGTCGATGCCCAGCTCCTGGAGGAAAGGGACCATCCGGCTTAAGATCTCGGCGACTCCGCCTCCGACAGCGGTGGAATTGATGTTCTGGACGACTTTGCCCCGAAGTTTTTCCGCGATCAGCTTCAGATCGTCGATTATCGGCTGGCCTACTATGGGTATATACTTGTTAAGATTTGCCATATCCCGCCCTGATTATTAAAATGATCTTTTTGCGCAATTCTTCCATGGTGTAGGTGTAAGGGTCAAGACCCGCGATCTCGTCCGCCACTTCTTTACAGCCTAAGGCGTCTTCGATCCAGTTCGAGAAGTCGTTGGTCGGCCGCTCCAGGCGGAGACGGGCCTCAAAAACGTGGAAATATATCGAATTCATGGTTATCTTTTCCAGGATCGAGGCGAACTCTTCCGGATTGGTGGCGACATGCGCGGTGGGAATGATAAAGCTGACTGACTTGATAAAATGGAACTCTTCTCCTCTGCCCGCGAACCTCAGCCT
>JBFZAG010000054.1:0-4994 GCA_041309145.1 Candidatus Omnitrophota bacterium | reverse complement strand
TTATGGAGCACGAAGTGCGACATAAGTTATTGGGCCGAATTTAGTCCGAGGCATGAGCGGATTTTAACTAAATCCGCGAATGTCTGCCGAGGACGGGATACCACTTGGCCATAACTTATGGAGCACGAAGTGCGACATAAGTTATTGGGCCGAATTTAGTCCGAGGCATGAGCGGATTTTAACTAAATCCGCGAATGTCTGCCGAGGACGGGATACCACTTCTTGGCCATAACTTATGGAGCACGAAGTGCGACATAAGTTATTGGGCCGAATTTAAATGAGCGCATAAGTTGTGGAGCCAGTTACTTCATGCGCTAAGCGACATCAACTTATAAGCGCGCCTGCCTGCCGGTAGGCAGGAATTTATCCCGAGCGTGCGAGCAGATCTCCAGAGAAATCTGCGAACGTTCACGCGAGGGAGAACCACCTGATCCGCGAATGTCTTGCCGAGTACGAAAGGCCTTTAAACAAAAGGGCCCCACTTTTGATGGGGCCTGTAATTAAATGCCGAAGGAGAGAATCGGACTCCCCACGCCGGCCTTTTCAGGGCCGCGCTCTACCACTGAGCTACTTCGGCATAAATTTAAGCTGATTGTCTTATAATATTAACACAAATCCGCCAAAAAGCAAGTTTTTCAGTCTAAGCGTTTCGACTCTTCGAAGATCCGGGTAAATACCTGCTGGGCCAGTTCGATATTGGGGAGTTTGTATTTGCGCGCGGAGACCCTGATCTTGGTGGCATTGGCGCTTACCCTGATCAGCTGGATCCAGATCTTGTTAGGCCGGGCGTCGATCTCAATATAGCCCCGGTTAAAGTCCTCCTGCAAAACAGCTCCTTTTGTCCGGGATATTTTCACCGAGGCGTCCCAGATAGCTTCGTAAGAAGTCTCGGTATCGGCCTGGATGGTGTCTTTGCTGACGGCGTAAACTCCGATCCCTCCCACCGCCATCAATAACACCGGCACGCATCCGCAAAGCCCCAGGGCCAGAAAAGGCATGATCAACGATAACGCCACCATCTTCTTCATTTCAGCTCCTTTTTTGAGAACACCTTAATAAAACAAAAAGCCGCCAGACTGATGATCAGCCCCCAAGATAAAAACAACAATACCCAGCCTTCTATTTTCATCCGCCAGCCCCTCCGCCAGCTTTGCGCTTTCTCTTCCAGGCGATCTTTACCAGGATGGCCAGGACCGCGAACATCAATAATATCCCCAGCCTCGTAGCCAGGATGAACGGCCGATCGGAGCTGGCGACGTTTTTAAGCAGGATTATAGAGATCCACTCCTGCCAGAACCACATCCCCAGTATGGTTAATAAAAACAGCGGGGTCACATACTTGATGATGAATTTATAGATCTTGGGCACGGCCATATCCGCGCCTTTATGGATCTCATTCCAGGCGTTTTCCATGCCGAAGACCCAGACAAACAGGATCGTTTCGATAGTCGCGAAAACTACCAGGAAAAAGGTCCCTCCCCAGAAATCCAGCTCATCAACAACGCCGTTCTTCAGAAAGAACACCGCCGGCTGACAAAGAATAAAAGCGCTGACCGCAAGGATCCCGACCGCTTTTTTGCGGCCGATATTGAATTCGTCCTCCAGAAAAGCCACTGCCGGCTGGGCCAGAGAAACCGATGAAGTGATACCGGCCAGGAATAATAGAAAAAACCAGATAAAGCCGAAAAAAGCATTCCAGGGAAGCTTATCCAGAATAAGCGGCATAGTCACAAAGCCCAGATTGAAGGTGCCGGACCGGGCAATGGCCTGTATGTCCTGAGGGCCGAAAAAAACAAACGCCGCGGGGATCACTATGCTGCCGCCTATGATCACCTCGGCTATCCCATTGGTGCTCGCGGCGGTAAGACCGGAAAGAACCACATCGTTGCCCCTGGAAAGATAACTGGCATAGGTCAGGATCACCCCGATACCTACGGAAAGGGTAAAAAATATCTGGCCCGCCGCTTCCAGCCAGACTTTAGCTGATCTTAAAGCCGAAAAATCGGGATTCCATAAAAAGCCGAAGCCGTTGGCGATATTCCATGAGGGATGGGCCGGGTCAGGCGTTCCCAGAAAAATCACCCGCGCCATGAGGATCAAACCGCAAATAAATAAACCCGGCAGAGCCAACTTGCACAAACGCTCTATGCCGCCCTTGATCCCGTAGTAAATGACCGAGATATTAAGAACAAAAGTGATGACAAAGAACAGATAAGCCCAGCTTAAACCTTGGAAATACTGATTAGTTTCTACTCCCTGAAAGCCGGAAAGGAAACTTTTCATTTCCGCCTGGGTGGCCAGACCGCTGTATTTCCCGGTCAAGGCAAAAAAGCTGTAAGCCAGGGTCCAGGATTCGATGAAAGTGTAATAAATAAAGATGACCAGCGGACCGAATATCCCGATTATCCCGAAATACTTGATGAAACGGTTTTTCCTGCGGAGAGAATGGAATATCCCGGGAGCGGTGCCGTGTCCGAAGCCGCCCCCGAAACGCCCCAGGGTCCACTCGATCCACATCAAAGGTATCCCCAGCAAAAACAGCGCGCACAGATAAGGAATAATGAAGGCGCCGCCGCCGTTGGCTGCGGCCTTGGCCGGAAACCTCAAGAAATTACCCAGCCCGATGGCCGAACCGGCGACCGCCATGATGATCCCCAGTCGCGATCCCCAACTGTCTCTTATTTTTTCCATATCCGGGGTTGATTGTTTATATTATATTAGCCCGGCACAGGTTAGTCAATAGCCGCAAAAAGCTAAAGATATTTTTGGAAAAATCCGCGGATCCTGGGCTCGTATTCCCGCGAATGTGAGCTTTCTCCGTGATTACCCGCGGGGAGCAGGAGAAGTTCGCTGCCCGGGATCTTTCCATGCAGCTCTAAAGCTTCCTGAGCCGGGATAACGTTGTCGGTCAGGCAATGGATCAAAAGAACCGGGGTCTTGGTCCGGGAAAATATTGTTACCGGGTTAACGGAATTAATATCGACCCGCAGAAAAATCAATGACCATAATTTCATCAACAGGGTCAAAGGCCCGCGCAAGATCCCGAAGCCGGAGAAGATCACTCCTAACTCAGTGCGCAATCTGGCGTAGGAAGAATCGCTGACAATGCACTTTATATCCGGGCTGTCGGCCAAAAAAATCACCGCCGCGCCCATGGAAAAACCGAAAGCGCCGATATCGACAAAACCTTTATCTTTAAGGAACCTCACCGCAGCCAGAAAATCTTCTCTTTCCCTCCATCCCGAGGTGCTTACCCGGCCTTCGCTTTTGCCCATGGCCCGGAAATCAAAGTAAAACAAATTGTAATCCCTGGCCAGAAATTCGGTCATGCCGAACACGTCCCCTTTATCCATCGGATAACCGTGGCAAACGATGACAGCTTTGCTGCTAGTCTTATTCGGGATAAACCAACCTGCCAGCTTGAGACCGTCTTTGGTGGTAAAAGTTACATCCTGATATTCGATCTTCCACTGTCCAGGATTGAACTGGCTGACATTATTTTTCGGGCAGACATAAACAAAAAAGAAATACAAAGAAAGCAACGCCACGACAGCCAAAGGGTAAACAATTAACCGGGCAACTACCGCGGAAATGATCTTATTCATTGTAAGCGCACCCCGATCTCCGCGACGATGACCTTGCCGCAGTATTCGGGTCCCTCCGCGACGGCCATTCCGCGCTTAAGCGCGACAAAGGTCACGGTTTTGTCGGCTTTGACGCAGATCCCGAGGATTTTTCCGCTAGTCGCGTCCAGCCCGGAAGGAAGATCTACCGCGATAACCCGTGCCGCAGAAAGATTGATCAGCCGGATCAGGTCCGCGCAGATACCGCAAACTTTTCCGGACAGGCCCACGCCGAGCAGGCTGTCCACGATAAGATCATATTTTGAGATCTTTAAATTATTGAGATTTTTCCCGGAGAGAAAAACAACTTTAGCCCCAAGCTTCAAGAGGATGTCCAGATTTGTCTTGGCTTCGTTTTTGACCTGGGAATACTCGGAAGCGAGGTAAATATCCGGCTTTATCTTTTGAGCCAATAAATGGCGGGCCGCCACTAAACCGTCGCCGCCGTTATTACCCTTGCCGCAGAAGATCGCAATGCGCTTTCTGCCCTTCAGGGACTTAAAGACTTCCCGGGCAACCGCCGCTCCGGCGTTCTCCATCAGGACGAGAGTCGAAATCCCTAATTCTTCTCGGGCCTTACGGTCGATCTCCCTGGCAGATCTCGCGGTCAACATCCGGGCCATTTATTTTTCCAGCCCGGCAAATATCTTTCCGGCAATAAGCTCTTGGGCAAAATGGCTCGGAGAAGAGATCAAAACCTGCGTCTTACCTTTTTTCATTGCCCTGAAGAATATGCCGACCGGAGTGGTGTCCTCTTCTGAAACGTAGATCGCGACCAGATTTTTGGTTTTATCTTCCGAATAAATGTAAGCCTTGATATCTTTGAGGATCTTTAAAGTCCGGGAATAAACCGCCGGGTAATCCTGGTTGAATTCTTTGGCTGTTGCGCCGGCTAAATTATCCTCGAGGATCTTAGTCGAGACCCCGGCCACCCCGCGCAGATTTTCCTTTAATCCCGCCCCGCAACCGGAGGCAAAAACCAAAATTAAGCTTGAAATAATCACTTTAGCCGCTTTCATTTGAACCCTCCTACTCCTCGATAAGTTTTTTGATCTTGTCCAGATTCTTTCTGGCTTCTTCCTCGCCTCTTTTGGCGAACTCTTCGGCTTTATACAGCTCGGTCCAGTGCAGACCGGAAGTATCCGGATGCAGGACCACATCGGCCAGCTGGGCTTCCTTGAGCGCTACTTCCGACTGCATGATTTCGAAACTGCTGAAAATAAAATCCAGGATATTCACTTTTAACTTGCTGCGCAAATAATCCCTGAAGTTGAACCATTCCTTCTTTTGCATCTTCTCCACCTTGACCGTAAGGTCCTGTTTGATCCGGTCGTACTGGCGCAAAAGATCCTCTCGCGAAGGGGTCAGATT
>JBFZAG010000053.1:0-3913 GCA_041309145.1 Candidatus Omnitrophota bacterium | reverse complement strand
TTGCGGTCGTTTTGTTCATCTCTATATTATTCTTTTATTTGATCAAGTTTATGGAAAGAGGCTTGCTTAATTATTTTGCCGGGCACGCCACTTTGTTGTCTTTGAAGCCCCAGGTTTGGGCAGGGCCGATCATGATCGCCTTGAACATGTTTATTCTTATTTTCATCCAAGGCCTGTTTGTTTACACATTTCCGCTGTTAATGATCGGCAATGAAAAGCTGTTTAGGGCCATAGGTAAATCCACGGCTTTATTCTTCAAATTATTCAAGCCAACAGTAGTTCTTATCGTATTGCCCATATTGTTCAATATACCCATAATCGCCCTGCAGTATAAAACCCCGTTTCTGATCGATAAGGTATTCCCTGAAGCGGTCTGGTATGTTTGTATAGCCGGAGCGATCATTAATTCTTTGATCATTGATCTTTTGATCACCATTTCGACAACTGTTTTGTTTATTCAAGCCAGAGAACAAGCATGAGAAAATTTGTTTTGATCGTTATCTGTCTGAGTCTTTTCTTGAGCATCTGCGGCTGCGCCAATGACCAGTATGCCGTGGAAAGAGAGTTTTGGCAGATCAAGAAGCAGGCGGAAAAGATATTCAAGAATCCCGCGGCTTCCCCGCCTAATGAGTTGGAGAGAGTGGTCGCGCGGTTGGATAATTTCTCGGGAAAAAATCCCGGAAATGAAATGGCCGTAGAGGCTGGATTTTTTGTGGCCCGGATCTACGCCGCTAAGAACGAGTTCGAGAGCGCCCGCAAGCAGTTAAAAAAGCTGATCGCTAAATATCCTAAGTCCCAGATCGTCAATGCCGAAGCTTTATTTTTGATCGGCAAGACTTACGAGCTCCAGGATAAATGGGATGAAGCCCTGGCCCAGTATAAAAAGATCATCGCTGATTTTCCTCTGACCCCCCGCGGTTGGGAGACCCCGTTATACATCGCTAATTATTATAAAGCCAAGTTCCAGCCGGATAAAATGCTGGCCGCGTTTGGCCAGGCCGTAAATCATTACCGGGCTTTAGCCGCGAAATACCCGAATACCCCTCTGGCATTTAAAGCTTATTTGCTGGTATCTTCCTGCTACAGCGCCACCAAAGACTGGCAGAATACGGTCAATACTTTGAATACTGTGCTAGATAAATTCATTGGTTTTAAAGATAAAATCCAGCTGGACGCGGTTTTATTCGAGATCGCGTTGATCTATAAAAAAGAATTAAAAGATGATCTCAAAGCTAATGCCGCTTTGGAAAGATTGATCAAAGAGTTTCCGAACAGCAAGTATATTAGTTCGGCAAAGAAATTTTTAAAAAGCTAATGGTAGACAAACCTAACGATACCAGTATTGAGGCGGAGTTTCAGGTCAGGAATTTCCTGCAGCAGACCTTAAAGGAGATCATGGCGGTATTTAAGGTCGATTGCGGTTCGCTGTTCCTTTTTGACGCTAAGACCAAAGAGTTGGTTCTGGATTCTTTTTATAATGCCCACCAGATACCGGTTAAAGTCATAAAATTCCAGATAGGGGAGGGGGTCAGCGGCAAGGTTGTCGCCAATAAGACACCTGTCTTGGTCACTGATATTGACCGCGATTTGCGATTCCACAAGAACGGTTTTAAGCATTATCAGACCAAATCATTTATTTCCGTGCCTTTGACCACCCCGGACGGAGTCTTGGGAGTGATCAATCTGGCCGACAAATCTTCCGGCCAGCCTTTTACGGAACAGGACCTGGATTTTGCCTCGTCCCTGGTTATATATGCCGGGATCATCGCTTACAACCTTTGCTTGGCGGAAAAATTAAAGAAGGAAAAAGAAGCGCTGGACAAGCAGAAATCCATGCTGGAAAAATACGCCTCAGTGGGAAAGCTGGCCGCGGGCGTAGTCCATGAGATCAATAATCCCCTGGACGGGATCATCCGCTTCACTAACATGCTCTTAAACCAGGTGGAAAATAATTCCGTGACCAGGGAATACCTTTTGGAGATCAAAAAAGGGTTAAACCGGATCGAGAAAACCACCAAATCTTTGCTGCAGTTCTCCCACCAGGTCAACCAGAGCAGCGCCAGAATGAGAAATTATGTTGATCTGCAGGCGGTCATTGAAGACTCTTTAAGCGTATTTGCCGAAAGGATCCGCGGCAATGTGGATGTGATCGCCAATTTCAGCCCCAGAAAAATAAGGTTGTTGGATATCGGCGTTGCCCATGTCTGTATCAATCTGATCAAGAACGCTTTAGACTCTATGCCCGGAGGGGGAAAATTGGTCATTACTACGGATATAAAAGAATCAAATTTGGTGATGGTGGTCCGGGATTCCGGAGTGGGTATCCCTCTGGAGCTGAAAGAGAAAATATTCGAAGCGTTTTTTACCACTAAAACCGCGGACCAGGGAACCGGGTTAGGGCTTTCGATCTGCCGCGAGATCATCAACCGTTATGAAGGGATCATTGAAGTGGAAAGTGTCTCCGGCACGGGAAGCACTTTTAAAGTGATGATCCCCAAGAAATACCTGGAAAATGTATAACAATGCCCAAAAAAGCATTAATGTCCTGGTAGTTGACGATGAGCCGCTGGTGAGGAGGTCTTTAAGCGAATTCCTGACCCTGGAAGGCTATACGGTTTCCAGCGCCAGTAACGGCCGCGAGGCGTTAAACATGCTCAAAGATTACCTGGCGGATATTGTTATTTCCGACATGAAGATGCCGGAGTTGGACGGGATCCATCTTTTAACCGAGATCAAAGAAAAGTTCCCCGCGACTTCAGTGATCATGATCACCGGATACGGAAGCATCGAGAACGCGGTGGAGGCGATCAAGCAGGGAGCGTTCGATTATATCACCAAGCCGATCATCGATAACGAGATCCGGGTGGTCCTGGAGCGGCTGGTCCAGCAAAAAGAGCTTCTGGATGAGAATATTAAATTGAAGGAACAGCTTTCCGCGGCGACCAGGGCGCGGTTTTTCAATATCGTGGGTAAGGACGAAAAGATGCAGAAGATCTATATTTTGATCGAAGCCATCTGCGCTACCCGTTCCACGGTGCTTATAAACGGCGAAAGCGGCACGGGAAAACATCTCATCGCCCACGCCATCCATAATTGCAATGAGATCGAGAAGGGCAAGCCTTTTGTGGAGGTCAGCTGCGGAGCTTTGACCGAGACTTTGCTGGAATCCGAGCTTTTCGGACATGTCAAGGGCGCTTTTACCGGAGCGATCAAGGATAAGATCGGCAGGTTTGAGCTGGCGGACGGAGGGACGATATTCTTAGACGAGATCGACGCTTTTACCCCTAATTTACAGGTCAAGCTTTTAAGAGTTCTGCAGGAAGGTGAGTTTGAACGGGTGGGCGAATCAACTACCCGCAAAGTGGATGTCCGGGTGATCGCCGCCACCAATCAGGACCTGCATGAGCTGATCGCCAAAGGCACTTTCCGCAAGGATCTTTTTTACCGCTTGAATATTATCGCCATTGATATGCCTCCGCTGCGCGAGCGCAGGGGGGATATTCCGCTTTTAGCCCAGGAATTTGTGGTCAAACATTCGAAACGGGTAAGTAAAAAGACCGAGGGTATTTCGGACAAGGCTTTATCGATCCTGATGAACTATAACTGGCCGGGGAATATCCGGGAACTGGAAAATGTGATCGAGAGGGCGGTGATCCTGACTAAAGGGCCGGTGATCTTGCCGGGAGATTTTCCGGACAGCCTGACCGAGCGCAAAGGTAAAGGGGAGTCAAGAGAAGAAAACCATAAATTAAAAGAGGCGCTCAAAGACCCGGAAAAAGACCTGATCATGCGGGCTTTGGACGCGGTAGATTGGAACCGCAACGAAGCGGCTAAGGCTTTAGGGATAAACCGGACTACTCTGTATAAGAAAATGCTCCGATAAGATCGGAAGAGCACACGAGATCGGAAGAGC
>JBFZAG010000052.1:0-10267 GCA_041309145.1 Candidatus Omnitrophota bacterium | reverse complement strand
CTTCTAACCTCCGAGATTGCGCGGCCAGACCTGGGTCTGAAAAGTCTTATTCTGGTCCCCTGAGAACATCTCGACCCTGATCATTATCCTTTTAATATCCGTATTTGCCGGGGAAACCTGCGGTGAAGAGATCTCGCTGTTGGTTCGGTTATAATAACTCAGCCTGAACCCTCTTACCCCTCCGGCCAGAATGTCAGCATTGCGCATGATGCTGCTGTTGGACAGATAATAATCGATGTCCGCGTTATTGACGTCCGTAAACCTGACCCTCGTGCTGTTGGCATAAAGGACGCTGGTGGAATTCTGGACCTGCCGGATCTCCCGGCTCATCCTGGCTAAGGCCATCCTGCCCGGAGAAACGATCTCGCTGCGAAAAGAGATGAAATTCCAGAGGTCGATGACCTGCTTGATATAGATCATGCTCCCGCCGGCCAGGATCCCCACGATAGAGATAGTCATGACCAATTCAATAAGGGTTAAGCCTATTTTTTTCTTTAGGCCCATAGGATCACCGTTTTAATTTCCGGACATGATCGCGCTCATGGTTATATTGCCGATAACCTCATTGCCCCGGCTGACTTTGACCGTGATCATTTTATAACAGCACTCGTTACAGTTCGAGCAGGCGGATGGCGCTACGCAGCTGGCAAATGCCGGACAAGCCTCCCAGGCGCCGGTAGAGTTCAAAAGGGCATACTGGATGCTCGCCGACCGGACGTACCCTTGCGAAGGAGCAGTGATCCGCGGGTCAGTGGCGTTAATAAAATCATCGGCGTCATTGAACGTTGAGGCGTTATTAAGATTTTCTCCGGGATCCGGGCCCAGATTGGGGGGAGAGGTCCAGGGCGAAGCGGATCTCTCGTCGTATTTTTTCGCTTTGATCTCCTCCAAAAGCTCCTGGGCGTAAAAAGAAGCGTCAGCCACTCCTTCCGAACCGATCGAACGCCAGGAGATATTCGCCCACATGGTTAAAAGGACCGGAATGGCTATTCCCGCCACTACCAGAACCGCCACCAGTTCGGTCAGATTTACGCCCTTCTCTTTGAAAAATCTCACTGCACCCTCGTTCTTGCGGTATTAGATTCTACAACCACTGTCCGAGTATTCCCCTGGCAATTAAATACCACTTGCCCTCCTGATAAAGGCGCGCCTTTCCAATCGAATTGCAAGGTATTGGAAGAGGCGAAATTGGCGCTGGCTATATCTATGCCCCCGTATAAAACATCGGCGCGGAAATTCATGACCAGGTCAGCCCGGTTAAAAGGGTCCTTAAGCCCGATCCAGGGTGCCTCAGGCGCAACTTGTTCTTCAGCGGCATAAATATCTCCGGCAGTATTAAAAACTATCCTGGTGTTGGAGTGCCGGGAAATCGCCGCCTGCTGGACATAGCGGATATCCGAAATAACTTTCTTTACGCTTCCGTCAAGTTTTATGGAATAAAAACTGTCGAAGCGGGGAATGGCCAAAGCCGCAAGGATCCCGATAATGACCATAACCATGATCAGTTCGATCAGGGTAAAACCCCGGCGCAAGATCGCCTTCATTTTACGCAAATCTTCTTCAGAATATTGCCTCCATAAGTTTATATGATTCCTGGGCGATTTAGGCAATATACCCTTCTTTTCGTAACGGACCAGGGTTTGTTTGGAAATACCTAATTTTTGAGCCACTTGCGAAATTCGGTAAATTTTCACCTAAGCTCTCCTGATATACCTTAATAATATTTGCGTATATATTATCATTCTCAACCGGCAAAAGCAAGAAAATTCTTTCCAATCTAAAAAGTCCTGTTATAATTAGAACAAAAGGAGCAAATTTAACTATGGCCGTAAAACTGAAGAATATTATCGAGGATATTGCCCGGGACCACCTGAACAGCGCTCTTACTTTGCGTTACGACATCTGCACCTGCTCTCTCTGCAAAAATGATATGCTGGCTTTTGTCCTTTCCCGGGTCCCCGCCCGCTACGTGACCACCGAACAGGGAGCGATGCATACCATCATCCAGCAGCACCGGATAGAGCACCAGGCTGAAATTGCCCGGGCGATCATCGAAGCTATCGAGATCATCAGCAAAAGCCCCCGCCACCAAGTCAAAGAAGACAAGAGCAAGGTTTTTCTTATGCTTTTGGACAAGATCCGGGAAGACCGCGGCCTGGATTTCCACCATTACCATCAGGATCTTTTGAAACGCCGGGTTGCCATCAGATTGCGCCTGGCCGGGATCAACACTTATTCCGATTATCTCTTGCTGTTAATGAAAAACCCCGAAGAATACGACCGGCTTTTTGAAACCCTCTGCATCAATGTTTCGGAGTTTTTCCGCGACCCGGAGGTCTGGGACACCGTAAAACTTGTTTTAAAAAATATGATCCGCCAGAAAAAGATCAACCATAATCCTTTTATCCGGATCTGGTCAGCCGGCTGCGCAAACGGAGAAGAACCTTATTCCATCTCGATCATGCTCAAAGAGCTCCTGCTTTCCGAAGAGTCTAATTTTAAGATCGAGATCGCCAGCACCGACGTGGACAAAAAATGTTTGAGGTTCGCCCAGAGAGGCATTTACCTTAAACCCAGCCTGAGGAATGTCTCTAAAGAACTGCTGGAAAAATACTTCAGCCCCGAAGAAGACGGATTTAGAATAGATCCCGAGATCAAACAGCCGATCACTTTTTCCTACTTGGACCTGACCTCCCAGGATTACGTAAAAAACGCCGATTTAGTCTTCTGCCGGAATGTCTTCATCTATTTCGACCGCAACCTGCAGGAACAGCTGCTGACAAAATTCGCTAACGCTTTAAAGCCGCAAGGATACCTGGTGATGGGCAAGTCCGAAACCCTTATCCGGGAAGCTAAAGAGATCTTTCAGGAAATCGATCTTAGCGCCCATCTTTATCGCAGAAAATGATGGACAAGAACAATCTCAAGCCCCTTGAAGATCTGGCCGCAGAAATAATAAACAGCTCCCTAAATTACCGTTATGACATTTGCTCCTGCCAGAGATGCAAGAACGATATAGTTAAACACGTCATCGCCAAGATCTGCGCTTCTTCGGCGCATCCGGATCTCAACAACCCGGAGGAAACCAGAACTTTCTATCAACGGGAAATCAACCGCCTGATGTTTACGGCGATCGAATACGTGGGAGAGCATCCCAGCCACATCGATCCCGAAGACCGCAAGAAGACTTTCCTGGCGCTCCTGCATAAGATCTCGGAAGAGCGCGGCCTGGATCTGCGGAATTACCATTCCGAGATCTTAAAACGCCGGATCGCTCTGCGCCTCAAGCACCACTCCATTGCCTCCTACTCTAAATATATCGAATTCCTGACCAGAAACCCCCGGGAGTATGACCGGCTTTTCGAAACCTTATGCATCAATGTCTCGGAGTTCTTCCGGGACCCCCCGGTCTGGGTAACCATACAGTATCTTTTGGAAAATCTGATCGCGGCCAAGATCAAGAACAAACAAAGCTCGATCTTTTTATGGTCCGCAGGTTGCGCCAACGGCGAAGAGCCTTATTCGATAGCCATAACCCTCAAAGAAGCCTTAAGAGGAATAACCCAGATCACCAAGATCGAAATCCTGGCCACGGATGTGGATAAAGCCTGCCTGAACTTTGCCCAGAAAGCGGAGTATTCCAAAGACAGCCTGAAAAATTGCAGCCCCAAGATCCTGGCCCGCTATTTTGGACTCTGCGAAGGAAAATTCCTGATCAAAGAAGAAACAAAAAACCTGGTCGGCTTCGATTATCTGGACCTGACTTCCCAGGACTACCCCAAAAACATCGATGTTCTGACCTGCCGGAACGTTTTTATTTATTTCAACCGCCAGCTGCAAAAACAAATACTGGATAAATTCTGTCATCGTCTTGTTCCCGGGGGGTATTTGATCCTGGGCAAATCCGAAGCTCTGGGATTGGAATACGAGAATTGTCTGGAGACGGTGGATACTAACGCGCGGATCTACAGAAAAAGGCTTTAAAGCTTATTTTTGAAAGGATAAAAATACCGGGCGCTTCTAATTAAGGCCTCTTGAGCTTTAAACTCCGGCTTATACCCCAGCAGTTCTGCCCGGGAAATATCATAAATCCTGTCCTTGACAAATAAGTTTATTTTTTTCCCCAGCCACGGTGTTTTGCTTAATACTGCGCTAAGCCCCGGGGGTAAAATTATCGGCGGCTTAGCGTCAATCGCCTCCGCCATAATCGAATAGATCTCCCGGACGGTCAAAACTTCTTTATCGGCCACAAAATAAGCCCCTTCCAGAAAAGCCCTGTTGTGCAAAGCCATTACCGCGGCCCGGGAAATATTTTTTACGTAGCCCAAATGAAGTTTATTTTTGCCTCCGGCGAATAGCGGAAAAAGCCGGTGCTTGACAAGAAACAGAATAAACTTAAGCAAATGCGGCTCATTCTCGCCGTAGACCATAGGCGGGCGCAGGATCGCCGAAGCCAGCCCCTTGCGGCGGTAACCCCAGACTATCCTTTCCGCCTCTATCTTGGATTCGCCGTAAAGATTAGCGGCGCTGTAAGAAAGATCCTCCTTTAAGGGGATCTGGAAGTGTCCGCTGACTACCGCCACCGAACTTAAATATATCAGTTTTTCCGCGCCCAGCCGCAGGGCCAGTTTACAAACGCTCTCGGTCCCATTGATATTGACCCGCTTCAGTTTTTTCCAATTCTTGTTGTCGACATAAGCCGCGCAGTGGAATATCGCGTCGAACTTCCCGGTGATGGCGTAAAGGCTGTCTATGTCGGTTATATCCCCGAAAACGAACTTCACCCCCAGGCTGGCGAGATGACCGATCCTGCTTGTCCTGCGCACCAAAGCCAAAACCTCGTGACCCTCTTTCACCAGATCCTCAACAATATTTCCCCCGATAAACCCCGTAGCCCCGGTGACCAGAATCTTCATCTGTTCTCCCATTAAATATTTATAAGTTAAATTTTGCGGGACCTGTCAAGGCGCGGTTCCGCAGGGCGTTCGTTGCGCCCCTGCGTGGCGCAAATTACCCGGCCGTATCGGAACGGCCGGTATAGCCCTCTGGCCTATCACTCCGGTTCGGCCCTGCGCTCTTGCCGAAAAATTTATCGCCGGCAATCCGTGCCCGCTCCGGGCCGAACAGGCCTGCTCCACCGCGCCTTGCCACCCGCAAAATTACCCATGATTAATTTGATACATGTATTTTACAACTAATAATATATTTCACAAATAAATTTATGGTTTGATCGTGCCGGTAAGGAATTCTATACTTAATTCTTTATTGCATTCGGGATTTTGCGGGTGACGAGGTGTGGTTGGAGGGGCGTAAAGGCGAGGAGCGGGCATGGCTCACCCGCGAGGTAAATTACAGGTGAGAGCGACGAGCCGACCCGAGCATGATTTGCCTCGCAGGGGCAAATCATGCGTCCCCGCAAACCACACCTCGGCAGGACCCGCAAGATCCCGAACAATAAAAAAGCCGAGGCGCGGAATTGCCTCGGCCTGCAGATCTACAGTGAAATTACTTGCGGTAAGTGGGGCGCGGCTTGTAGGTGGTGTGCAGAAGATGGTGGGCTTTTTCGCTCAGCGGCTTCTCTAAGAATTCCTCGTACAAACGCTTGATGTAGGGGTTCTGGTGGGAGAACCGGATCTCCTTGTCTTTATCGTCCTGATACAAAGCCTGGGCCCGCAAGGAGCGCAGTTCGTCGGTGACCATGTAAGGCTGGCCCCCGCCTCCGACGCACCCGCCGGGGCAGGCCATGACTTCTACAAAGTGATAAGGCAGCTCCTTGCCTTCTTTTTTAGCCTGGCGGATCTTATTGATCACGTATTCCACATTGCTTAACCCGTGAGCTATGGCCAGCCTGATCTTGGCCCCGCCGACTTCCACTTCAGTTTCCTTGACCCCTTTTAAACCGCGGACATTCTCAAAATCAACGTTCTTCAGGTCTTTGCCGGTGATAAAGTAATTAGCGGTGCGTAAAGCCGCTTCCATGACCCCGCCGGTCGAGCCGAAGATAACCCCGGCTCCCGCGTATTCTCCCAGGATCGAATCAGATTCTTCTTCCGGGAGGCTCTCAAAATCAATACCGGCCTGCTTGATCATCCTGACCAGTTCCCGGGTGGAAAGAACAACATCTATATCCTGATTGCCCGAGGCGTACATTTCATTGCTGCGGGTGATCTCGTATTTTTTGGAAGTGCAGGGCATGATCGAAACCATCACGATATTTTTTGGCTCGATCTTGTTTTTATCCGCGTAATAGGTCTTGGACAACACTCCCAGGATCTCATGCGGAGATTTGCAGGAAGAAAAATGCTCGATCATATCCGGATGGAATTTTTCCATAAAATCCACCCACGAAGGACAGCAGGAAGTGATAAGCGGCAAAGGCCGGGAGCCTTTTAAAAGCCTTTCCTCGAATTCGCTGGCTTCTTCCATGATCGTGACATCAGCGGCGAAAGAAGTGTCAAATACCGCTTTAAACCCCAGCCGCCGCAAAAGAGCGTAAAGTTTTTTGGTGAAATTCTTTCCGGTGTAACCGAAAGCCTCTCCGATAGAAGCCCTTACCGCCGGAGCGATCTGGACCACGCAGTACTTATCGGGATTCTGCAAAGCCTCCCAGGCTTTAGCGGTATGGTCCTGCTCGACAATAGCTCCGGTAGGACAATGGGCCGCACACTGGCCGCAGCGCACGCACGGCGAATCCGCCAGCTGGATCTCTCCCGCGGGCGAGATCCTGGTCTGGATGCCTCTCTCCAGAAAAGAAAGAGCCCAGACATCCTGAGCGTTCTGACAAACGTGCACGCACCTGCCGCAAAGAATACATTTCTTGGGGTCAAGATCTACTGCCTTAGTCGAAGTATCCACCGGAAGGTCCCTGAGGAACTGCGGGAAGGATTCTTCTTTGATCCCGAAATCCGCGGTAAGCTTCTGCAGTTCGCAGTCATTGTTCCTGGCGCATTTCAAGCAGTCGTTGGGATGGTTGGATAAGATCAGTTCGATCACGGTCCGGCGGATCTCGACGATCTCCGGGTCATGGGTGATGATATCCATGCCCTCTTCTAAAGGGGTACAGCAGGCGCGCAACATTTTGTTCGAGCCTTTGACCCGGACAATACAAATACCGCAGGAAGCTGAAGGCGGAAGGTCGGGATGCTTGCAGAGGGTCGGGATCTTGATCTGCACGTTTTTGGCCGCCTCCAGGATCGTCGTTCCCGCGGGGACCCTTAATAAAATTCCGTTGATCTTGGCTTTGACCACTTTGGATACCATAGTTATTCTTTCTTTATCGCTTTGAACTTGCAGACCTCGAAACACTGGCCGCATTTCACGCATTTTTCCTGTTTGACCAGATACCCTTCTTCCCGGCTGCCGGGTATAGCTCCGGCCGGGCAGTTTTTCTGGCACATTCCGCACTTCTTGCATTTTTCCTGGATGATGGTGTAATTGGCCAGGTGGCTGCATTTTCCTGAACGGCACTTCTTTTCCAATATATGCTCTTTATATTCGTATTCGAAATAGCGGGTGGTCGAGATCACCGGATTAGAAGCGGTCTGGCCCAGGCCGCACAGCGATGCTTTTTGCATGGCCAGAGAGATCCGTTTTAATTGGGCCAGGTCTTCCAGCTTTCCTTTGCCTTGCGAGATCTTATCCAGGATCTTGAGCATCTGATAACCGCCGATCCGGCAAGGCGCGCATTTTCCGCAAGACTCTTCCACGCAAAACCCTAAATAAAATTTAGCTATATCCACCAGGCAATCGTCCTCGTCCATGACGATCATTCCGCCCGAGCCCATGATCGAGCCGAGCTTCTGCAGATTCTCATAATCCACGGGAGTATCCAGGAATTCGACGGGTATGACCCCTCCCGAAGGACCTCCGGTCTGGACCGCCTTCAGGGCTTTGCCGGAACTGGTCCCGCCGCAGATATCAAAAACGATCTCCCGGATGGTAATGCCCATAGGGACTTCTACCAGCCCGGAATTCTTGATCTTCCCGGTCACCGCAAAAACCTTGGTGCCTTTGGAGCTGGCGGTGCCGATAGAAGCAAACCAGTCTCCGCCCCTGGTGATGATCGCAGCGATATTGGCTAAAGTCTCGACGTTATTGATGGCCGTAGGTTTGTCCCAAAGGCCTTTTACCGAAGGATAGGGAGGGCGGGGGCGCGGTGTGCCGCGTTTGCCCTCGATGGATGCAATTAACGCGGTTTCTTCACCGCAGACAAACGCTCCCGCGCCGAGGCGGATATCTATGTCAAAACTGAAATCGCTTCCTAAAATATTTTTTCCCAATAAGCCGGCATCATATGCCTGGGACAAAGCCATTTTAACTCTTTCCACCGCCAAAGGGTATTCCGCGCGGATATAAAAATACCCCTTGGACGCGCCGATAGCGTAAGCGCTGATCATCAGCCCTTCCAAAACCGAATGAGGATCGCCTTCCAGGACGCTGCGGTCCATGTAAGCTCCGGGATCGCCTTCATCGGCGTTGCAGATGACGAACTTCTGGTCCGAAGGTACCGCCCGGGTAAATTTCCACTTCATCCAGGTAGGATATCCCGCGCCGCCTCTTCCCCGCAGCCCGGATTTCTTCATTTCTTCCAGGACCTTATCCGGGCTCATCTCGAAAATCACCTTTTTTAAAGCCTGATATCCGCCGTTTGAGATATAGTCGTCCATGCTTTCGGGATCGATCTTGCCGCAGTTCCTCAAAACTATGCGTTGCTGCTTAGGTTCTTTCTTAAGGACCAGATCCTCGAGAACCTTACCTTGCTTAAGGGTAAGATCGATGATCTTTTTAATATCTGTTTCCTTTACTTCCTGATAGATCACCTCCGGCAGGATCTTGATCACCCAGCCATGGTTATACACCCCGATGTCCGCGGCCCGGACAACCTGGACCTCATCGCTGAGATTGGCTTCTCTGAGGCCGTTCAGAACCAAAGCGTATAAATCCTTAGTCTTGTCTTCAGAGCCGATCGTAGTATCCTTGATCAGGACGGTTTTATTGTACATGGTTTATTCTTTTACCTTTAAATCAAAAATATGTTCATTGACCAGAATTTTCCCGGCGACATGTTTTTCCAGGATCTTCACGGCGATCTCCCTGTTCACTTTGCCGTAGATCACCGGAGGCAGGCCTTCTACCGCCACTTCCACCAGCGGCTCGGCAAAACACATCCCCACGCAACCGCATTTTTTGATCTCGATCTGGAGGTTCCTCTTTTTGGCTTCCTCTATCAAAACAGCAAAAACCTCATCAGCCCCGGCGGCAATACCGCAGGTGCTCATGCCAACGCGGATATAATTACCGGTTTCTTTCTTGAGGCCGGAAGCTGCCTTATCTAAATCTTCCCTGGTGATCTTTTTCATCTAAAATTATCCCTCTTTCATATACTTGGAAAGGATCTCCATCACTTCCTGTTTCTTGACCTTGCCGTAAACTTTATCATCGATCATCATCACCGGAGCCAGGCCGCAGCAACCCAGGCAGCGCACCACGTCCAGATAAAAATTGCCGTCTTTGGTGGTCTTGCCTTCTTCGACGCTTAATATGGCCTTGATCTCTTTGAGGATGTCCGGGGCGCCTTTTAAATAACAGGCGGTCCCCATGCAGACCGCGATCTTGTGTTTTCCCGGGGGGACGAGCTTGAAAAAATTGTAAAAAGTGATCACTTCGTAGATCCTGGCCAGAGGCACGTCGAGCATCCCGGAAAGTTCCAGCGCCAGTTCGCGGGGAACATAGCCGTGATGATTCTGGATCTCGTGGAGGATCATGATCAGGTTGCCCTCTTTATCTTTCCACTTGTCCACTAAATCCCTGATCTCAATAGTAAATTTTTTGTTTTCCATCAATTAAGCCTTCTACGCCTTTCAACTTCCTGCTTTTATTAGGGAGTTCGAGTATGGGTAGGAAAACAGAATCTTACCATATATTCTTTGAAAAATCAAGCGATTTTCTTAAAATTTATTCGAGGCAGTACCAGTAAGATTGTTAGGCTGGGCAGCAGGAGCGGCCGGCAAATCAGCCGCCGGAACGGCCGGGGCGGCGGGGGCAGGCAAAGAAACCGCAGCAGCCGCGGGCGAAACAGCCGGGTGAACAGCCGGCAAAGCAACTGGAGCAACAGCCGCGGGAGCAGGCGCGGCAGCCGGGGGAACAGCCGGCACAACCGCAGGAACAGCCGGAGCAACGGCTGCAGGAGCAGGCGCGGCAGCCGGGGGAACAGCCGGCACAACCGCAGGAACAGCCGGAGCAACGGCTGCAGGAGCAGGCGCGGCAG
>JBFZAG010000051.1:0-14554 GCA_041309145.1 Candidatus Omnitrophota bacterium | reverse complement strand
CACTGTGAGTGTTTATTCTTATAATAACGGAGCAAAAAAACTCCAGATCGTCAGAGAAAACAAGGACCCGGAAGGTAACCTGCGTTTTGCCAAGATGGGCCGGCTGACTAAAATCGAGATCGAAGGGATCCTGCCTTTTATCCAGGAAGCTATAACCAATATGTAACCGGCATGGCCAATAAAAAGATCCAAGTATTGCTGGTGGAAGACAGCGCTTTTGACGCCAAGCTGATCCGGGATCTCTGCCAGGGGACCTGCGTTGACCAGTTTGAGCTGACCCACAGGGTAAACCTTAATGAGTCATTCCTGGCTCTGGCCGAGAGGCCATTTGATGTGATCCTGCTTGATCTGACCCTTCCCGAAGTTTCCGGCCTGGATACTTTCTCCCAGGTCAACGCCCGCTGCCCGCATATCCCGATCATCGTCTTGACCAGGATCGATGACGAGACTATGGCGCTTAAATCTCTGGGGCTGGGCGCCCAGGATTATCTGATCAAGGGGCAGGTTGACGGATTGGTCTTGAAGCGTTCCATCAGGTACGGGATCGAGCGCAAGCAGATGGAGGAGGAACTGCGCAGCCACCGTGAGAACCTTGAAGAGCTGGTAGCTGAACGGACAGTTGAGCTGATCGAGATCAATAAGCAGCTAAAGTCGGAGATTGACAAGCGCAACCAGGCGGAAGATTCTTTGAACTCCGCGTTCACGCAATTAAAAGCGACCCAGGCCCAGCTGATCCAGGCGGAAAAGATGGAGATCGTGGGCCGGCTCTCCAGCGGTATCGCCCATGAAGTGAAAAACCCCCTGGCGATAATATTGCAGGGTATAGAGTATCTGTCCCGCAAGATCCCCAAAGAACAGGAAGACCTTTGCGCCAGCCTTAAGTACATGGTCGAGGCGGTCAGCCGGGCCGATAACATCGTTAAAGGGCTGCTGGATTTTTCCGGGGTTTCCCAGCTGGAAAAGATCCCTCAGGACCTTGTCCCGATAGTGGAGAAATGTCTTTTGCTTATCAAACACTCTTTTGATAAGAACCATATTGAGCTGGTCAAGGAGTTCCAGAACGGCCTGCCGCCGGTTACAGTGGACAAAAACAAGATCGAACAGGTCTTCTTGAATCTTTTTGAAAACGCGGTCCAGGCTATGGCCAACGGAGGCAAGCTCAAAATTTCCGTTTCCCTGGCCGGAGCCGGGGAAAACGAAGAAAGCGTCGGCAAGCGCAAGGAAGATATTTTTTATCCCGGAGAAGAGATCATCAAGATCGAGATCGAAGACACCGGGAGCGGTATCCCTGAGAACCTGCTGAACAAGGTGTTTGACCCGTTCTTTACCACTAAGCGCAGTATCGGCGGGACCGGGCTGGGGCTGTCGGTGGTGAAGAGCATAATCGAAATGCACCGGGGAAAAATAAAGATCGTCAATAAACAGGAAGGATCCGGCGTCAGGGCCACTTTGTGGTTCAAAATCGCGCCTAAAGGAGGATAAAGATGCAGGTAAAAAAGAAGATTCTGATCGTCGATGATGAGGAAAGTTTCGGGAAGCTGGTCAAGATGAACCTGGAGGATACCGGAGAATATGAAGTGTGGATAGAAACTAAGGGCGCGCGGGCGGTCCCGGCAGCCCGGGAATTCAAGCCGGACTTTATTTTATTGGACGTAGTTATGCCGGACATGGACGGCGGAGAGGTGGCCCATCTGCTTCAGGAAGATAAACAGCTTAAAGATATTCCTGTAGGTTTTTTGACCGCCCTGGTCAGAGAATACGAGGTCAATCCTAAAGGCGACAGAATAGCCGGACATCCTTTTATAGCCAAGCCGGTCACCGTGGGACAGTTGATCGCTTTTATCAAGAATAACATGATCAAACGGTAATCCTCTGGCTGGAACCGGGCGGTTAATTGCAGATAGACCAGTGAATTTTAAGAAAATAAATCATTAAACCTTGGAGGCGCTCCGAGGTTTAACGGTTTTTAAGGGGAAAAAGATCGGCATGGCCGCGTTAGCAGCTTCTTTTTTGTTCGTGGTTCTGGCTGAAATGGGAGATAAAACCCAGCTTCTGGCTATGGCTTTTGCCGCAAAATACAGCTGGCAGAAAGTCCTGCTGGCGGTATTTTTGGCGACCATCTTGAACCACGCGCTGGCGGTAGCGGCCGGACATTTTCTCACCACATTTGTTCCGATGGATATCATCTCATTTGCCGCAGCTCTTTCTTTTATTATTTTCGGGTTATGGACTATCCGGGGCGATAAGCTGGAAGAAGAAAGTTGTAAAGAAAGCCGGTTCGGCCCTGTTCTGACCGTAGGGACCGCTTTTTTTCTGGCGGAAATGGGAGACAAGACCCAGCTGGCTACCGTCAGCCTGGCGGTCAAGTATCAAAATATGTTCAGCGTGCTTATGGGCACTACTCTGGGCATGGTGGCCGCGGATGCTATAGGCATTGTTTTCGGGATAGTTTTGCGCAAACATATCCCGGAGAAAAAGATCAAGTGGGGCAGCGCGGTTATCTTTGTATTATTCGGCCTTAACGGTATTTATAAGGTTTTAGCGGGCAGGATAAGTCTGATAAATGTTTGGTTTATTGTTTTAGCTATTTGCGCCGCTGCGAGTTTCAGCGCCTATTATCTGGAGAGATCAAACAAAAGATAGCTCGCAAATTATACCGATAGGGCCAGCCGTGAAGTGCAAGGGGAAATTTCCTGAAGAGGCAGGGCACGAGAGATATTTTGTGTTGACAAAGCGGTTTTAGTGGTAAAATATAATTTCTGCGGGATAGCGGTATCCCGTAATAACGGAAGGAGCAAGGTATGTCAATCGTCCAGGAATTCAAAGATTTTGCCGTAAAAGGTAATGCCGTAGATATGGCCGTAGGTATCATTATCGGAGCCGCTTTTGGTAAAATAATCACTTCTTTGGTCACCGATGTGATCATGCCGCCTATAGGATTGTTGTTGGGCGGTGTTGATTTCAAAAATCTGAAAGTAGTCCTTAAAGCAGCGCCTTCCCCGGAAGTCCCGGCGGTCACCCTTAATTACGGGCTGTTTATCAACACCACGATCGATTTTATAATAGTCGCCTTGTCGATTTTTCTGGTGGTGAAAGGGGTCAACACTTTAAAAAAGAAACAAGCTCCGGCAAAGTAGATAATTTTCGTTTGCGAATCAGGCAGGACTGGAAAAAATTTTTAAAAGTGGGGGGCTTCCTTTTGGGGATCTAAAAAGCCCCCCATTTTAATATTTGGCTTTTCGGAAGGCATAATTCACTGGATAAAGCTGTCAATTTTCTGATCCAGTTCGGGCTGGGTTTGGCGTATGCCGTGCTGATATTCGTGATCGGAAAATACGCGGCCGGTTTTATTGCTAAGACCGCCGGCAAGTTGGCGAAACGCATTAGGGCAAGAGTTCGGCCAGCCGCTTGAGGAAATCAACAGAGATTTTTCCCGCTTCGTCGACTCGGAGGATAAAATAAGATGAAACAATGGTACGAATCATTATTTGAGAATTATGCGCAGAAATACGATAAAGAATGTTACGTTCAAGGGACACTTGGGGAATGCGATTTTATCGAACAGGAGTTGGCCAGTAAATCGCTAAAGGTCATTGATGTCGGATGTGGAACCGGCAGGCATTCGATCGAGCTTACTAGAAGAGGTTATCAAGTTACGGGGATCGATTTATCCGAATCTCAGCTTAATTATGCAAAAGAAAAAGCAAAACAATCCGATTTAAAAATCGATTTTCAAAAACATGACGCCAGGAATCTTCCCTTTGTTGGCGAATTCGACGCCGCGATCATGCTCTGTGAAGGCGGTTTTTCTTTGATGGAAACGGATGAGATGAATTTCGAAATACTTAAAAACGCGACAAAGGCGTTAAAAGTTAAGGGCAAGCTTATATTTACTGCTTTAAACGGATTATTCCCGCTGTTTCATTCCGTTAAAGAATTTTATGAAGCCGCGGCCAAAGAAGGCAATTCAGCGTGTAAAGATTGTTCTTTCGATCTGATGACGTTCCGGGACCACAACACAGTAGCCTTCGAGGATGATGCAGGGAATAAAAAAGAATTAAAATGCAATGAGCGTTATTATCTGCCGAGCGAAATAACCTGGCTTTTGAAATCGCTGGGATATAAGAAAATCGATATTTTCGGGGCAAAGCTCGGCGCATTTTCCAGGAAGGATAAACTGACGACAGATGATTTTGAGATGCTGGTTGTCGCGGAAAAATAATTGTTTGGCTGAGTGTGCTGAGCACTGAGGGTGAAAAGGGGTGCATAATGTTGAAGCTGGTCATAAGTATATTAATTTGTCAGTGCGCGGGAATAGCCGGGGCGCTGTTCACCAGACAATCAATTTCTGAGTGGTATCTGTATTTAAGAAAACCGCCCTTTAACCCGCCGAATTGGATATTTGGGCCTGTCTGGACTTTGCTCTATATTCTGATGGGGATTGCAGCATTTCTTGTCTGGCGTAAAGGTTTATATAGCAACGGAGTGAAAGCTGCTCTGGGGATGTTCCTGATCCAGCTGGGTCTGAACACTTTCTGGTCGATAGTTTTCTTCGGCGGCAGGTCTATAATCGGAGGTTTGGTCGTCATTGTCATCTTATGGTTATCAATACTCAGGACAATGCAAGTTTTTTTCCGTCTTTCGAAACCGGCCGGTTATTTATTGATCCCGTATATCATTTGGGTAGGTTTCGCGCTTGTGCTTAATCTGGCGTTTTTAGTATTAAACTAAAAACAGAACTCCAGCTTCGCGGCCCGCGAGCTGTCATAAAACACAGTTTTTAAAGGCAATGGATATTCTGACAAGAATAATTATCGCCGCAAGATTCAGGAAAAGTAAATAAATTTCGGGATGACCTGCTTAAAACTATAGAGCCGGAGCTTCCGGGAAAATCAGAACAAACTTAGCCAAACTTTTTCGAATTTCTCCGTCACAAAGCCACCAACAAATCCACCACCAAAACCGCCTTCTCCGAGATCTTCGGAGTAGGGGAGCACAAACTAAAAACCTGCGCCGACCACTTCATCGGAGTGATCGGGGGGCACGGGAAATAGTAGATTAAAACCAAGGCTTTTAGCCGTGGTGGAATAAAGTCAAAAAAAAGAGGGATTAGCCTATTGGCAAATATTTTACTGCTGTTAAGATAAATGTATAAAAAAGGAGGAATATGTGCCAGACATGCGGATGTTCTCCGTGCAAGAAATGCGGAAAGTCGATTAAAAACGGTGTTTGCAGCGGCTGCGGAAAAAAATCAGACGATTGTACCTGTAAGGAATAAGGAGGAGTGAATGGCAAAGCTGAATCCTGTGGATTGGATAGCGATGATCTTGCTTATCGTAGGAGGCTTGAATTGGGGGCTGGTGGGGTTCTTTAATTTTGATTTGGTCGCGGCGATCTTCGGTTCGATGTCAGCGATCTCGCGCATTGTCTACAGCCTGGTAGGCTTATCCGCGGTATACGCGCTTTTTGTGCTGAAAAAAGTGGCGTGATAGAAAACTTTTAGAAATGTTTATGATGCCGGGTAATACGCCCGGCATTTATTTTTTCTTGGGATTTTGATTCCCGGGATATATAATAAAATATCTCAACAAAGGAGGCGCTATGCGGATGAAGGATTATTTTGATACCCAAAAAGGGGTCGGGGTGCTTGCTACTGCGGATAAAAAAGGCATGGTGGATGCGGCAATCTATTCCCGGCCGCACTTTATTACCCCCAAAACCCTGGCTTTTATAATGGCCGATAAGCTCAGCCACGCCAACCTTAAAAAGAACCCTTACGCGGTCTATATTTTTCAGGAATCAGGACCGGGATATAAGGGGATGAGACTATACATAAAAAAGACCCAAGAAGAGAAAAACAGCCCCTTGATACCCATGATGCGGCGCCACAAGGCATATTGTCCGTGCACTCATTACTGCGGGGATAAATTCCTGGTTTATTTTCGTCTGCACAAAACCCTGCCCCTGGTCGGCGCAAAATGATGAGGAACCGCAAGACAATCGTTGTCAATGACCTGATGCAGAAAGATTTCCGCTATGAGCTCATTGAACCGGCCGGAAAGAATTTCGATCCTGAGTTTTTGCCTGAATTAACCCCGAAGCAGATGCTTGCGCTTGGCGTGTTCGGCGGGAAATACATGACCGATTGCCGGAAGGAATTTCCCGCGTCCTGGTATGCGCGTGCAAAGCTATGCTCGGATAGGCATGATCCTAAACTGAATTATTTCGGCGTTAACGCCAGCCAGCCGCTTTCTGTGTGGAGAAAAAAAGGTTGGATATACAAAGATGACCCCCGCGGATGGTTTCAGTGGTACTGCCGGTATTATATGGGCAGGCGCCTGCCCGGAGAGGATGAGCGTCAGATTAAAAGATGGAAGGCTATCCAGCGGCATATAGCCCAGATCAAGAAGAACTGCGGCAGCGGAGCTCTGGTTTGCCGTCCGAAACAGCGCCAGGCCATACTTCATTGGGCATACGATAGTAGAAAGCTATAAAAGGAGAGTTTGCCATGAGCAAAAAAGATAAAAAGATAATTCTCATAGCTCAGTGTTTAGTGAATCCCTATTGCCGGGTGCACATACTGGGGCAGAATTTCCCCTTGTCTAAGGAGATAGTGGATTACCTTATGGATAAAAAAGTGGGGATCATCCAGTATCTTTGTCCGGAGACGACCGCGCTGGGCCTGATGCGTAATCCTCAGGGCAGGCAGCAGTATGACAGTATTTTCTTCCGTGATCATTGCAAGGAACTTCTTAAAACCCCTTTATTGATGGTCAAAGAATTCATGAAGAATAATTACCGTTTAACCTGTTTTCTGGGGCTGGAGAACAGCCCTACCTGCGGCATACACTGGGGCAAGCACAAAGTCAATAAATACCAGACAGAATCCCCTAATCCGGTGGATAATCCTTCCCCGGATGAGCCTGCCCTGATGGGGATTATGGCCGAGATATTATCGGAAGAGCTGGCAAAAGACAATATCAAAGTCCCGTTCCTGGAATTTCCGGCATTATCGCCGCAAGATTCAGAGAAAAGAATGAAATTCTGGGAAAATTTTCGCAAGACCGTAGAGCCCGGATTGAAGGACAGCGATCATGACGAGTAGAACGTGTGTTAATTGTTAGGAATTGAAAAGGTGTCAGGAGAGCCGCGTATCCCGGATATTTTTCATTATCGGGATGATATCCACGGTCGCGGTGCGCATAGTCACGGTTTTGGCCCACATGGATCCGGTTTACGGAGAGATTGCCAGGTACGTGGGGGTTTTCGGCTTCTTCATTTTCTTTGTCTATAAATACAAAGTCGAGCAGGCGCGCTACCGGCTTATTATTGAAAGCAGCCTCGGGGAAAAAGTCGCGCAGGGCGGAACTATAGCGAAAGAGGACCGCGAATTAATAAGCTCGATCCTGTGCGCATTGAGCTCAATTAAAGACAGGATAAATTATCTTTTAATATTCGTCTCTTCGGCGCTTGCCATACTGATAGCGGTTTATCTTGATTTTGTAAAATGGGCCTAATAGACTACGCTACGGCTGTTCAGTTCTTAAGGGAAATATATAAATAAAACTTTTTGTAAGCGCAATTAAGGAGACGGCATGTCGAAACTATTATTAATCGGTTTGGGCGGCGCTATCGGGGCGGTTGTTAGATACGTCTTCTCTGGGATTGATTATAAGTTTTCCGGAGGTGTGTTCCCGGTTAGTACCATTGTGGTAAACCTATTGGGTTCGTTGGTTATCGGATTCCTTTGGGGAATGTTCGAGATGGTAGCTGTTTCTTCAAATGTGCGAATGTTTATTTTTATAGGCATACTTGGAGGATTCACGACTTTTTCAACCTTTGCATTGGAGAATTTTAACCTTATAAGGGACGGGGAACACAGCATTGCATTGGTTAATATTATTCTATCAAACGTATTGGGTATAGGTTTTGTGTTCCTCGGGTATGGGTTATCGAAGCTGGTAATTAATCTCTATAAATAATGGAGGCAGCAATGCATATTCCGGAAGAAGGAATGTTGTTGAGGGTCTTTATCGGAGAGAGTGACCAGTATAAAGGCAAAGCTCTTTATGAACAGATTGTGTTGAAAGCGAGAGAACTGAATCTTGCGGGAGCAACGGTTTTGCGGGGTATAATGGGTTTTGGTGCAGATAGCCGCATGCACACCGCAAAATTACTTCGTTTGTCAGAAGATTTGCCGGTAGTCGTTGAGATAGTTGACTCGGAAGAAAAACTCAATACTTTGCTGCCGTTCCTGGATGAAGTAGTTCAGGAGGGGCTTATCACGTTAGAAAAAGCAAGGGTGATTAAGTATAGGCATAAAAGCTGATATGTAGCGCTATGCCGATCATATTCGGTGGAATTATACGCTAAGCGCAACTAATTGTGAAAGTGATGGATAAATCAAAAAATAGTTTTCCTGAGGTCGTTCGGTCGCCAGATGGACGCAGTACTGCGCTACGGTTGTCCCGTTCTTGAGAGAGACATACCTTATTTAAAAAATGGGCGAAAATATCAGCAATATTAAACTTGATGATTTAGGCTACAGTGATTTTTTTGAGCAAAACCGCAGATCTGTTATTAATAGCGATCTGACTCCGGCTCGAATCATTGCGGAGCATAAGGAATTATATTTCGTCAGAAATGAGGTTTCTGTATTTTCGGCAAAAATTACCGGTAGAATGATGCATCAGGCTTCATCCAGGGAGGATTATCCGGCAGTCGGAGATTGGGTTTTGATAAAAGCCCTTGCGAAGAAGCAGGCCCGTATTCACGGAATATTGCCAAGAAAGACGGTGCTGAAAAGAAAATCAGTGGATGGATCGGATGCTCAGATAATAGCTTCAAACATTGATATAGCTTTTGTTGTCCAGGCGCTTGATAGAGATTACAATTTAAATAGATTTGAAAGGTGCTTTGCGTTGGCAGAAGCCGGGAATATAAAACCCGTGATAGTTTTAAACAAAACGGATTTGATATCCAGTATCGATTTAGAGACAAGATTATCAGAAATAAATGACAGATTTAAGGATGCGCATGTTTATACAACGAGCATTGTCGCTGGTATCGGCATCGCCGATCTTAAAAAAGATATCAAGAAAGGACTTACCTATTGTTTCGTCGGTTCTTCCGGCGTGGGAAAATCCTCGATTATAAACGCGCTTCTGGGCCAAGATTTAATCAAGACCGGGGAAATTAACTATCGATCAAATAGAGGCAGACATGTCACTACTCATAGGGAATTATTTGTTCTTGAATATGGAGGGCTGTTAATAGATAACCCGGGATTGCGCGAAATAGGATTATTGGATTCCAACGCAGGAATGAACGATGTCTTCTCTGATATCTATGATTTGTCAAAGAAGTGCAGATATTTAGACTGCACTCATCAGCATGAACCGGGCTGCGCTGTTTTGGATGCGGCAAAGAACGGGGCTCTTAATAATGATAAATACAAAAATTACTTAAAGCTTTTCAGGGAGAATGATTATAATACCATGACGAGCCTTGAGAAAAGAGAAAAAGACCGTGAATTCGGAAAATTTATAAATACGGCAAAAAAACAAATTAAAAAATATAAATCAGGTAATTAAACCATGAAAAAAGTACTTATCCAAACTCTGGGCTGTCAGATGGACACCTTATAGACGGATTACGGAGAGGATAGCGCAGGCTAAAGTTCACTGAAGAAACGCAACAGGTCCACATATGGCATTTGAAACTATTTTATTATGGATTGCGGTTTTACTGTTTGTGAGTGTTGTTTCGAGCAAGCTCTCAGATAGATTCGCTGTGCCTGTCTTATTGCTATTTTTAGCGATCGGGATGCTTGCCGGGTCTGAGGGCATAGGGGGGATTTATTTTGATAATGCTCAGCTTGCGAAGTCTATCGGTGTTGTTGCCCTTATTTTCATTATTTTTTCCGGAGGTTTTGATACTAACTGGAAAGATACCAAGCCGATTGTTTTGCCGGGGGTTATCCTTTCGACATTGGGAGTATTGCTTACAGCCATTATCACGGGTTTTTTCGCTGTCTATATCCTTAAATTTTCTATTTTGGAAGGGATGCTCCTGGGTTCTATCGTATCATCTACCGACGCCGCCGCAGTATTCGCTATTTTACGTTCAAAACGGATAAGCCTCAAAAAGCCTTTGAAGCAATTACTGGAGTTTGAATCCGGCAGTAATGACCCGGTGGCCATTTTTCTTACCTTGGGCTTTATAAGTCTTTTGACGGTAAAAGGTATGGGCATTGTTTCTTTGATCCCACGGTTCGTTTTGGATATGGGGATGGGAGCGCTTGTCGGCTGCGTAATGGCGAGAGTTATTGTATTCCTTGTTAAACATCTGAAATTGGACTATGAAGGCCTTTATCCTGTAATAACAATTTCACTGGTTTTGTTTACCTATGTAATTGCCATTTTCCTAAAAGGCAATGGGATCCTTGCCGTGTATCTTGCGGGTTTGGGGCTGGGGCAGGCGGAATTCCAAAATAAAAAAACAATTATGAGATTCCATGACGGTTTGGCATGGATCAGTCAAATAACCATGTTCGTGACACTGGGGCTTCTTGTTTTTCCTTCTCATTTGGTTCCTTTAATTGGGGCCGGATTATTGCTCACTGTCCTTCTTATGGTGGTTGCCCGTCCTGTCAGCGTATTCTTATGTTTGTTGCCGTTTAATATGAGTTTGCGGAAAAAGACGATGCTTTCCTGGGTGGGGCTTAGGGGATCCGTGCCGATTATCCTGGCTACATTTCCTTTCATGGCAGGGATCTCTCAAGCGGATACGATTTTCAATATAGTGTTTTTTGTTGTTATTGCCTCAGTTTTCATTCAAGGCACATCAATTCCTCTTGTTTCAAAGATGTTGAAGCTGGATGTGCCTCTTACTGACAGAAAGGCTTATCCGATAGAATTTGAAAAAGTTAAGGGTATTGATGCCGAACTGATGGATATCATAGTTCCATACAGCTCGGCGGCTATTGGCAAAATGATCCGTGAATTGAACGTTCCGGAAAAATGCCTTATTATGCTTGTTTCCAGAAACGATAAATTCATTATCCCGTCGGGATCAACGGTTATAGAAGGCGGGGATGTTTTGCTTGTCCTTGCGAATGAAAATGACCTTAAGCTGCTGCAAGGCACCTTATCCATATTGAGAGATACACAAGGTCTGTAACTATGCCGCACAAAGTTTATCTTAAAAGTTTTGGATGTCGGATGGATGTGCTATAGACCGACTATGGAGGAGAAAAATAAGTAATTTAATTTATTTGCAACAAACGAATATCCCGGGATTTCCCGTTTTGCCGTTAGCAGGCGAAAAGTAAGCAGAAGAGATTTTCAGGAGGCATTTTAAAAAAGGACGCGCATAATGTTATTAGAGATACATGTGCATTCCAGAAAACACTCGCAATGCAGTAAAGCCGATCCCGTGGATCTGATAAAAAGAGCCCGTAAAAAAGGGGTGCAGGGAGTTATTATAACTGAGCACCATTATCTGTGGACGCTTGAGGAACTTGCCGGTCTCAGAAGGGAAAGCGAAGTCGAAAATTCATTTGTTATCCTTTCAGGCCAGGAGGTTAAGACCGATATAGGGCATGTGCTTGTGTACGGCGCGGGCAGGACCATACCTGATGCGACCGATCTTACAGCGCTCAGGAAATCATTTCCCGGCGCGGCTCTTGTATGGGCGCATCCGTTCAGGGGCGGGTCAGTCCCGTCCAGAGATGAATTATTGAATCCGATGCTGGACGCTGTTGAGATATTCAACATAAATCACACGCCAAAAGAGAATTACCGGGCTCTTCAGCTATGGCATAAGTATAAATTCAATGCTGTAGCCGGGACCGATGCTCATGAGGAGAAAAACGCGGGGCTTTTTTCTACGCAGGTTTTACACCCGGTCAATAGCATCGAAGAGTTCGCAGAAGAGCTGAAAAAAGGCAGATGCATCCCTTTTGTCAAGGAGATCCCCAGGTCCGGCAGTAATCTGGTCGTTACCGAGATCACGATGGGAACAAAGGGCGGCGACGAAGTCCGCAACAGGCTAATAACAAAACAGTTCTCTGACGGAGAAAAGTGGCGGGCGGCCAGGAAATCCCTCGATATAAGAGAAGCGCTTTATGCCCGGGGTTTTAATTCGGGCAAGTACCGCGTGCCCGGGACTTTAGACATACAGGAAAATGAACGGCTGATCATTGAGGAAGGGCAAAGGGGAAACATTCTTTTTGATACTCTGTCGTATGTGGATCCGGCGATAGGGTCTGTGTATTTTAACATGTCCGCGGAATGGCTGGCCAAACTTCACGGCCTTACACTCAGCGATGCGGGGCGCGAAGATACTTTTAAACGTGAAGAACGCAGGTTTAATTCATATCTGAAATCATTCAAGAGCACCGCCAACCCTTATCAGCAGCAAGCGGAGAAGTTTATCGATCTGGTGCAAAAAGAAGAGGAAAAAATATTTCACGCAGATACTGCGCAAAGGTTCGTGTTATGCCACGGAGATTACCATCCCGGGAACATAATAATCGGGCAGGACAGGGCGCGTGATATCGGGACCCTATACGTGTCTGTAATCGATTTTGACAACGCTATGTATATGCCGCCGGAATTCGACATTGGATATTTTATTTCGCAGTTCCTGTCCCAGTACAGCGCCGCTGCGCACGTAACAAAAAATTATCCGGTTGAGGATTTCGTAAAGGCGTACCGCAAGCTTGCAGGCGATAAGGGCGAAGTGTCGGGGCGGCTCATAGATCTGTTCAGGTTGCGAGCCAACCTGAGCATAGCGTCATTTTTCATAAAAGTCGGTAAGGGGGAAGGCCCGGATATGGAGTTTTTAATAAAAGCATCTCAGGAGCTTTATAGCGGCAGATAAGAGGTAACTATATTATCGCCGCAGGATACGGAGAAAAGAAAGAAATTCTGGCAGGATTTACGTAATACGATAGAACCGGGACTCGCTGATGAACCGGATTAAATCGGACTATTTATCTTTACGCAATCTTTTTGCCCCAAAATTTTATCCTGGAGGGAAACATGGCACATTTGGAATTTAAACAGTTCGCAGCCGGAAGCTGCTATTCGTATATTTTGACTTCTGGCGCGGAAGCTTTGATCATAGACCCCCATATCAGCCTGTTGGAAGAATACGCCGGTTATCTTGCCAAGAAGAGTCTGAGCCTTAAATTTATAACCGATACGCATACGCATGCCGACCATTTTTCCTTGGCGGCGCTTTTGAAGAAAAAGTATGGCGCTCCCGTATTAATGCATGAGAAAGCAGTTTCCCGGGTGGCAGACAGGCGTTTAAAAGATAACGAACAGATAAGCCTCGGTTCAGCAAGCCTGCGCGTAATGTACACTCCAGGGCATACGGATGATGCGGTTAGTTTGTACGCGGAGAATAAATTATTCACCGGGGATGTACTTCTGATCGGCAGCGTGGGGCGTATTGATTTCCAGAACGGCTCTCCCGAATCAATGTTTGATGCCTTGCAAAAAATAAAAGCCCTCCCCGACAACACCGCGATCTTTCCCGGCCATGACTACAATGAAAAACGTTCGTCATTATTGGCGAAAGAGAAAAAAGAAAATCCTTTCTTGAAAGAATCCGATAAAGAAACATTTGTCAAAAACATGCGCTCCAAAACTATCCCCAAGCCTTTTAATATTGATAATATCATCCGCGTAAACCAGCAAGGCGAGGCCGCGGCCTTAGAGATGGTCTCTCCTAAAGACTCCTTATCTCTGGCGCAAAAGAATCAGCAAATTAAATTATTAGACGTGCGTTCTTTTTTAGAATTCAGTCAAGTGCACATTAAAGATTCCATCAATGTCCCTATAGATATGCTTCCTGCCAAGGTTATTGACTTAAGCAAGTCCGGTCAATCCTATATTGTCTTATGCCGCACCGGAAACCGTTCCCCCATGGCTGCGGATATGCTTATACAGTCAGGAATACACGGCGTTAAGGTTATGCAGGGGGGTATGACCCGCTGGCAAAAAGAAGGCCTTCCCGCCATCAAAGGCGTAGGAGGAGTTTCACTAGAACGTCAGGTCAGGTTGATTGCGGGCAGTTTAGTGTTATTGGGGATAGTATTGTCGTGGTTTATGCACTGGGCGTATATTTTTATAGCGTTATTTGTAAGCTGCGGGCTCATTTTTGCCGGCGCAACCGATAACTGTCTTATGGGGATGTTATTGATGAAATTACCTTACAACAAAAAATTATATAAAACAAAACTTGGCGGAGGAACTTGTGCCATGGGGTAATGCAAAAGGATGTTTTTATGGAAAGAAACGATGTTGTTACGCTCAAAGGTAATCCGTTAACCTTAGTGGGAAATGAAGTCAGGGTTCAAGATAAGGCTCCCAGCTTTAATGCGCTTGCTCATGACCTTACGGAAAAGAGCCTGGTTGATTTCAGGGGGAAGGTCAAGCTTATTGCCTCTGTGCCGTCGCTGGATACTCCTATTTGCGATTTGCAGATCAAGCGTTTTAATGATGAGGCCGCCAGCTTATCTAAAGACATAGTTATAATATTT
>JBFZAG010000050.1:0-5383 GCA_041309145.1 Candidatus Omnitrophota bacterium | reverse complement strand
CCTCTTGATCAAGAAATCCAGGCGCTTTATATCCTGGCTTTCCTGCAGTTTTCTGCTTTTATCCCCGGCTAAATCAGGCTGACTCTGGACAGCTCTTATTTCCGGCCCGGCTTTGCGCTCGGAAGATATCTTTGCCGGCGGAAGCTTGACCGGGACTTTTTGCCGGCTCAGGCTTGCCCCTTGTTGCCGGAGCTTTTCTTTTTCCTGTTCGATCCACTCCAAAAGCTGTTTTTTCCGGCTAAGAAGCTTGGCGTATCTCGCCCGGAGGACCCCAAGCAGTTTTTCCTGTTCAGCGATGTTCTTTTCAAGATCAAGGATCAGCTGGTCTTCGTCTTTGTCCTGCGGACAGCCGCCATACCCCTGGCTTGCGCCTAAAACCGCAAAGCAAAAAGCAACTAAAATTAACGTTAAAAACCTTTTCATGAGTTTGCTCAAGGATTCTTCAAAAGTTTATCGATCAGGTCCTGCCTGGTTTTTTCCAGGACTTTCAGGTTTTCTTCTTCCCGCTGGATCTGCATTTCCAGCTGGCGGGTCTCCGCCATGAGGCAGTTCTGCCGGTTCAAAAGCTTTTCCAGCTGGGAGACATACTTTTCATGCTTGGCCTTCTTTTCAGCTTCCAGCAATAATAACTTCTGGCATTCGTTCTCGCTTAAAATCCGCTGTTTCTCTTTCTCGGCCAGTAATTTTTGCTTTTCGATCTTTCTGCTTAAAGCTTCTTTTTCCTGCTCTTTTTTCTTGGCCAGAGCTTCCTGCTTGATCATCGCGCTATTGCGCCTGATCTCCAGCTCCTGCTTTTTGATCTGCGCTTTAAGGCGATCTTTTTCTTCCTGGGCCTGGCGGGCGCTTTCCTGAGCCTTGCGGGCGCTTTCCTGAGCCTGGAGCTCTTTTTTATTTTTTTCTTTTATTGCCAGCTCTGTTTCCTTTGCTGATATCCGGCGCTGCAAAGATCGCGATTTTTGCTCAGCCAGTTGCCGGCTTTGCAGATCTCCAAATTCCTTTTTTGCCTTTTCTTCACGGGCCTTCAAAGCTCCGGCCATCGCCTTTTCCCGATCCCTTAAAACTTGCTCTAGAACAGCATTGCGTTTTTTTGTCTTTTGTTCCTGCGCCCGGCGCTCTTTTTCTTCCCCTAAGAGCCGCTTTTTTTCCGAAGCTTTTTCTGAAACCCGGGAAATTTCAGGTTTTAAAGAGCCGGTCATTGGCTTGGCAGTTTTAACTAAAGGCCTGCTTTTTTGAAGTTCGGCCTCTTTGATCTGTTGATTGGTCTGATCAATGAACTCCTGCAACTGCTTTTTGCGCTTCAGGATGTTTTCATAACGCTTGCGCAAAGACCTGACAACAGCTTCCTGCTTATTGATATTGTCCCTGGCGGTTTGAATAAGCGCTTCAAATTCCGAATTAGTTTGACCGGGTAAAACCGGCTGGGCAAAACCGGGGTTCGAAAAAATTAAAACCGAACTTAAAACTATTAAGATCCTTCTTATGTTCATTTTATTTCCTGCCTATATTTTTTTTCTTGGCCAATAAAACCTCTTTATCCTGCTCCAGCTTCTTGACGTTGTTCTCTTCGGCCAATACCGCCTGTTCCAGCTTTTTAGTCTGCTCGGAGAGGATCTCCTGCTTTTTGATCAATGCTTCCAGATCAGAGGTCCGTTTAAGCCGGTCGAGGTTCTCTTTGTTTTCCAGGGCCAGCATCATTTTGTCCTGGCGCTCATTGTCCTGGATAAACTTGGCTCCCGGGCCAAAGCGCTCCTGCTTAGCCATGCGCACCATTTCCCGGGAATTGATCACTGTGGGAGAAACAAAGATCAGCAATTCTGTTTTTTCCTTGGTTTCCTTCTGGCTCTTGAAAAAATGGCCCATCACCGGCATATCCCCTAAAAAGGGGACCTTGGTTTCCCCTTTGATTATTTTATTCTTGATCAGCCCGCCGATGATCAAAGTCTGGCCGTTGCCGATTATAACTTTGGTGGCAGCGGTCCTGCGGTCAATAACCGGGATAAAATAAGGCAACTCCACCAAATTATTGACCAGCGTCAATTCATAATCGCGGACTTTCTCGCTTACTTCCGGATTCAAAGTCATGGTTATGTCGCCGTTCTCATTTATTGTCGGAGTTACCTGAAGAGTTATTCCCACCGATTCAAAATTTATGTTCCAGCTGACCGAGGTGACCCCGTCCGTAGTAGTCACTGTCGGCTCGGCCCAGGGCAGCTGCTGGATGATCTTTATCTCCGCCGGCCGGTTATTGACGGTAGTCACCCGGGGCGCGGAAAGGATGTCCGCGTTATACTGGTTAGCCAGAGCGCTTAAAACCAGGTTAATGTTCTCGTCGAATATAGAAACCGTGAAAGGGGATTCCTCGGTTGATTCACCCGGGAAGGTGGTCTTCTTAAAAGGAATAATCTGGTCTAACATCCCTTTTCCGGTCAAGGTGTTGGCGACCACGCTCTGGACCTTGAACTGCCCCATTTCCAAGCCGCCTTTTTCCGCGAACATCTGCCAATTAACCCCTAAAGCATTTTCCCCCTGCAGCCTGACTTCAACCACTCTTGCCTCGATAAGCACCTGCTGGGGGATGACATCTACCACGTTAAGGTAATCGGTGATGCGCTCCAGGTTCTCCGGATAATCCATGACCACGATAGAATTCGGCTCCTCCCCGTATAAAACTTTTCCTTCGCCGGAAAGCAGGGTGCGCAAATCCGTGGAAACCTGCTGGGCAAAAGAATCAAAAACGCAAAGCAACAAAAAGATCAGAACAAAGATTGTCTTTTTCATTTTAAACTAACCTCCGCTTTTACTTAGCAGTTGTTGCCCCTCCGGTGGCGGTGCTGGTGCTGGTGGTCGTGCTCACCTGCGTTCCGGTAGGAGTTATGGATTGAGTCGTGGTGGTAGACTTTGTAGTCGCCCCAGCCACTTCATCCGCTTTTAAATATTTTAACTTGTAGACCCTGGTTTCTAATTTATGGTCTATGACCTTTAAGTATTCTTCGATTTTCTTGATACTATCCGGATAATCGATCACGGTCAGGGAATTCTGCTGCAGCCCCAGCAGAATCTTCCCTTTTTCCGAAAGCAAGCTGTATATCCCTGTTGCGGACGCGGCAGTTTGCCCGGCAACGGTTTGCCCGGCAGCGGACGCTCCTTCTAACAATTTCCTGGCTTCAATGTATTTAAGGACAAATGTTCTGGTCAATAAATTCGGCTTAATTTTGATGATGCTGCCTTTTTTCTCGATCGAGAGATTGTTCATATCCGCGATCGCTTCAAGGGCTTCCTCCAGGGAAATATTAGTAAAGCTCGAGGTGATCGTGCCGGAAATCCCCTGATCCATGACAATATTCAAGTTGTAATCGTGGGCAATGACCCGGAAAAGATCGTTCAATTGCACATCGCGCAGTTCGATCGAATAAAGCGCAGACTCGGATTCCAGGCGCTTTATCTCCAAAACCGGATTCGCGCCGGTCAGCGCTTTCTTGGGCTCTTGGGTCTGTCCTGCCGGCTGAGCCGGGCTGGAAGCCTGAGCTCCAGGCGTCGGGCTGGCCGAAGTCTGGTTTCCCTGGCCCAAATCCGCGCTTTGGGCAAAAAGCTTATTTTGCGGAGAAAGACCAGCTGCAATAATCAATATTCCTGTCAATGCCGAACTGAATATTCTTTTAGGTTCCACTATAATTCTCCGTTTTTAAAGAGATCTTGCCGGTTAATAGTTCGAATTCTTCGGGAGCTTGTCCCGGGCCCCAGACCACCATCAATTCGTCGATTGACGGCCTCAGATAAAACGAGCCACAGGGCGTCCGGAAAAAGTTTTCTTTTTCCTGACTGTTGATATCAGCGTACCTTTTCCCCAGCCAATCCTTAAAAGAGCTTAAATAAGCCTTCATGTTCTCGGAACTGTTCCATTTTGTCTGCAACACCACTAATTCCTGGTTATTAGGGTTCTTATACAGGGTTATCCGGTCATCTTGCCATCCCGAGACCGCCCGCTCGGCTGTATCTTTATCCAAAAACTGGCGCAAAGACACCAACAGATAAAACTCGCCTAAACGGTTATTATATACTTTTCGCCATTCTGCGGGCAATCGCACCTCATCCAGCAGTTTCTTCGGCTCGACAACAGGAACTTTCTGGGCTTTATTGAACGAGGCGCTCCGGTAAGGATGGAGGATCTGGGCCATGGAAACCGGAGCATTAGAATAAAGAGCGTCCAGGTCAACCCATTTGTTTTCTTTTAAATAATCCTGAATGAAATTTGCTCCGTAGCCGTAAATATTATACTGAAGGTTTTGCCGGCTATACTCGCTGTTCTTTACGATCTTATCTTCTATCAGCGCGAATATGTCCCCCAGGGCTTGGAAACTTGTTGCCTCTTTCCTTAATATATACTCTAGCATTATTGCCGTGGCTTCGCCTTCCAGCAAAGCCCGGCGGGCAGTAGAAAAATCCAGCTCTTGTCCGGCTGCTTTAGCTTGCCGGAATTCTTCCAGGGAGATCTGCCGGTCCTGAAAAGCATGGACGATCTCATGGACTAAGACCGGCTCGGCTAAAACCGGATTGATCCAGTCGCCGATAAAGATCGTCTTAAGCTTAGGGTCGTAAAACCCGGCCAGCGAGGAAATCTCCGAGTTGATCAGATTCTCCCGGTAATCTTCCTGGTCGGAAAGCAATCCCAGCCAGCGAAAGATCTGACCCTCTTTTTCAAGGAGGTCCGGCCGGGAATCCCGGGCCAATGACTCTTCTAAGAACTTTCTTAAACTAACCCGGTCAGAAAATTGCACCCTGATATCCTCAAGAGCCTTCCATCCCCGGATCTGGCTGACCTCGGCAATCAAAGTCTTGATCTTAGCCTTTAAATTGTCTTTTTGCGCCTTGACTTCGTCGCTGATTTCCTGAGGGAGAACGATCTCTTTACCCTGGTTAAAATTAGAGTAATTAACTATCTGCAATAGATACATCTCGCCGATCTTGCCTTCGGCGCGGAGCATCCGGGGCAGGAAATCTTCCTGGCTGATCCAGAGCTTCAGGGAAACATTGCCGATCAGATTCCAGCGCTTGAACATTTCCTGATCCAAGCTGTAACCCAGGACAAAACAAACCCGGCCTTTTCTTTGTTCCATCCCCAAGATCTTCACCGTGCTCGGATCGACTTCTTTATCGTTAATAGTGAACATGCTCCTGAGCACGTTAAAAGAGAGCCCGGATTTAGCGTCTTTCCCGCTTATCTCCAGCTCTTTCTTTTCCCATATCCGTTTCTGCAGGTTCCAGGTGAAAGGAATTCCTCCGATCTTAAAAGTCTGGACCCACTGAGAAGTAGACACGCCGTCAGGAACAATAAGCGAGAAACTGATCCGGCCGTCGGCTTTATAATCGTCGACATTGCGGATGC
>JBFZAG010000049.1:0-6085 GCA_041309145.1 Candidatus Omnitrophota bacterium | reverse complement strand
AATCTGGCGGAATTGCGAGCGAATGTCGATTTTAGCCAAAGCAGCTTGAGCCGCGAGGGAATCGAGGCCAATTGGCCGAGGACGCCGAAGCTGTCTGAGGACTTTTTGCCAGAGCAAAAAGTCCGAGTTCTGCAGGCGCCGAGCCGCGAAAGACCTTTGGCGGCCCGAAGGGCAAAATCGACCTGAGCGAGCAAGCCGACAGATCCATTGTACGCGCAGGCCCCGTTAAAATGACATTCAGAAGATCAATCAAGCCGGGTCCCTTCAGCTCAAAAAGTAATGGACACCGCTGATTGCCGGAGATATAATAAATGATAATTATTTTTAACCTAAGGTGCTCAAATGAAGGAAGTAGTCGAAAATATCCTCAAGGCCGAAGAAGCCGCCCGCCAGAAGATCGAGCGGGCCCGCCAGGAATCCCAGGAAATGGCCCGCCAGGCCCAGAAGGACGCCGAGGCTTTGATCGAGCAAGCTATTAATGACGGCCAAGCCGCCGCTTTAGCCCGTAAAGACCAGGTCAACCAAGAATCCATCCGGGAAAAGGAAACAGAGCTTAAACTTGCCCTGGACAAAATTTCCGCCAAAAGGATCGAAAAAGAAAAATATATCCCTGAGGTCAGCCAGAGAATATTCCAGAGGATAATCCAGATCAAAGAGTAATATGCGCCAACTTTCCAAATATTCATTCGCCAACGCCAAGATCCGGGCCATGCTCTCGTATCTCATAGAGCCCGCGGTGTTTTCGCTTCTTTTGGAAACCAGAGATGTTTATGAGCTGATCGAAGCGCTGAAGAAGACCCCGTATAAAGAAATAGTGGAAACGGCAGATCAGGATAAGCCGGATCTCAACGGGTTGGAAAAAAAGATCCTGAAGGCGGATATCGCGGCTTACCGGAAAGTCTACGGGGCTTTGTCCACAAAAGCGGAAAAAGAGTTCACCGCGCTGCTTTTAGAGCGCTACGAGCTGGAAGAATTAAAAGTGGTCTTGCGGATCTGGCATAAAAAAGCCCAGGTCGACCTGGATGATTATATTATCGAGCCAAACATCTGTTATCCGATCGATTTCAAGAAGATCAGCCTTGCCGCCACCATCGAGGAAGTGATCCTGCTTTTAGACGAAACCCCCTACAAGAAGCCGCTTTTAAAAGTAAAGGACAAATTCAAGGAGCGCAATTCCTCTTTTTATCTTGAGGCCGCTCTGGACGTCGACTATTATACCCGGCTTAACAATCAAGTCAGCCGGCTTTGCGGCTCCGACCAGAAGGTCGCGCGCAGGATCCTGGGAGTGGCGGTGGATATCGAGAACATCAACTGGCTGATCCGGCTGCGCAAATATTACTCTCTGGGCATGGGCGAAATGCTGGAATGGTTCATCCCCGGGGGCGAGAGGATCAACCAGGAAGTGATCAGGAAGTTTTACACCACCGACGGCCTGACCAAGGTCGTGGAAAGCGTCGCTTTAGGGCCGTACGCCCGGATCAAAGACCTGGTTGAAGAAAACGTGGCGCTGATCGAGAATTTCCTCTATGAATTCCTTTCCCGCGAAGTCAAAGCCGCGCTTTCCGGTTTTCCGTTCACCATAGGCACGGTGCTGGGATATTTGATCCTGAGGCACCGGGAAACCCGCAATATCATTTCTTTGTTCAACGCCAAGCATTACGGCTGGAAAAGGCAGGAAATCCAACCTTTGTTGAGCCTATGATAACTCCGGCTTTGATGGAACTTTTGAGTTTTGTGGTTTTAAGAGACAAGGTGGAAGAAGTTTCCGGCCGCCTTTTAAAGCTCAACAGCTTTCATCCGGTGGATATCCGCAACATCGAAGACAATATAAAAGGGCTTTCTTCGGTCCAGATCGATAAAGAATCCCAGGCGCTGGAAGCATTGCAGACCAGGATCAGGGATATTGCCCGTAAATTAAAGATCGCTCCCGTTCTTTCTTATGAAAAAGATGTCCAGGGCTCTACTTTGGCCGGCATTGAGCAGCTGCTTAACGCCCTGGAAAAAGAGCTTACTCCTTTTTTGGATTCCCAAAGCCAGCTGAAGGAGGAGCTTTCTACCAACCAGTCGATCCTGGCCCAGGTCAGGGAATATTTGCCTTTTAAACTCCAGCGCAGTTCATTTTATTCTTTTCTCGATGTTTCCACCGGCAAGATCGAAGAAAAAAATATCGCGGTACTGGAGCGCAGCTTGCAGGGCGTGCCTCATGTGATCTACCCGTTCGGCAAAGAAAATTCCTGGGCCAAGGCCTTGTTGATCGGGCTGCGCAGGGACAAGGTTTTGATCGATAAAGTGCTAAGCGATGTGTCCTGGGAAGAAATGGATTTTTCCCGGGATTCCGAACATCTCTCCAAGGAAGCGCAAAAAGAACTTTCCCGCAAGATCGAGGAAGGAAAGCTCAAGATCCTGGAGGTGGAAAAACAGATCAGCCGGATCGGCTTAAGCCGCCAGGAGGACCTGTCCCGGGCGAACTCGTTTATCGGGCTGAAAAGTTCCCTTTTAGAAGCCCAGAGATTTTCCTGTTTTACGGAAAAGACCGCGCTTTTTTCCGGCTGGGTGCCCCAGGATGAAAAATCCCGGGTAATCGCCGAGATAAAATCCATAGGGGGTATTTCTTATATAGAGTCCAAGCCGCCCGAAGAGCTGGAGATCTCCAAAGAAGAGGTGCCGGTGCGCTTCCAGCACGGCGCGCTGGTCAAGCCTTTTGAACTGCTCATTGACGCCTACGGCATTCCCCGTTACGGGACTATTGACCCCACGATTTTCGTGGCTTTCAGTTTCCTGGTCATGTTCGGAGCGATGTTCGGGGACATCGGCCACGGATTGCTCCTGGCGATCCTGGGGCTTTTTCTGGCTTTCAAGAAATCCCGCGGCCCAGCTATTAACCGCCAGGCGGGGATCCTGCTTTTTTATTGCGGGATCAGCTCCGGCATATTCGGCGTTTTTTACGGAAGCGCGTTCGGTTTTGAATTCGAATCTCTCTGGCTCAAGCCGATGAAGGATATCATGGGAATCTTCAGGGCGGGGATATTCCTGGGCATTGCCATGATCACCCTGGGCATCATCATTAATGTCGTTAATTCCTTCAGGGACCGGGATTACGCCAAAGCTGTTTTTGACAAGGCCGGGCTCATCGGCGGCGTGGTCTACTGGGCAGCGATCGGCCTGGTAAGCAAGATATTTTTCGCGCAGGGCAAGATCCATCCATTATATTCTTACTTGATTTTCAGCGGGCTGCTGATATTATTTCTTTATCCTATTGTCGACAGCCTGTTTATCCGCAAACACGGCGGGTTCTTTGAGTCGCTGATGGAAAGCGTGGTCAATATCCTGGAGATCTTCATGGGGTATCTTTCCAACACCGTGTCTTTTATCCGCGTGGCCGCTTTTGCCCTGGCCCACGCCGGGCTGTTTCTGGCGATCTTTACTCTTTCCCGGCTCACCGACAATCATACCGGGATGGGAAGCATTATTTCCTGGCTGATCATTATCTTAGGCAATGTCCTGGTGGTCTGCCTGGAAGGGCTGATCGTGAGCATCCAGTCGCTGAGGCTTAATTATTACGAGTTCTTTTCTAAATTTTTTATAAGCGGGAAACAAATGTACAAGCCGCTTTCAAGCATAGAAAAAGGGTAGATCAACTTTCAGAAAATCAAGGAGGAACAAGATGAGGACTAACAAGAAACTGCTGGGAGCGGGCTTGATCTTTTTGCTGGTTATTGCCGGGCTGTCGATCTTCAGTTTGGCCCTGGCCCAGGAAACCGGGGCAGCGGCTAAAGCCGTTGATCCAGGGGTGACCAAATTCGCTTTTATCGCGGCAGCCATTGCCACGGGCTTAAGCTCTTTGGCCGGAGGCATCGCGGTGGCCTACGTCGGAGCGGCAGCTGTAGGCGCGATCAGCGAGAAGCCGGAACTGGCCGGGAGGACTTTGATCTTCGTGGGTTTGGCTGAAGGTATAGCGATTTACGGCTTGATCATCGCTATTATGATCCTGGGAAAAGTCTGATGAATTTTTTCTGTATTTGCGACAAAGATTCCGGGCTGGGTTTCCGTTTAGCCGGTATCGAGACCCGGGATGTTTCCTCCAGGCCGGAAGCCCTGGAAGCTTTAAAGGTGGCGCGGGCGACCAAAGACGTGGGGATCATAATCATCACGGACAAAGCCGCTTCCTATATCAAAGAAGAGGTTAAGTTCCAGATCACCGAAAACCCGATCCCTTTGATCCTGGTAGTCCCTTCCCGGGGCGAAAAGCCGCAAAGAAGAAGCGCCGCGGAACTGTTGAAGGAACTGGCGGGAATAGGCATTTAGATATGGATAAAAAAATACTCGGACAATTGAACCAGGAGAACGCCGACCTTATCTGCGCCAAGATCAATCAGGATGCGGATGAAGAGGTCAGGGCTATTCTTGAGAAAGCCGGCAAGGACGCGGAAAAAGTCCTCGCCCGGGCCAGAAAGTCCGCCGAGGAAAAAAGGCAGGCGATCTTCAAGGATCTGGAGCAGGAGATCCAGAAGTCCCGGGAAAAGATCCTGTCTTCCCTGAACCTGGAAAAAAAGCGCCTGCTTTTGGGAGAGAAAGATAAGTTCGTCCAGTCAGTGCTTTCGGAAGTCAGGAAAAAAGCCCGGGAACTGCGTAAAGAAAGCGGCTATCCGGAATTTCTGGAAAGCGCCATCATCGAGGGCATCGAGGTCATCGGAGAAAACAAAGTCGAGATATACTATTCTTATCTGGACGAGCATTTGTTCAACGAGGGATTTATCAATAAGATCGAAACGGCCTGCTCGCGGGTGTTAAAACCAGACTGCGGGGTCAAGTTAAATAAAGCGGATTTTTTTGACCTGGGGGTCATCGTTAATTCCACGGATGGCAGGATGATGTACGATAACAGGGTCCTGGCCCGCCTGGATAGGGCCAAAGAAGAAATATACATGGAGCTCTTAAAGGAATCATTCTAAAGAGGATATATGGCAAAGGTAGTCGGTAAGGTTTTTCGGGTCGTCGGTCCGGTGGTGGAAATGGAAGAGGTCCAGGGGTTGCGCATGCTGGACATGGTCGAAGTCGGCGAGTCGCACCTGATCGGCGAAGTGGTCAGGCTAAAAGGCGACCGGGCGTTCGTCCAGGTCTACGAAGACACCACCTCGCTTAAAGCCGGTGATCTTATCTACAGCGAAGGCTTTGCCCTTTATGTGGAACTCGGGCCCGGGCTTCTGGGCAACATTTACGACGGGATCCAGCGGCCTTTGCAGGTGATCAGAGAAAAAGAAGGGGTTTATATCAGCCGCGGGGTGCACGTCACTCCGCTGGACCATAAAAAAATTTGGCATTTTACGCCTTCTGTAAAAACCGGGGAAACGGTTTCAGCCGGACAGGTCCTGGGAGCGGTCCAGGAAGCGCCTTTAGTCCAGCATAAAATTTTGCTTGAGCCTGATATCCGGGGCAAGCTGGTTTGGATCGTTCCCGAAGGAGATTACTGTCTGGATGACCCGATCGCCAAGGTCGCTGACCAGGATAAAGAAAAAGAGATCTTTATGTTCCAGCGCTGGCCGGTAAGAAAACCCCGGCCCTATAAAGAGCGCTTGCCCGTAGACGAACCGCTGGTAACCGGGCAGAGGGTCATTGACACTTTATTCCCTATCGCTAAAGGCGGATGCGTGGCTGTGCCCGGAGGCTTCGGCACCGGCAAGACCGTGATCCAGCACCAGATAGCTAAATGGTCGGACGCGGATATTGTGATATATGTCGGCTGCGGGGAGCGCGGCAATGAGATGACCGACGTGCTTTTGAATTTCCCCAAGTTGATCGACCCGCGGACCCAGAGGCCGTTATCCGAGAGGACAATATTCATCGCCAATACTTCCAACATGCCGGTCGCCGCCCGGGAGGCCAGCATTTACACCGGGATCACTTTAGCCGAGTATTACCGGGACATGGGTTATAATGTCGCGCTGATGGCGGATTCCACTTCCCGCTGGGCGGAAGCTTTGCGCGAGTTATCGGGCAGACTGGAAGAAATGCCCCTGGAAGAAGGGTTCCCGGCTTATCTGCCGTCCAGGCTGGCGGAATTTTACGAGCGGGCCGGAAAAGTGGA
>JBFZAG010000048.1:0-7827 GCA_041309145.1 Candidatus Omnitrophota bacterium | reverse complement strand
CGGCAACGCGGGTAAGCTTGGGCAGGAATTCCAGGTGCCAGAGTCAAGAAAGTCTTCGGGGAGACATCGTATAACTTTATCATCCATACTTCGCCGATCAATTCCGATACCGGAGCCGTAGACAGCTATCACTGGCACCTGGAATTCCTGCCCAAGCTTACCCGCGTTGCCGGGTTTGAGTGGGGAACAGGTTTTTATATCGTGCCTACTCCGCCGGAGATCGCGGCAAAATTCTTGAGGGAAGCCCAGGAAGAATAAAATCCAACCTTAAAACAAAACAACCCAGTAATAAAAGGAGGAAACAAAATGGCAATTAAAGTTGGTATCAACGGTTTTGGCAGGATCGGCCGGCTGGTAGCCAGAGCGATCCTGGAAAGAAAAGTAACTGATCTGGAACTGGTCGCGGTCAACGATCTGACCGACGCCAAGACCAACGCTTACATGTTCAAATACGATTCCGTCCACGGAAGGTTTCCCGGAGAGGTCAATGCTATTGCCGATGACGAGATGTCTGTAAACGGCAAGACGATCAAAGTACTGGCCAAGAAAGACCCTTCTGAGCTACCTTGGAAGGATCTCGGGGTCCAGATCGTAGTGGAGTCGACTGGTCTTTTTACCGTCAAGAAAGACGGAGTGAACAAAAAGGGCAAAGAAGTAAAAGGCGCGGAAAACCATATCACCAAGGGCGGGGCCAGGAAAGTCATAATCTCCGCTCCCGCGGAAGGCGAAGACATCACCGTGGTCATGGGAGTAAACGACGATAAATACGATCCCAAGAACCACCATGTGGTTTCCAACGCCTCCTGCACCACAAACTGCCTGGCGCCTTTAGCCAAGGTCATAAATGATAATTGGGGGATCACCAAAGGCCTGATGACCACGATCCACGCTTATACCAATGACCAAAGGGTCCAGGACATGGCCCATTCCGATCTTCGCCGTTCCAGGGCAGCCGCGGTTTCCATGATCCCGACTTCTACCGGCGCGGCCAAAGCTATATCTTTGGTCATCCCGGACCTTAAAGGCAAGCTCGACGGTTTCGCTATCAGAGTGCCGGTCCCGAACGTTTCAGTCGTCGATCTGACCATGCTCTTGGGCAAAAAAGCCAGCGTGGAAGAGATCAACGCGGCTTTAAAAGCGGCTTCCGAAGGCAAGATGAAGGGGATCCTGGGCTATACCGAGGATCCGGTTGTCTCCGTGGATTTCAACCATTGCCCTTTAAGCTCGATCATCGATGCCAAGTCTACCAAGGTCATCCAGGACGATTTTGTCAAAGTTTTGAGCTGGTATGACAACGAGTGGGGCTATTCCAATCGCGTAGTCGACCTTTGCGAATTCATGGTCAAGAAAGGGCTGTAAATAAAAAAAGGGGACGTTTCTATTTATTTCCGAAATAATGGGGACGTTTCTATTTATCCCGAATCGTGCCTTCTGGAAAATAAATAGAAACGTCCCCATTATTTTAATAAAATAGGAACTGTTTTCTTTTTTTCTCTATGATGATCCCGACAGTACTTATTATCGGCGCCAGCGGGTTGATCGCTCAGGTGATCGTTGCCCGCGAGCTTTTGGTCAGTTTTTACGGCAATGAGCTCACTCTGGGGATAATCCTGGCTAACTGGATGCTGCTTGAGGCCGCAGGGGTATATTTCCTGGGACGGGCGAGCGAACGGATAAGAAATAAGTCCGCGCTCCTGGTGGCTTTGCAGCTGGTTTTTGTCTGCGGTTTTTACGCCGCGGTCTATTTCAGCCGGACTTTCAAGTATTTCAGCGGAGCTTTTTTCGGCCAGGGGATGGGGCTCGGCTCGATCTACTTTTATTCGTTCCTGGCCATGTTCCCCGTAGCTTTCAGCCACGGGGCCTTATTCGGCCTGGCCTGCGCGATATTCCCGAAAGACAGCCAAAAACCGTATCTGGGCATCGGCAAAGTTTATTCCTGGGAAACTCTCGGGTCCATACTGGGCGGAGTCCTGCTTACCTATATATTGATACCATTCTTCAATTCATTCCGCCTGGCCCAGTTAATCGGCTTGTTGAATCTGTTTATCGCTTTCATTTATATCCGTCCGCTCAAGAGCCCGAGGGTCAGGTACGGCCTGGGCGGAATTTTATTTTTTTGTCTGATCTTATTTATCTTTTTCAGTCCGGACCGCCTTCAAGGTAAATCTTTAAGCCTGCAGTATAAAAAAGATGAGGTCGTCGATTACCGCAACTCGATCTACGCAAACATCGTTGTAACCCGCTACTCTTCGCAAGAGACTTTGTTTTACAACGGGATACCTTCGATCACTGTCCCTGACCCGGATCTCAGTTCTATAGAGGCATTCGGCCACTTGCCTTTGCTGTTTTGTTCTGTTCCGCGCAAAGTCCTTTTGATCGGTTCGGGTCTGGGAGGTTTGATCGGCGAGATACTTAAACATCCGGTAAGTAAATTGGATTATCTCGAGATCGACCCGCAGATCCTGGAAGCCCTGAAAACCGTTAATCCCGGACATATAGCGCGGGAAGTAAGCGACCGCCGGCTTAAGATCGTTAATCGGGACAGCCGGAATTTTTTGCGGGATACTCGGGAAAAATACGATCTTATTCTTTTAGGCTCGACCGGGCCGAGCGATCTGGTTTCCAACCGTCTTTTCAGCGAAGAATTCTTCGCTTTAGCCAAAAGCCATCTTGAGAAGGAGGGGGTCATTGCTTTCCGCCTGAACGGGTCGCTGACCTATTTGAGCCGGCAGCTCCTTGATCTTAATTTTTCGATCATCAACAGCCTCAAATCAAGCTTCGCAAATTACCGGGTCATCCCCGGAGATCTCAATTTGATCCTTGGCTCGGATTCATCCGAAATAGAACGCGGGGCTGACGAGATTTCCCGCCGGATCCGGCTTTTAGGTTTGCAGACTAAAACTCTTGTCCCGTCTTATTTGCGCTTGCTTTTGGATAAACAGCGCCTGGAATGGTTCAATAACGCCTCTTTGGAGGCGACTTCAAAGAAAAACCGGGATTTCACCCCTGTAGCTTTATTCCAGTCGCTCTTGATCTGGAACCGCCAATTCAGCCCTTTTACGGAAAAATTTTTCTTTAGCCTCTCGAGATTTGATCTGCTCAAGTCCGGCTTGGCCGTTGCGGTAATATTTTGTCTGTTCTTATTTGCCGCCGGGAGCAAAAAGAATAAGAGGTCCAACAACCTCAGCCTGGCTTATTGCCTGGCCGCCACCGGATTCTGGGGGATGCTGGTCAATCTCGCTCTGGTGTTCGCTTTTCAGGTTTATTTCGGGTATATATACAAAGCTCTGGGTTTATTGATCGCGGTATTCATGTCCGGGATAGCTCTCTCGAGCGGAATGGCGGTGAGGATGCCCGGCCCGAAACAGGGGCTCAAATACCTTCTGGTCATTGAAGCGGCTATGGCAATAGCTTCGGTTATTGTTTCTCAAGCTCTCAGCCGCGGCATCGCTTATTCTTTCGGGGGGCTGGCGCTCTTTATTTTTTTGTTTTTTACCTGCGGCTGTTTTCTCGGCTGGGAATTCGTGCTTTGCGCCAAACTTTACCGGCAGGAGAGCGCGGCTCCCGGCAAAACAGCGGGCATACTTTACAGCGCGGACCTTCTGGGAGGCTGCCTGGCGGGGTTTATCGGAGGGGTCTGGCTGCTGCCGGTCTTGGGGATCGGCTCCTGCGGCCTGGTCTTAAGTTTACTGAAAACAACAAGTTTTGTTCTGCTTAAAAAAAATGTAAATAATGGTTGACAAGATTGTGATTTTAGTGTATATTTTACTCTCTATGCAACTCAACTCAAATAGCCTCGTCGACGACAAACACTTTAGGCTATAAGGAAATTTTCAAGAACAAGAACTATAATAATTCTTGTGCGGGGATTTTTTATCTCTTTTAAATTTACAGGCAGGATTGGTGAAGCTTGAACGGCCGGAGCCGGAAAAGCGGAATCCCGCCCGTCCGCGAAGCGGAAGGGTGCGGGATAAAAAGCAAAATCCAACCTGCTGGAGTAGCTCAGTTGGTAGAGCACGTCCTTGGTAAGGACGGGGTCCCGGGTTCAATTCCCGGCTCCAGCTTTGAAAAACAAAATTAGAATTTAAAAAAACATGCGCGAAATAATCCAATTCGAATGCACGGTCTGTAAGAACAGGAATTATTCCACCTATAAGAATAAGAAGAAACATCCCGACCGCATGGAAGTAAAAAAATTTTGCCGGAGCTGCCGCAAGCATACTCCGCATAAGGAAATAAAATAAAAGCGGCGGCAAAAGTATTGTTTTATATTGGCAGGGCTTAGAGCGACTTAATAGGGGCGTCCGTTAATGGCAAACGGCGAGACTCCAAATCCCGTCCTGGGGGTTCAAGTCCCTCCGCCCCTGATAAATAAAATGAAAGCATTCTCAAAAATAACCGGGTTCATTAATGAAGTAAAAGTGGAGCTGGGAAAAGTTTCCTGGTCCACTCGGCAGGAATTGATCGGTTCGACTACCGTGGTAATAACCTTTACCGCGCTGATGGCGCTGTTCATCTTCATAGTAGATACCGTCCTGGCGAAAATCCTGAGCATCATATTTAAAACTTAAATGAAAAATTGGTACGTGGTGCATACTCAAACAGGCTTGGAGGGTAGGGTAAGGAACGTTTTGCTTTCCGGCGCCGCCGCCCAGGGGTTCGCCGATGCGATCACCAAGGTGGAGATCCCGACCGAACAGGTCTCGGAAGTCCGCTCCGGAAAAAAACGGGTTTCCGAGCGGAGATTTTTCCCGGGATACGTATTAGTGGAAATGGACCTCAACGACGTGACTTATTCCTTTATCAAAAACATCCCGGGGGTCACCGGTTTCCTCGGGGCCGGCAAAAAGCCCATACCTTTGCCTCCCGGAGAAGTGGACAATATCCTCAAGCGCACCGCCGAAACCAAGCTTAAACCCAGCCCGAAAACAATCTTCGCTAAAGGCGAGCAGATCAGGGTCAAAGAAGGCCCGTTCGTTAACTTTAACGGCACAATAGACGATATCCATCCTGAAAAAGGCAAACTGAAAGTCAGCATTTCCATATTCGGAAGAGCTACTCCCGTAGAACTGGAATACTGGCAGGTAGAAAAGGTCTAACCATGGCAAAAATCATAAAAGCACAGATCAAGTTACACGTTCCGGCAGGCGCGGCAAACCCGGCTCCTCCCGTTGGCCCGGCACTGGGCCAGCACGGGGTGAACATCATGATGTTCTGCAAACAGTTCAACGACCAGACCAAGAACCGGGACGGCTTGATCCTTCCCGTGGTCATCAGCGTATTCGAAGACAGAACCTTCAGCTTTATCATCAAGAGCCCGCCCTCATCGATACTCTTAAAACGCGCTGCGAATCTGGCCAAAGCATCCGGCACGGCCGGCAAAGAGGTTATCGGAAAGGTCACCCGCAAACAACTGGAAGAGATCGCTAAACAAAAAATGGCGGACGTCAATTCCGCGGACATGAACAAGGTCGTCAAGACTCTCGAAGGCACGGCCAGAAGCATGGGTATTCAAATAGAAGGTTAGAAAAAATGAAAACTCGCTCCAAGAGGTACAAGGAATCGGCAAAAGAACTGGTTAAAGACAAGGTCTTTACTTTAAAAGAAGCTATCAGCGTTTTAAAGAATTTTAAAGCGCCGAAATTCGGCGGGTCGGTAGATCTGCATCTTAAGCTTCACGTCGACCCCAAGAAAGCCGAACAGATGGTCCGAGGGACGGTAGTTTTGCCCCACGGCACCGGTAAAAAAGTCAGGGTCGCGGTCTTTTGCCGAGGCGAGCACGAAAAGATCGCCAAAGAAGCGGGCGCAGAATTCGTGGGAGCCAATGACTTGATAGATAAGGTAGCGGCGGGATTTCTGGATTTTGACTGCGTTATCGCCACCCCGGAGATCATGAAAGACCTGAGCAAGCTGGGAAAAGTTTTAGGGCCTAAAGGCCTGATGCCCAGCCCTAAGACCGGAACGGTCACCAACGATATCCTGAAGGCGATCAACGACGTGCGCCGCGGAAAAGTGGAGTTCCGGGTGGATAAGCAGGGCGGCGTGCATTTGTCGGTCGGCAAGATCTCTTTCGATGAAGATAAGATCTTCGAGAACGCTTCTGTGGTCATCAACGCCATCACTGAAGCCAAGCCTGCGACGGTAAAAGGCAAATTCGTCGAGAGAATGAGCATCTCTTCTTCGATGAACCCGGGCTTAGCCCTGGAATGTTAATTAAATTATTAAGGGGAATTAAATGAAGAAATTAAGCACGGTATTCAAGGAAGCTTCGGAAAACCGGATCAAGAAGGGGTTTAAGGAATCCGAGGCCATGTTTTTGGTCAAATACTCCAAATTGAGCGGCCCGGACCTCAACGCCTTGAGGAAGTCTTTGCGGGTGATCGATTCCGAGATGTTCGTAGTCAAAAATAATACCGCCAAGCGCGCTCTGGCCGGGCAAAATGAGGCACTTTTAAGCCTGATCCAGGGACCCTGCGGATTCGTTTTCTCCAAAAAAGAACCTGTGGAAGCTTCCAAGGTTCTTTTTAATTTTACCAAGGATCATGCCAACCTGATATTGGAAGGCGGGTTGTTAAATGATAAGCTGCTCAACTCCAAGGATATTGAAGCCCTGGCGAAACTGCCGTCCAGAGAAGTGCTGCTTACCAAGGCCGTGATGGCCATTAAATCGCCGATCACCGGCTTGGTATTTGTCTTAAAGGGCAATTTAAGGAAACTGGTTTTTTGTCTGGAACAAGTTAAACAAAAAAAACAATAGCGGATAATCAAGGAGGAGAAGAAATGGCAAGCGAGAAACTGGAAGGTATAATTAAATCTATCGAGGAAATGTCAGTGTTGGAATTAGCCGACCTGGTCAAGACCTTGGAAGAGAAGTTCGGCGTTTCGGCGAATATGCCCATGATGGCCGCTCCCGCAGCAGGAGCAGCAGGGGCCGCGCCGGCAGCCGAAGAAAAGACGACTTTCACCGTGGTATTGACCGCCGCCGGAGCGAACAAGATCGCGGTGATCAAGGAAGTAAGGACCATGACCAGCCTCGGGCTTAAAGAGGCCAAGGACCTGGTCGACGGAGCGCCCAAGCCGATCAAGGACGGCGTGACCAAGGAAGAAGCGGAAGAGATGAAGAAAAAGCTCGTCGCCGCCGGAGCCACCGTAGACCTTAAATAATAACGCGACTACCTTTCAAAACTCCCAAGTTTAAGCGCGCAGTTTAATAGTTGTGGTTAGTGGAGAAAAAATGAACAAAAGAAAAAATTTCGCTAAATTTAAAGAAGTTTACGGCCTTCCGAACCTGCTGGATATCCAAACCGAGTCCTATAAAGAATTTCTTCAGATGGATGCCGAGGATTCCGAGCGCAAGCGCCTCGGCCTCCAGGAAGTTTTTGAAGAGATATTCCCCATCGAAAGTCCGGACCGCTCGGTGCGCCTCGAGTTTGTCAGCTATAATTTAGGTAAGCCCAAATACGACATCAATGAATCCAAGAAACGGTCGGTATCCTACGGGTCTCCTCTGAAAGTGAAATTCAGGCTTACCACTCCTTCTGATACCAAGGAGCAGGACGCTTATTTTGGCGAATTGCCCCTGATGACCAAGACCGGAAGTTTCATCATCAACGGAGACGAGCGGGTAGTGGTCAGCCAGCTCCATCGCTCCCCGGGGGTTTCTTTTGAAGAAGAGGACCATCCTACCGGAAAAAAGATCTTTTACGGCCGGATCATCCCTTACCGCGGGGCCTGGCTGGAGTTCAAATACGATCTTACCGAAACGATCATCGCTTATGTCGACCGCAGAAAAAGCTTTCCCGCCACTCAAATATTAAGGATCCTGGG
>JBFZAG010000047.1:0-4577 GCA_041309145.1 Candidatus Omnitrophota bacterium | reverse complement strand
CGGGGTTTGAACATCAGGATCACAAAACGTATCCCTCTGGGAAGCGGAATGGGCGGAGGATCGAGCAATGCCGCCAGCACCCTTGTCGGGTTGAACCGCCTTTGGAAATTAAAGCTTTCCGCTGCTCAACTGGCGGGATTAGGGGCTAAAATAGGCTCAGATGTGCCGTTTTTTGTTTTTGACTGCTCTTTTGCCCTGGCCACCGGCAGAGGGGAGAAGATCAGCCCTTGGAAAAACCCGAAAAAAACTGAATTCTGGCATGTGGTAGTAGTCCCGCCGATCAACGTTTCCACCGCGCTGATCTACCGGAAATGGGACGTTTTTCAGGGAAATTCCGGGAAAAAAAATAAATATCTAACAGAGTTGACAAGAGGCAAAAGCAGTGTTAAACTTATATCTTTGGCAATGGCTAAATTTGACCTTTCTCTTTTAACTGGAGCAATTTCCAATAGTTTGGAGCCTGTTACAGAGTCGTTGTTCCCGGCAGTCCGGCAGGTTAAAAATGAGTTGCTTGCCTTAGGCGCGCAATCTATTTTGATGTCCGGCAGCGGCCCGGCTGTTTTTGGTATAGTGTCTTCAAAAAAGGAGGCGGTTGTTTTAAAGAAGAAGATCGAAAAAACAAATCCTTCTTGGAAGATTTTTCTTGCCAAAACAATCTAGTCGCAGCGCGGAGGCCAACTATGGAGATAACCGAGGTCAGGGTTTTCCTTAAAGATTCGCCGGACAAAAAATTGAAAGCGTACGCCACGGTGACTTTTGACGACGCTTTTGTGGTCAGGAACATAAAAGTGATCCAGGGAACAAGCGGGGTATTCATCGCTATGCCTTCGCGCAAGGTAAAGCAGCCGTGCCCGAAATGCAATTTCAAGAACGAGCTGCGCTCTAAATACTGCAATCAGTGCGGCGGGCAATTGCCGGTCCAGGCCAGGCCGCTGGCAGCGGATCCTAATGCCCAGGCGGAACACAAAGATATAGCTCATCCTATCACCCAGGCTTTCCGCGAGCTTCTGCAGAAGAAAGTCCTGGAGGCCTATGAGGTTGAAGTTCGCAAAGGCCCGTCGGCTTTTACCCACGCAATGGATGAATAGTTTTTGCCTTTGAGCTTGTTTGCCTGACAAGGGATCATTGCCCTGCAGAGTTTGCCGGGCACAAAAATTGGCGTAAGCTCTGCCCGGTAGTGTAATGGCAGCACATCAGAATTTGGGTCTGACTGTCAAGGTTCGAATCCTTGCCGGGCAAAAAAATAGTCAGCAAGGATGAGAACCTCAGGGGTTGCGGGGGAAAACAGATCCCCCGCGTATTTGGGGTGACAGCGACAAGCGAAGCGCGGAGCGCCAGAGGGGCAAAGCCCCTATGGGGAGCGAGCGTCAGCGAGCGAAGGTTCGAGGCCGAAGGCCGGAATCCTTGCCGGGCAATTACAAGTCACACGTCACAAGGTGAGGGCAAAAACAATAGATATGAAGAGTAAAGTTGCGGCGATAATCCTGGCGGCGGGAAAAGGCGAGAGGATGAAATCCGAGCTGCCGAAGGTTTTGCATAAGATATGTTACCGGCCGATGCTCGGATATGTCATGGACCTGGTCAAAGAATTGAAGATCAGGGATTCGGTCGCGGTTCTGGGCTATAAACACCTGGAAGTAAAAAAATTTTTGGGGCCGGGGGTCAAGACCGCTATCCAGAAAAAGATCCTGGGCACCGGCGACGCGGTCAAACAGGCTTTGCCGGGATTGCGCAGTTTTAAAGGCACGGTGGTGGTGCTTTACGGAGATACCCCGCTTTTAAAGAAAGAGACGATCGAGAAGCTGGTCGAGCATCACCTGGACAGCCGGGCCGCGGCCACCCTGCTTTCGGCCAAGCTGGAAGACCCCTCCGGCTACGGAAGGATCTTAAGAAATAAATATAACTGCCTTTGCGGGATCGTCGAGGAAAAAGACTGCGACGATTTCCAGAAAGAGATCAAAGAGATCAATACCGGGATACTTTGCTTTGACAAAAACAAGCTCGCGGAAAGTTTAAAGAAGGTCAGGCCGAATAACGCCAAAAAAGAGTATTACCTGACCGATGTTATCGATATTCTTTATAAAAAAGGCGAGCTGGTGGAGACCGTGCTTATCCCGGATGCCAACGAAGCCATGGGGATCAATTCCCGGGCGGAGCTGGCCGCAGCCAATAAGATCATGCAGCGCAGGATCAACCTGGCTTTGATGAAAGAAGGGGTGAGCATAATCGATCCGGAGACCGCTTTTATCAGCTTCGGGACCAGGGTCGGGGCGGATTCGACAATATATCCCTTTACAGTGATCGAGAATAATGTTAAAATCGGTAAATCCTGCTCAGTCGGGCCGTTCGCTCATCTAAGGCCGGGCGTAGAGCTGGAAGACAACGTTGCTGTGGGCAATTTTATCGAAATTTCCCGCTCCAAACTGTCCGCCAAATCCAGAGCCAAGCATTTCGGCTTTATCGGTGACGCTGATATCGGAGAGTCGGTCAACATCGGCGCCGGAACGGTCACCGCCAATTACGACGGAAAAAACAAAAACAAGACGGTAATAAAAGATAAGGCTTTTATCGGTTCGGACTCTGTCCTGGTCGCGCCTGTTTGTATCGGCCGGGGGGCAAAAACCGGCGCGGGATCCGTGGTCACCAGCCACAGGAATGTTCCGGATAACGCGGTTGTCGTCGGGGTACCCGCCAGGCAGCTTAAACCCTAAAAAGAGGCATATATGGATAAATTAAAGATCTTTACCGGAAACGCCCATCCTGATTTAGCCAAAGATATCTGCAAATACCTTAAGGTCAAGCTGGCCGAAGCAATGGTGACCAAGTTCAGCGAGGGAGAGATCCGGGTCAAGATAAACGAGAACGTCCGCGGCAAGGACGTATTTGTGATCCAGCCGACTTGCTGTCCGCCTAATGACACGCTGATGGAGCTTTTGATCATGATCGACGCTTTGAAAAGGGCGTCGGCCAACCGGATCACCGCGGTAATGCCTTTTTTCGGATACGCCCGCCAGGACCGCAAAGACCAGCCGAGGGTGCCCATCACCGCCAAGCTGGTGGCTAACCTCTTGACGGTGGCCGGAGCGAACAGGGTTTTGACAATGGATTTACACGCCGGCCAGATCCAGGGATTTTTCGATATCCCGGTGGATCATCTTTTCGCGATCAATGTTTTCATCGAGTACCTTTCTAAATTAAAAAGCAAAGACCTGGTCCTGGTTTCTCCGGATGTCGGCAGCATCAAGATGGCCCGCTCCTACGCCAAGAAGCTCATGGCCGGCCTGGCGGTAATAGACAAGCGCCGCGATTCTCCGGAAAAGACCGAGGTCATGCATATCCTGGGAGAAGTGGAAGGCAAAGACGCCATTATCGTCGACGACCTGATCGCCACAGGCTCATCTTTGATCGAAGCCGTGGAAGCTTTAAAGAAAGCCAAATGCAAATCTATCCGGGCCGCGATCACCCACGGGGTATTGTCCGGACCGGCGATCGAGCGGGTCGATAAATGCAAGGACCTTCAGGAGCTGGTGATCAGCGACAGTATTCCTTTAAGCGAAGACCGGAAACACCCCAAGATCAAGGTGCTTTCGGTGTCCGAGCTTTTAGGCGAGGCGATCAAAAGGATCCATCACGAGGAATCGGTGAGCTGTTTGTTTGACTAATCAAATAAAGGAAAATAAAGGGGACGCTTCTATTTATTCCGGCGAGAAGCGGCCTGTAAAAATAAATAGAAACGTCCCCTTTATTCTGAAAGGAAAAAATGGAAGAAATAATCATGGAAGCGCAGGTAAGAGACGAGATTCGCAAGGGCAAACTGAAAGTGATGCGGAATCTGGGGTTTATCCCGGCCGTGGTCTATTCGGAAGGAAAGCCGGCCATTCCGATAAAATTATCCCGGCATGATTTTTTGTACCTGATCCACCATCAGCAGCTGGAGAACGCGATCATCAGCCTCAAGATCAAGGATGACAAGAAAAAACCGGTGAGGTCGTGCATGATCAAAGAGATGCAGAACGACCCGGTCAAGGGCGATATCGTCCATCTTGACTTGAACGAGATCTCTCTGACCAAGGCGCTTAAGGTCAATGTCCCCGTGGCCACTACCGGCGAGTCGCTGGGGGTAAAACAGGACGGCGGCGCCATCGAGCATATCATGTGGGAGATCGAGATCGAGTGTCTGCCTACGGCCATACCCAAGAATATCGAAGTGGATATCAGCGCTTTGAAGATCGGCGATTCGATCCACGTCAAAGACATTAAATTCCCCGAGAACCTCAAGGTCCTTTCCGACCCGGACGCGGTAGTGCTTTCGATAGCCAGCCCGATGAAGGAAGAAGCGGCCGCCCCCGCAGAAGGAGAAGAGCTGAAGGAGCCTGAGGTGATCAAAGAGAAAAAGCCCGAGCCGGGAGAAGAAGCCCAGGCTGAGGAAAAAGATAAAAAAGAAAAGAAATAATTTTATCTTTGATGAAACTGATCGTTGGCCTAGGCAATCCCGGCAAGAATTACGAACAGACCCGCCACAATATCGGATCGGCGGCGGTCAAGGAATTAGCCAGGGCCCACAAAGCGGTCTTGAA
>JBFZAG010000046.1:0-4711 GCA_041309145.1 Candidatus Omnitrophota bacterium | reverse complement strand
CAGGATGTATATTGCCGAAAAAGAGGCGAAGTTGCAAAAAGAGATACAGGCGGTTAAGGAGCGAGAAGAAGCCGAAAGAAAAGCCAGAGAGGTAAAGAAAGTTCCCGTCGTGGTGGCCGCGCGTAACATCGCCCCCGGAGCTCCGATCGCCGTCGAAGACCTGGCTGTCCAGGAGATCCCCGAGGAGTATAAGCAGCCGGGAGCGATGAGCCCTTCAGATGAGATCATGGGCAAGACCGCCCAGTCGCCGATCGCCCAGGGAGAGCAGATACTCAGGCACAAGCTTGGGGCTCCCCCGGAAAAGCCCAAGCTTATGTCGGAGATCACTCCCCGCGGGAAAAGAGCGGTTTCGGTAATAGTAGATAATATGTCCAACCTCGCGGGATTGCTGCAGCAGGGGGATTACGTGGATGCTTTGGCAATAATCAGTCCTCCCCCCGGATCGACCCTGGATACAATTATCAACAAGGCGCCAGGCGGGCAGCTAAATAAAACGCCGCTGACCGAGAAAAAGTCAGTTACTTTGCCGCTTTTCCAGCATGTCCTGGTTTTGGCGATCGGCTCGGATATGGGGGGAAGTGCCGTGCGCAGCGAAACGTCCAAAGGCAAATCTCCCATGATCGGAAACAACAGCGTGACTTTGTCGCTGACCCCTCAGGAAGCCGCTCTGGCTTCTTTTATCCAGGAGCAGGGCAAGATCAGGCTGGTCATGCGCTCTAACGAGGATATTTCCCAGACCGAGGTTGAGCCGGTCAACTGGGAAAATCTTTTTGAATATTTATACCCCAAGGCCAGAGAACAGGGAAAACTGCCGGTCACCGTAGAAATCTACCGCGGATTGCAAAAAGAAGTGATTCCTCTATTACCCGAAGGGAATAAAAAATGAGAAAAGCATGGGCATTTTTATTGATTCCAGCTTTGTTTTTTTTGCCGGGCAAGGCAGCTGTTTTTTCTCAGGAAGCAAAGCCGGCGACATTTTCTTCCTTAGAGCAAACCCTCTACCAGGGGGAGATGAAGACGATCAGCGTTAATATGCCTAACCGGGTGATCATCGGCAAGCCGGAGATCGCGGACATCCTCTCGGTCAGCGCCAAGGAGATCGTAGTTGTGGGCAAGGGCCCGGGCATGACCAATTTGATCTGGTGGGATGAAAAAGGCGAGCATCACGCCAGCATAAAAGTTTTGGCCGAGGCCATGGGCTATATCAACTCCCGGATCAGAGAGTTGATCAAGGAATTGAACCTGCCGCAAATTTCCACCCAGCCGTCTGACAGCGAAGGCAAGGTTTTACTTTTGGGCAGCGTAAAAACCAAGGAAGACATGGAGCGGATCAGAACCGCGCTGGGCGGCCTTTTCTTGAAAACCACCAACTTGATCCAGATCGAAGAAGAAAAGGCGATCATCGAGCTGGAAGTCGAGATCATAGAGGTGGACAAAGGCTCTACCAAATCAATGGGCATGGACTGGCTTTTAAGCGGCGGAAATCCGGAATTCATTGAGCCCGGGCGCTGGAGCACGCTGGGGGATATCCCGGACTCATTGTTCAGGATAAGCGAATGGACGCACGAAGCGCTTAGAGCGACTTTGAATTTAATGGTTCAAGAGGGCAAGGCCAGGATACTTTCCCGGCCGAAACTGGCTTGCCAGAGCGGAAAAGAAGCAGAGCTTATGGTCGGCGGAGAAAAACCGGTCATGACCACTCAAACTGTCAGCGGCGGAGGCTCTTCAAATTCCGTGGATTATAAGGAGTACGGGATCAAATTAAAGATGGCCCCGGCTTTAAATGCCGACGGGAAAATAAAACTCGGGCTTAACGTGGAAGTCAGCGATATCGGGACAGCGGAAGTATTAGGTTTAGCAACTCAGCCAACAGCCAAGGCCTGGCCTTTAACCAAGCGCTCGACCTCTACCCAGCTCTATCTTAACAACGGCCAGACTCTGGCGATCAGCGGTTTGATCAAACAGAAGACCGAAGAACAGATGAAGAAATTCCCCTGGCTGGGCGATGTTCCGATTCTGGGAGTATTTTTCCGCAACCGGTCAACCATAAAGGGCAGCGGAATAGATACGTTGGGCGACACCGAGTTAGTCATAATGGTTACTCCTTCGATAGTAGAGGATAAAGGCCTTAAAAAACCGGAAACGGAAAAAAAAAGCCAAGTTAAACCCGGGGCAGGAAAAATAGGGGATTCCAAGGCGAAAAGCGGCAAAAAAACCAAGGCTGCCAAGACTCCCCAGGCTTATACCCCGGAAAGAAATAAAGGCGTGGTGGTTTCGAAGGGAAAATCATCGGTCGGAGGGAAAAAAGAACCTCCTGCGGCAAAAGCTGAAGACAGAGAAAATACGGGAGTGGTAGTTACTCCCGGAAAAACTTTCGCCAAGGTTAAGCCGAAAGCATCTTCCCGCGTCCTGGCCGGGGATTCCGCCCGGAAGGATCAAGCAGCCTCCGATAGCCCAAGCACCAAGAGCAAGGTTTCGTCGGGAAAATACTCGGCCGGCGTCAGCCCAAAAGCAGTTCCTCAAAGCGGGGAAGGAGATCTTGCCTGGCAGGCTGATGAAGTCCCTGATAGTCAAGATGGGGAAGCGGCAGTTTCGTCGGGAAAATACTCGGCCGGCGTCAGCCCAAAAGCAGTTCCTCAAAGCGGGGAAGGAGATCTTACCTGGCAGGCTGATGAAGCCCCTGATAGTCAAGATGCGGAAGCGGCAGTTTCTTCTGGAAAGACTTTCGGCGGCATAAGGCCGAAAGCGGTTTTCCGGGGCCCGGCCGGAGATTATATCCGGCAGGTCATTGAATATCTGAGCGACAATATTTCTTATCCCTGGGCGGCCAAACAGGCCGAGTTGGAAGGAACGGTTATTATAAATCTGCATCTGGCCAGGGCAGGGGATCTTCTTGAGTCTAATGTCGGAGATTCATCCGGCTTCAGCATTCTGGACGAAAATTCTATGAGCACAGCAAGAAGGATTGCTCCTTATCCGGCTTTCCCCCGGGATATGAGCGGACAGGATATTTGGCTGCAGATCCCGATCTTCTACAATTTACAAGAAAAAAGGTGATATGGCCAGAACAATAGCCTTTTTCAGCCCTAAAGGTGGTGTAGGAAGGACCTTTTTGGCCGTAAATCTCGCTACCAGCCTTGTCCGCAAACTCGGAAGCGGCAAAGTGCTTCTGGTGGATCTGGACTTGCAGCTGCCCGGAGATATCTCTAAGCTGCTGGATATAAAGCCTACTCACGCAGTAGTCGACCTGGCCCGGGAAGCGGAAGAAGACATCCAGTTTGATTACTCCCAGGTCCAGAACTACATTCTGCATCATAACTCCAGCGGCCTTGATTTCCTGCCAGTAACCCTGAACATCCGCCAGCGGGGCGGGATCAATGAAAAATTCATCTCTTCCCTTTGCGATGAACTGGATAAAAATTATGACTATGTAATTATTGAAGGCGGCGGCGTTTTCACTAAAGTTTTGCTTACCGCTCTGGGAAAATCCAACCTGATCCTGTTCATAGTCAACCCGGACGTGCTTTCTGTGGGCCAGGTGAAAGAAGCGATGGATATTCTCCAGTCTTTTGCTTTCCCCCTGAGAATGATGAAGGTGGTTTTAAACCGCGCAGAAAGCCTGGGGGGAGTTTCTTTGCTGGAAGTCAAGTCCGCCCTTCCCGGCGAGATAATCGCGCGCATCCCTTCCGACGGAAAATCCGTTTGCCTGGCTTTAAACCGGAGGAATCCCCTGGTCCTGGACAATCCCCGCTCCAGGGTCTCTTTGGCCATAGATAAGCTGGCCGATGACCTGCTTATTTCCCAGGACCTTTTTACCGTGCACAAGAAGCTGGAAGGAGCTATTGTCGAGACATTTTCCGATGAGTCCGTCGAGCTGCCTCCCGAAACCGAGACCGCGGGAGGGTTGAGCCTTTCCTCCGCGGAAATCGTCCGGCACAAACCGTTGACCAAGGAGGACAAGCTTAACCAGCTGAAACAGCGCATCCACCTGAAGATCATCCAGGACCTTGATCTGCACCGGCTGGAAGTCGTGCTTGGCGATCCCAAGAAATTGCGGGAATTGAAAGAGAAAGTCAAGAAATCCATATCCAATTCCCTGGCCGAGGAAACGGAAAGCTTTGTGCCATCGTTTACGGAAAGGCAGCAGTTCATCAAGGAAATGATCGATGAGGCGGTCGGCCTGGGGCCGCTCGAGGACCTGGTCGCCGATCCCCAGATAACCGACATTCTGGTCAATAATAAAGACCAGATATATGTGGAGAAACAGGGGAAAATTCAAATAACCCCCAAGAAGTTCGTTTCCAACGGGCAAGTCCGCCAGATTATCGAGAGGATCATCGCTCCGCTGGGCCGAAGAATAGACGAGTCCGTGCCTATGGTCGACGGAAGGTTGAGCGACGGTTCCCGCGTCAACGCCATAATCCCGCCTCTGTCTTTGACCGGGCCGACTTTGACTATCCGTAAATTCGGCAAGGAGCGCCTGAATATTGCGGACCTGGTCCGGATCAACACTCTTAATGACGTGATGGGCGAATTCATAAAGATCTGCGTTCTGTCCCGCAAGAATATCATCGTTTCCGGAGGTACCGGCTCGGGAAAAACCACGGTCTTGAACATCCTTTCCGAATTTATTCCCGACGGAGAGCGGATCATCACTATCGAAGACGCCGCGGAACTGAAACTGCACCACCAGCATTGGGTGCGGCTTGAG
>JBFZAG010000045.1:0-13805 GCA_041309145.1 Candidatus Omnitrophota bacterium | reverse complement strand
CGAGCTTAAAGCATTAATGCTGTCGCGCAGCTTAGCCGCCTTTTCATAGCGCCGGCCGCGGCTGGCCTGTTCCATGTCCCGGCTCAATTTATCGATCAGCTGATCGTATCTGGAATCAAGGAAAAGCCCGATATTCCCGATCAGCATTTGGTAATCTTTAGCGCTGATCTTTCCGCAGCACGGTCCGGGGCACAAATTCAGCCGGAAATACAGGCAGGGCTTTTTAGGCAAGACCCGGCAGGTCCGGAACCCGAAGATCGGCCGCAAAACTTTCAGAGCCTGGCGCAAAAGCACCGCGCTCTGATACGGCCCGTAATAAAAAGCGGCCTCTTTTGTCCGGGAGATCTCTTTCTGCCGGCAGACAGTGACCGAAGGAAATTCTTCATCGCTGATTTTTACCAGCGGGAACGATTTATCGTCCTTAAGGTCGATATTGTACTGAGGCTGTTTTTCCTTGACCAAAGCCGCTTCCAGAAGCTGAGCCTGAAATTCGGTAGAAGTAAGGATATGTTTGACATCCCGGATCCTGGCGACTAAAGCCTGGGTCTTGCCGTCAAGATAGCGGGTAAAATAAGATCGTACCCGCTTCTTTAGATTTTTGGCCTTGCCGATATAGATGACCCTGCCTTCGGAGTCCTTATAAATGTAGACTCCCGGCAATTCCGGAAGGCCTGCGACCTTTTCTTTTAATCTATCTTCAATCCCCATGATCAAAAATAGTGGCCGTTGATTGCCTTATTGATATCGCTGTTAATAATCTTCATCGATTCAACGCCCACCCAGATCAATATAAACGTCAGGACAATCACTACAGCGGTGATGACGATCCTGGTATTCCGGCTGTAAGCCGGGTTGCGCCAGACTAAAGGCAGCACCAGCGGCCCGACAACCAAGAATGAGACGATCAGGGATGCCGGCTTGTAATACCATTTTACCGGATATTTTTTTTCCAGCGGCTTGCCGCAATACATGCAAAAAATCGCTTTATCCTCAGATTCTTGAAAGCAAAAAAAGCATTTTTTCATCCGGCCACCTTCTTTCCGAAAGCGATGGATTTTTCTTTTATCCCGGCTAATTTATTCACCTCTCCGGACTCGCCGGCATTAGCCACCAATAACGATTTGAACCGCATGCCGCTGTAGTCAGCGGTTATAGCAAAAGGCTTTTCCAGATTATCCAGGCCCACGTCTTCAAAAGCGCTGGCGATCAAAGCAAAAATCTTCCCTTTCAAAGGAGTTTTCATTGTCCCGGCTTTATTGTCCCATTTATAGAGCGAGAACATCCGGTCCATTACCAGCTTAAGCTGGGCGCTGGGGGCGTAAAAATACAGCGGAGTGGCCATGACGATCGCGTCGGCTTTTGCCATTTTTTCCAGAACTGGCTGGGCCTCGTCTTTGATCACGCAAATATATTCTTTTATATTCTGGCATTTCCGGCAGGAAATGCAGCCGTTAGATTTATATTTCAAAAAAGCGGCGTTGACGATCTCAACATCCGCGCCTTTCGCCAGCGCTCCTTCGACAAACCATTTTACCAGTATCGCGGTATTGCCGTTTTTCACCGGGCTGCCGTTTAAAACCAGGATTTTCTTGGCCATAAATCGCTCCTTGCTAGGCCAGCTCTTCGTTGAGTATCGCGAAAAATCTTTTCTTCGCCTGTTTTTCGATCCAGGGCCGGTGGCCGCAGTTGGTCAGCAGGATAAAGCGGAATTTCTTCAACACGCGCAAGAGAGGCTTTTCCACTCCTTGCGCGGGATGCGGATCGTAATCGCCGTGAATCGCGACTACCGGACAACGGATATTTTTTCCCAGTTCAAGCAATTTTCCGCTGGCTCTCAGATCTTGCGCGTCTTTCCAGACGCTTTTAAAGATGTCCGCGCGGCAGGCGACTTTTTCAACCTTGCCCTGAGGCAGCGGATCATAAGCATCGACTTTGGTAAACAAAGCGCCTAACCTGGCGACTATCACATCTTTATCTTTAGTTGCCTGGCTGTCTAAAAGACTCCCCAGAGATTTGAGCTCTAACTTTTCCTCAGGCTTTAAGCGGGCCATCCGGGTTTGCTGAGTTTTTCGGCCGTGTTTTTCTTCATAACCGCCGCTGCCGATGAGGATCAATTTTTTCACTAATGCCGGATAAGTCGCGGCAAAAATGAAACTCAGCCACGCTCCCCAGGAAAAACCGATCAGGGTCACCGGACGGCCGGCGTTTATCTCTATGGCCGCTTTCAATTCTTCGATCTGCTCGCCTACGGTCCGGCCGGTCTGCAGAGGCTCCAGGACGCCGCATTTGGCTGACAGCGTCCGGGCCACCGGCGCCATTTCTCCGGCTGCTCCCGGCCCGCCGTGGACTACGACCACGCTGAACGGCCGCTTCCCGTATTTGCGCAAATGTTTTGCTCTCATATTTTCCCTCAGTTAAGCGAATTTTAAGCTATGATAGATTTAACGGGTCCTGTCTTAGCAGGGATTCGCAGGGGCGCTTGGCCGCCCCTGCGAGGCGGCCTTCGCTCAGGTCGGCTCCTCGCTCTTGCTGATAAATTTATCGATGGCAATCCATGCCCGCTCGGAGCCTTTATGCCCTGCTCACCCTGCTAAGCCACCCGTTAAAATCTCTTCCAGCTAAAACTTTAAACCACGCCTTGCCATTCGCAAAATACGAGCAGGTTTTGCCGCACATAAGAAATTTATCGAGTTTTATCGCTCTCTATTTATTCAGGCGCAGAAGATTACGCGCCTGGTCGATTCCCAGAAGCAGCGAGAAGCCGATGTAGGAAACAATCCCGCAAAAAACCGGAAGCGCCAAGTTAAAGATCCGGTTAATTATATGTCCGTTCACCGGAGGGCTGACCCGCGTTACCCACCAGCAGACCGCGGCCATGCCGCAGCTGGCCAGGGAAACTTTAAAAAAGAATAAAACCAGGCTGGCGATCTTTAACCCGCCTATTTTTTTGTTCGCAAGATAAAACAGAATAAAGAAACCGGCGATCCCGGAGATCGAGGTCGCCAGAGCCAGGCCGCTGAGCTTCATCGAATACATCAGGATGGCATTCAAACAGATATTCAAAAGCAGAACTATGGCTGAGACTATGGTCGGGGTAAGTGTATCTTTGAGCGCGAAAAATGAGTTCTGCAGGATCTTGGTCGAACCGTAAGCAAAAAGGCCGATACTATAGAAGAATAAAGCGCTGGCAGTCGTTCCCACGGAATATGAATCAAACCTGCCGCCCATGAACAGCCCGGAGACGATCGACTTAGCCAGCACCATAAAGCCCAGAGAAGCCGGAACCATCACAAAAAGTATGGCCCGCAGCCCGAAAACCAGGGTCTCCCGGAATTTCTGACGATCTTTAGGATCGACCGCCTGAAGGGATAAAGTCGGCAGGATCGCCTGGGAAAGCGAATTGCCGAAGATCCCCAGCGGGAACTGGATCAGACGATAAGAGAAATAGAGGGCCGCGACCGCGCCGTTTCCCACAATAAAAGACAAAGAGCCGAAAATAGTATCCGCGAAATTATTCAGCTGGTAGATCGCCGAACTGAACAAGCGCGGGGTCATCAATTTTCCGATCTTAGCTATCGCCGGATGATTGAATTTATCGGTAAAGCTGAAACGAAAACCTTTTTTGTAAAGTAAGGGCAGTTGGATTGCCAACTGCAGAATGCCCCCGATCAAAACGCCCGAAGCCAACCCTTTAATACCTTCGCCCCAGATCAACGCGCAAATAATAATAGAAATGTTCAGCAAACAGGGCGCAAAAGCCGGGATAATAAAATGGCGCAGGGAATTGAGGATGCCCATGGAATAAGCCGCCAGGCCGATCAGCAGGATGTAAGGAAAGATGAGCCGGTTGAGCTTTACCGTAATCGCAAATTGGGCGGGATCACTACTAAACCCCGGGGCGATCAAGCGCACTAAAACCGGAGAAAAAACGATCCCGAACACGGTTATTCCGGCCAGGATCACCAGAAGCAGGTTCATCAGGACATTGCAGAGCTCCCAGAATTCCGCTTTTTTCTCCTTAGCCAGGTATTCGCTGAAAACCGGGATGACCGCGGCATTCACAGCGCCCTCTCCGACCAGGTCGCGGAACAGGTTAGGCAGCTTAAAAGCGATTACAAAAGCCTGGGCATAGAGGTAAACCCCGAACAGCCGGGCGATGACGATGTCCCGGACAAAACCCAGGACCCGGGAAACCAGGGTAGCGCTGCCGATCACCCCCGCGGACCTGGCTATCCCGCGCCCAGATTGATGCTCTTCGGATTTATTCATTGACATGGCAAGTTTATTATGCTATTAATTTAATGCTAATTAACAGACACTAAAAGGAGATTATTATGCCAAAACGCAGAGCTGCCGTCAAAAGACTGCGCGTGGATAAAAAAAGGCACCAGCGGAATCTGATCATAAAACGCGAGATCAAAAAAGCCTTAAAGAAATTCCAGGCGCTGTTCTTAGCCAAAAACCTTACTGAAGCCAAAGCCAGCCTGGGAAAAATATATTCCCTGCTGGATAAGGCCGCCCAGAAGAAGATCATACACCCTAATACCGCTAACCGTAAGAAATCCCGGTTAGCCAGTAAAGTTTCTAAAACCGCATAAATTCACGATCAATCTTTCCAAAGCAAAGACCGGGTTGATCTTTCCGGTCTTAATGTCCAGATCGCAGCGCAAGAGAATTCTCAGCTTTTTCTTTAAACTTAAAGGGTCAGCGGGATATTTTATCCAGCTGGCCCTTAATCCTCCCATGATCCTCTCGGGTTTTTCGCCGCTATCCAGAAGTTGGTGCAGGACTTTCAGGCTTTCTTCGGTTTTCTGAGCGTCAATTAGCCGCCCCAGGGAAAAAGTGCTGACCTGGGGTTCTTCCAGGAAATGGCGGATCTCGGCGTATCGGCTGACCCCTTCGATAAACGCGTTTTTCCGCTCTACTTTATCCGCGTCTAATACCAGGATTATCCCGGAGGAGGGATTTTTGACGTAGCCCAGAATGAATTCTTTAACTTCCGGCTTGGCGTCCTGAAGGCTCCTGACCACGACGATCCGCGAGCTGTCTCCGGTGGGCATAAAAAGGAGTTTTTCCTGCAGCGCCTTAAGGCTGAAATTTCGGTCGCTGCAGTGTAAAATATCCAGGTTAAAATCACGGGTTTGCTGAGGAAGGGAGGCTTTTAATCTATCCAGCTCTTTTTCTTTAAGGGAGGCGTTTTCCTGGCCGAGGATATCCTGGCCCAGGAAAAGATAAACCGGCTTTTCTTGTTTTACCATTGCTCGACAACGCGCTCAACGATCCTGCGGGCCAGATCCTTGACGGCTTCCTGCACAGCCAGGTCTTCGCTCTTAGCCTGGGGGCCGCTGACAAAATAACTGGCATTGCCGATAAAACTCTTCTCTTCCCAGACCAGCTTATCGTTCTTTTTGTCCCAGAGAACCAGGTTAACCACGATATTGACCCGGTATTCCTCGACTTCGTCGTTGGTGGTATACCTCAGGACGTCCCGGCGGAACTCCACCAGTTCGCCTTTGAGGGTCAGGTCAGCGATATCTTCTGCCACGGGCTTGACGTTGCCGTCATAGAGAAATTTATTGATCACCGCCCGGGTGACTTCGGTCTCTAACATCGGCCGGTAGACTTTGTACTTATTATTGGAATCCGACTCCACGGACAGGTCCACCTTATTGAGAAAAGGCGCGACGTGAATGGTTTTATATTTTCCGGCTATCAGGGAGCGGGCAGTATAACCGCAACCGGCCAGCGCCAGGCTCAATAAACCAGAGAAAAATACTGCCGGGATTCTGTTTTTCATTTGCGCAAGTTCTCCATTATTTTTAAACGCTCCAGAGCTTTGGCCGCCCAGGAGCTTCCCGGAGTGCCTTCTATGATAGCGTTATAATAGATCTCGGCTGATTTGTAATTTTTCTGTTTCTCGTAGAAACGCGCGGTCTCGTAATTGCTCGCGGCCTCTTTCTCGCTTAACGTCTCGATATTCTTTTCCGCCTCCCTGGAAAGCTGAGCATCAGGATTGGCCCGGATGAATTCTTCAAACTTTTCCCTGGCCTCCCGGCTGGATACCTGGTCATAAGCCGGGCCGCGGGACAAACTGGCGCGGCAGGAGGCGATCTGGAATTTTGCCGCGGCCGCCCATTCGCTGTCCGGATAGTTGGTCACGACTTTGTTGAAAGCGTCTTCCGCTTCATAAAACTGGGAAAGGCTCTTATGTACCAGGCCAAGCTTATACTGCGCTTTGGCTGCAAAAGGTCCGTACTGGGAATTACTGACCACTTTCCGGAATATCTCTATAGCCGGATTCTCCACGGGGATAGTCATGCCCCAGGCTTTACGTTTGGCTCCGGCGGCGAATTTTTCGGCGATATTGTATTCTTTCTCAATTATGTCGGCTATCCTTTCAGAGAAAGGATATTTGTCAATGACTTTCTGATAATCCTGGTAAGCTTCCCACAGATTACCCTGAGCTTCCTCTATTTGGGCCAGATAAAACTGACTTTCCGCCGCTTCGCTGGCTTTAGGATAGTTTTTCAGGATCTTTTTGAACTCTTTTTTAGCGGCCTCGTATTCCTTTGCCTCATAAAGCCGCTTGGCGAAATCAAACTGCTCTTTCGGGGAAGGCTTGACCGAGGTCTTAGGATTAGTCCATTTCCCGTCCTTGGGGGTCCAGATCCAGAAAGCCTGAGCCGGGGTGGAATTGAGGGCAAAAATCAGTAGGAAAAGCAGCGTAGAACGTTTCATAGTAGTTTAAATTTAACACAGGCGCAGGGCTTTGTCAACACATTCGTATTAGAAGAAAAGGCAGGCGTGGGGAACCTGCAGCAACAGGCTGTTCAGGTTTAAAAGCAGGCTGACCAGCAGCTCATTTACTGAAGCAAAACTCGAAGCCAGATAACAAGATACAGCTTGGGCCGCCAACAGGCTGAATCCGCTTAAAGTGATCAATCCGGCCAATGGCACGATCAAAAGATTAGCCGCCACGGTTATCGGAGAAATCATCCGGAAATAGAAGGCGATAAATCCTGCGGTGCCCAACCATGCGGACAGCGATACCAGGCAGCCTTCAGCAGGCAAACGCAGCCAAAGCCATTTGAGGTCTTTTAGCCTTAGCCAGCCTTTGAACCGGGGATAAAAGAAAGCTATAGCCAGCACGCTGGAAAACGAGAGTTGAAAACCGATATCGAATATCTGGTCCGGTTTAAAAGCTAAAATGGCCAGCGCGGCCGCGGAGCAGGAATTATAGATATCCGGCTGCCTTCTGACAAAATAGGCAAACCCGAAAACAACAAACATTATTGTGGCCCGGACCACCGGGTTGCTGGTCCCGGTTAAAAGACAATAGGCAGAAAGCAAAGCAGCGCAGAAGAAAAATCTCATCAAGCGGGGGATCCGGAGGATCTTTAAAAGCAGGACAATAATAAAACCGACCACCCCCACGTTCGAGCCGGAAACCACCAGGATATGCACGGTGCCGGAGCGGACCATATCTTTATAGACCTTAAGCGGCACATTTTTTTCTTCTCCCAGGGTCATAGCTTCAACGATCCCGCAGCAGATCGGAGTAAGGCTGCTTTCAAACCTTGATTCGAGGATAGTTTTAAGCCTGAGGACCGATCTTTTGACCGGCCAGCCTTTAATTCTTCCGGTTTTACGCGCAAAAGCAGAAGTTTTCATCCGGAAGATCCGATAGATGCCCTGCCGGCGCAAATATCCCGCGAAAGGCCGCTTCAGTGTTCCCTCCAGGACCAACTCCTCCGCGTATTCCGCTTTTAACCTGCCCGGGACAATAACCAGGACTTCTCCGCAGCAAACTTGTTTAAATCTTTCTTCGGCGATTTCCTCGGCCTGGAAAGAAAAAGAGGTTTTATTATCCTTGAACACCGGCTGAGAATTGACCCAGCCACGCAAAGAATAGATCTTGTTAGGCCGGTAATAAAATTGCCGGATATGTCGGGCAGGAATTATCCTGTAAACCCGGATCCAGATCATCCCGCAAAGGAAAATCAGCAAAGCCAGCAATACCCCTCCTAAAATCCGTCTTTTCAAGAAAACGCCGCTCAATAGCAATAAAACCCCCGCGGCCAGAAAAAGCCAGAACAGGATAACTCTGATATAGTTACCCGCGATTATCCCGAGAGAGAATAAAATCGCTATCAACGCTAACGGCTTTTTCATCCCTTATTCGATGATGATCAGATCCCGGGCTTTTTCCAGCGTGCGGTTATAAAAGCCTTTTATCCGGCTTAAGTCTTCCGGCCGGAGAAACTTCCCATTTTCCTGCCGGTAATCCAAAATGCGCTGGGCTAATTTTTCCCCCACCCCGGGAATAAGTTTCAGGGTTTGCTTATCCGCGGTATTGACATTGATCTTGCCCAGGTTCGGGTTGGCGCAGGCAATTGAGCGCACCGCAGAGAATCTCTTGGCCAAAAAATTTATCCCCGCTCCGGACAAGGTAAGAATAACCAGGAACAAGATAACCTGTCTTTCCTGTTGAGTCAGGCTGAGCATATTCCCTCCTTGTTAACCTCTAATTCAATAGACGTTAAAAAAGAGAAAATCTAACATTTTTTTTAAAAATAATTTCCGGCAGGGAATAAAAATAGGGCGCCAGAAATTGGAAGGCTTTTCGGGCTGGTTTATAAGGTTGATAGACCCGATCTGGTCGCCCTATTTTATCCTATAGACATCAAAATATCTTTTAATTCCGCTTGCGTGGCAAGCGCCTGGTCCTCTTCCATTCTCAGAATATCGATAATGCAGTAAATCGCCTGGTCAAGCTTGCCTTTACAGCCGGGGCGGCTCAAACAGACCGCGATATATTCCTTGATCCGGCCATACGGCATTTGCGGAGCCAACATATCCGCCCGGATCTGGCTCCATTCCTGGTCCAGGTCCTGCATTTTGGAATTTGCCGCCAGCAGCTGCAATTGGGGCATCAACGCCGGTTCCAGGTCAGGCTCTCCGGCAAGGGGTAGCTGGCGGAAATCAATACCGCCGGGATCATTCTCTCCTGTGCCGCCGTCATTTGCCTGAGTTCTGCCTGCGGAAAAGAATACCTCGATTATCTTCAGCGGGTCAAGGCGATAGGGCGTATTGCCTTCATAAAAACCGTATCTCCAAATGTAATGCGGCACCATATCGCCAAACTGGATCTCTGCTTTTGTGCGCAGGTTGACTATTGTAAAATCCCGCGATCCTGTCAGACCATCGTTGAATATAGACGCTTGAATCCCCCTGTACTGCTCATAACTCACTGTATAGCGCTCGCCCTCAAAGACCACTTCTCTTTTTTTACCGCTTGTTTTTTCCGCTATCTGCATGATCTTTAAAAGCGGTTTCGCCAATTGTTGATGAGTGAACCCGAGTTCCCTGACAAGCCGGTTATCCAGCAACAGCCGCTCTATCAAGCTCTCGTTCTGCCCGAGAAAACCCTCGGCAGAAGATGCTCCGGGACGAGCCTTACGCTCAATGTTAGAGATCAGAATCCCGGCAATTCTTTGAAGGCCGCGAATTACTTCGTCGCTGTTGGACTGACCTACCCGGAACTTTTCTTCGGAGGCCATATCGCTTCCGCCGTCCTGCTGCGCCCGGCCGATGTCTTTGCTCTTTTGATCCGCGGTTGCGGAATTATCTTCAGCCATGAGAGAAGCTTTTAGCTGGTCCAGATTATCTTTCAAAGATTTTTTGGTAAGAAACAGCGATCCGGACATCCTTTTTTCGCTGACCAGAGAATCGAGCGGCGCGTTATCTTGGGCTTTATCGTTGTAAACCAGCCATTTGACCTGGCTAAGCGAGTCGATCTTGGCGGTCAATACCTGCCCCAAGCGATCCAGAATCACCAGATTATCTTCAATAACCAGGAAATTTTCGGCTAATATCTCTTCCAGCGTATCTTTGCCTTCGATCCCCAGTTTTTTCTTTGTTTCTTCGGAGGCCCGGGCTAATTTCCAAGCAATTTCTTGGCATTGCTTTGGAGTATAACCCGAAACCTCAGCGGGCCGGATCGCCAAGATCCGGCTTTCCCCGGCAACCCCGGGGTTAAGCCGGAATCCGTAAGCCAAAGCAAGTATTTTTTCCCGAACCCTCTCTCCTGCCGGGCTGTAAACCATTACCTGCTTGCCTTGTAATTCTATACGGCCCACAAAATCCGCGCTGCCGCCGTCAACCTCACTAATGATCATCGTATTACTGTTCCCCTTAACCTCAAGAATGAAGACGTTAATATCCAAAGGTAAGCCCGGTTTTGCGGTTTTGATCAACTCTTCTGTCCCGGATAACTGCAGAGTTTTCAGCTTTCCGTTAAGCATTTCTTTATCGCTCGAACCAAGATAGAAAAGATTGATCAAATTACTGCCGTTCTTTTCGGCATAGAACATGACGCAGTTAAGAAGTTTTATCTGGTTTTCTATGCGCAGCCCTTTCAGGGCCGGTTTAAGATACATGAAATTTGCTTTAGAAAGGCGCTTAAGAAAAATGTCGCCCTGCGCTTTATCCGCCGAGAACGCCTCATTGACCAGCCCCAGCAATTTCCGGCCTCTTTCATAGGTGTTGCCGGACAATTCCGGCGAAGCATCATTGATATAATCAAGTCTGGCTATCGCAAAAGAAGCATATGAAGCTACTCCGTATTTTTGCGCGAAGCCATCCGATTCAACATAGACCGCGCTCTCAAGCTCCTGCTCTCCGGAGAACACCGGTTTAAGCTGATCATAGCGCCGGATTATTTTTTCGAATTCCTTGGCCAGGAGGCCATTGACTACAGAACCAAGGTCAATACAGAAATGAAAAAACATCAGGTCGCAGATCAACGCGGGTTGGATCTGCCCATATTGCTTTGCGAATCTTATTGCCGGTGCCAGCGATTCCAGAGGCATTTCCAGAACATTGATCATGCCGATGTAGGCATGGTAACGGATGAGCTGAGCGATCAATTCAGCGCTAAGACGGTCAAAACCGTGTCGGGTTATCCTCTCATAGTCGGAGAAGGAAAATATCTCAAAACCTGATTCAGCGTGGTTAACCGGGTCCGGCGAACTTTTCGCCTTGCCGTCATCATGATGTTCAACTAGAAACTGCAGAAGCTCTCCGAATCCGGCATCCGCAAGCCTAGAGTACATCTTTTCCACAATCTCCCACTGCTGCGGGGTGACTCCGGTTATTTCCCTGAAACCGTCTTGATCTTTAGCTTTGACCATGTTCAAAAGTTTTATCTGCACGGCGACATGCTCTAATGTGGTGCGGCCGGGGGAATTCTTGCTGTCCATAGAGCCGCCGGCTAACTCCTGCGTCTGGGGATTGGCATAGCGAAAACCTGCCGTGCTGATAAGCTTATCCTCAGCGCGGCCGCCGTCGCGCTGCACCGAAGTTTGATCTGACCCCTCTCCGGGAAGATACGAACCTTCATCGATACCGGGATCGACATACTTTCTTAAGCTTTGACTGTTTTCGATGAGCTTACCGACACTGACCACGCGGAATTGTCCAGACGGCTCTCTTTCGAAACCCCACCTTTCATACAAGTTGAAAGTCTCATTAGCTTCATTGATCGGGATTTTTATCACGGTCCCGGCGGGGATACGCTCAGCCAGATAAAGCAACAATGCGGTTGCTCTTCCCTGGCGCCGGTACGACGCAGCGGAAGCCATCCGCTCCCAGATGATCGTTTGATCTCCATTATCATAGCACCAGATCAGCGCCACCAGCCGGCCATCAACGAAATTGAAGAACATTCGGCTTTCCGGCTTGCTGACCTCGGTTAAGAACTCTTCCTCCTTGTATTTCTTGGCCTTAGGCACGGAATTTATCAGCGCGAGCGCCGCAGTAAGGTTTTGGCGGATATTCTGGGCATCGGCAAAAACGATCTTTCCGCCGTCTTTGGCCAGGCCGCCTTCCAGAAACTGTTCCATCTCTTGCCGGCTCAACCCCAGTATCATTTTCTTAGCCGCCAACACTCCATTTGCGGAAACACCTCTTTTCTTCATCCGGTCAGCCACATCTCTTGCCGTGATCCGGTTATCCCCGAAGAGAATTTCATAGATCTCTTTTCTGTTATCGGCGCTGATCCCGGATCTTCGGGCCGCTTCCAGAAATAGCTCTTTGGTAACTTCTTCAATGGACCTGGATCTTTGGACCACTGAGTCCCCGAAAGTGGCTATTTCCGGATAAACGCTTTTAAACCGCTCCTGGTCCACGCTAATTATCTTCAGCTCTTTGCCCGGCCCGGACTGAAGATCAAGCTTTATCAGGCCCAAATAAGCCAGGACGTGAAAATCAACGGCGATATAAACCACGGCGGAAATTCCCCGGCGGTTCAATTCTTTCCCAATTTTGCCGAAGGTCAAATAAGGATCCGCCGGGGAGGCTTTAAAGCTGTAGATCATATCCAGGATTTTCTTTCTTTCAGCTGAAGGCCAGACCAGCATATTCAAAATGCCGCGGACAAAGATAACATCGATCCCCAAATCGGTTGCCAGAGACCGGACTGCTCCTGTCCTGAATTTACCGGTTTCGGAAAAGTAATACTTATTTTTCAGATAATCTTTGAATTCCGCGAGGTCTTTAGAAGAAAGTTCCGGCGGAACAGGCCGCTCTCGAAGATCATCTTTACGGGAATTTATGAACCCGCTCCAGAGCTTATTCATCATAGCCTGCGACCTTATCGAAGATTCCTTTTCCTTGTCCCCGCCGTCGAGAAGGTTTAATTGCGCCGAGGCCTGGCTGGCATCGATAAACTCAACCTTCCCGCTTCTTGCTGAAGCATACCCCACCTCTTCATTGGCAGCGTAGATAATATTCATCTTGCCCTGCATATCCTGCCAGTGCCAGCCGGTATCAGCCTGAGGAGTATGGCCGGTCACCAGAACTCCGTTTGACAACCCGAGCGCTTCGAGAAAAGCCTCAACATGATCAGGCCCATAATTCTCCTGCCATCTTGCCTGAGTGGCTTCCTGGACAGCGCTGCTTAACTCTCTATTTATGGTGGCCATCTCGATTTCCTCAAATGAGGAATTCAGGATCGGCCCGGCGTGCGTTGCCGCAAACCCGTCGCCTACAGCCAGGATCGGGCTGACCCGGAGAAAATCATTGATGTACTGGTTCAAATATTCCTTGCCATAGCGCTTTTCCAGCTCAGCCCTGAACAAAACTCCTTGCAGAACTCCCCCCTTGGAAGTAACATCCGAGAGGTAATCATGATTGCCCAGGAGGTAATACACCTGATCCGGAAAGCGGATCTTGAGCTCCATGATAAATTGCATGATCTCAACCGATGAATCCATCTCATAAAGATCTTTTTCGTTGTGCACAGCGTCGCCCAAAATAACCAAGACCGCCTTGCCCTCTTCGAGCTTGCGGAGATTATCATTATAGTTAAGTATTTTCCTGAGATTATCCAGCCGGGCATGCAGATCTCCGACCAGGATAGTTTCAACCCCTTTAGGGGTCTCAACTGCCAACCCGCGCTGGTATTTGCCTTTTTTGATCGCGGAGCCGAAGGCGCCGATCTGGCGCAGGGCCTCAAATTCGTCCAAAATGTTTTCTTCAATATCGTCCGGCACACTGGATTCCGCGCTGACAATCTCCGCATCCGCTTGCCGGGATATGTAAACTTCAAACCCTTCAACTCCTTCTATCCTTCTGGCTTCATATCGCCACTCTTTTTTAATGTTCTCGACCGCCCCTTTATCTCCGTATAATGACGTCAGTTCCTGAATCTTGATACCCTGCTTCTCATGTTTCTCTGTCGCTTTTTGTTTAGCAAAATCTACGATACGGATCCCCAAAACTTTATCATTGCTGCCCAGTTCAAG
>JBFZAG010000044.1:0-6884 GCA_041309145.1 Candidatus Omnitrophota bacterium | reverse complement strand
TCCGGTTGTCATGACGTCGTCAACCAGCAAAATATTTTTGGCTTTAACCAGCCCGGGGTTCCTCACCGAAAAACTGTCCTTGACGTTGATCAAGCGCTCCGCTGAAGGCAGCTCGGTCTGGGTCCTGGTCTGGCGCTGGCGGATCAGGTTGTCCGTGGACACTGTTTTAGAATAGACGGAAGCGATCTTTCTGGCCAGCAGTTCAGCCTGGTTGAACTCCCTTTCCCTCAGCCTGGCCGGATGCAAAGGCACGGGGATGACCAGATCGACCAGGTTGACCGGAAGATCGTATTCCCGGATAAAATCCACCATCAGCCCGCTTAGAATATCCGCCAGATAATCCTTATTCTTGTATTTAAACTCGCGGATCAGATCTTTTGTCACCCCGTCGTAGACACAGGGAGCCCAAGCCCGGTCAAAATGCAGGGGAGTTTTCAGGCACGGGCAACAGATGCCTTTGGCTAAGGATATTTTATCCAGACTTCTTCCGCATCGGCGGCAAAAAGGCGGGCTGTTTTTTCTGACGGCTGCCCAGCATTCAACGCAGACCAGCTCATCAGCGCCGCTCCGGGCCAGACTTTGCTTGCAAATGAGGCAGGTCCTGGGATAAACTATGTTTTTAAGACCGCAAATCAGCTTAGCGATGAATTTCTTCATCTGTCACCTGCAACTATAATAACAATTAAAAAGAGCTTTGTCAATCTTTCGACTTGTTCCTTGACACTGAAGTCCCGGGATAGTAAAATAAGTCCACTATGGAAAACCAAAATACAGCCCAGTTAAAAGGAAAGCTTCTGGTTTTACTCAAGAAAGAGGCTTTCAAAAAAGGCAGATTTATCCTTTCTTCCGGAAAGGAAAGCAATTTTTACCTCGACGGCAGAATAATCACCATGACCCCCGAGGGCGCTTACCTTATCGCGGCCATAATCTTGGATATGATCAAAAATGATCCTTTGGACGGTTTCGGAGGGCCGACCCTGGGAGCTGACCCCATAGTCGGGGCGGTAGCCTGTTTAAGCTATATTCAGTCCGGGCCGCCCATAAAGACTTTTATCGTCCGCAAAGCCGCCAAAGTCCACGGTACCCAGCGCCAGGTAGAAGGGCCGGCTTTGAAGCCCGGCGACAAAGTGGTCCTGGTGGATGACGTGGCGACCACCGGAAAATCTTTGGTTGAAGCTAAAGAGGTCTTAGATTCCCTGGGGGTCATCGCCGAAAAAGCTATCGTCATCGTCGACCGCAACGAAGGGGCCAAAGAAAATCTCGGCAAAGCGGGATTGAAGCTGGAATCGATCTTCAGTCTGGCCGACCTGGGGGTATAAGTGGCCTGTCCGTTATTAACCTAGCCATGGAAAAGATTATCATAGTCGGCGCCGGCCCCGCGGGCATGATGGCCGCTATCCGGGCCAGCCAGCTGGCTAAAGAAGTGATCCTCTTCGAAAAAAATTCCCATCCCGGCAACAAACTTCTTTTAAGCGGCAAAGGCCGCTGCAATATAACCAATAACTGCGGACTGGAAGATTTTTTAGAAAGATTCTCCGAAAACGGACAATTCCTAAGGGACGCTTTCAAGAAATTTTTCAACCGGGAGCTGGTCGAATTCTTCCGGGAAAGAGGGCTGGTCTTAAAAGTCGAAAGGCAGGAGCGGGTATTCCCTCAGACCGACCGCTCATCCAGCATTGTCGAAGTCCTGAAAAACGAGCTGGCTAAAAACCGGGTCAAGCTGGTTTACAACGCTTGCGTTAAGGGATTACTGGTCAAAAACGGCCGGGCTTTGGGGGTGCTTTTAAGTTCCGGCGAATCGGTTTTGGCGGATAAAGTTATCCTGGCAACCGGTGGAGTAACCTATAGTTTTACCGGCTCAACCGGAGACGGTTTGTTCTGGGCGGAAAAAACCGGCCATAAGGTCATTCCTGTCCGGCCGGGGCTGGTGGCTTTAGAAACCAGAAAAGAAAATTTTAAAGTTCCTCAGGGGCTGACCTTGAAAAATATCCGGCTGAAGTTTTCCTCCCCGGAAAAAGAGATCGTTTCCCCGATCGGGGAAATGGTATTCACTGATTTCGGGATTTCCGGGCCGCTGGTCCTGACTTTAAGCGGAAAGATCGCGGATTGGCTGCTCAAAAAACTTAAGACCAGGGTGGAAATTGATTTTAAACCGGCTTTGTCTGCGGAGCAGCTGGACAGCCGCTTGCTCAGAGAATTCAACGCCCTTTCCCGGAAAAACCTGGATAATGTTTTGAAGCAGATCTTGCCTTTATCCTTGATCAAGGTTTTTTTAAACCGGCTCAAGATCTCTCCGGATAAAAAAGCTAATCAGGTCACCCAGGAAGAGCGCAAAGCCATCGTCAGGATGCTCAAAGCTTTCAGTTTGGAAATCAAAGACACCCGGCCCCTTGAAGAGGCGATGATCACCCGGGGCGGAGTGAGCTTAAAGGACATCGACCCCCGGACTATGGGCTCCCGCAAGATCAGGGGGTTGTATTTTTGCGGGGAAATGATCGATGTCGACGCTGATACCGGAGGGTTCAACCTGCAGGCGGCATTTTCTACCGGCTATCTGGCCGGAGAAAGCGCGGCTTCGGCTTAAATGAGAAAAATATATCTAGCTTCGGATTCTAAGGCCCGCAAAAAGTTGCTGGAGGTTTTCGGGCTGAAATTTGAGGTCGTTACCAGCGGAGCGAAAGAAACCAATATCCCCGAAGGGAGCTCTTTTTCCGCCCTGGTCCGAAAAAACGCCCTGCTTAAAGCCAGGGCCGTGTCCAAAAAGGTCAAATCCGGGGTCATTATCAGCGCGGATACTATCGTGGTCTGCGGCAAAAAGATCTTCGGCAAGCCCAAAAATCTCAAAGACGCGCGCCGCATGCTTAAATCTCTTTCCGGAAGATCCCAGTGGATCTACTCCGGGGTCTGCGTTTTAGACCGGGATCGCAACAAGGTCAAAGTCAGCTGCGAGAAGACCAGAATTTACATGGATAAGCTGACTGACCGGCAGATCGAGGCTTATTTTAAAGTTGTTTCTCCTTTAGATAAAGCGGGAAGTTTTGATATCCAGGGCAAAGGAGCTTTCTTCATCCGCAGGATAGAGGGCTGTTATTATAATGTGGTGGGCTTGCCTTTGCGCCGGCTTTATCTTATGCTTAAAGAAATAGGTTTTCAGGCTTTTAAGTTCTTACTTGTGACTTTGTGTCTTTGTGAACTTGTGACTTTGTTAGCCGGCTGTTCTACCGAGTATAATGTGGTCACCGGCCAGCAGGAATCGTATTTTTATTCCTCCGACCGGGAGGTAGAGCTGGGCAGGTCCATGTCCAAACAGTTGGAGAAGCAGGTCAAGCTTACGGAAGACCCTTTGATCCAGGACAGGGTCAAGACCATCGGTAAAAAGATCGCGGCGGTAGCCGATAGAAAAGACATTGATTACATTTTTAAGGCTATCGCCGAAGATGAGATCAACGCCGTGTCTTTGCCGGGCGGATTTGTTTATGTCAATAGCGGGCTGATCGACCGGGTCGCTAATGATGACGAGCTGGCATCTGTCCTGGCCCATGAAGTCGGGCATATCGTCGCCCGCCACAGCATCAAGAAATTGCAGGCGGCCATGGGCTATACCCTGGCCCAGCTGGTCACCATTCCCATCCCTCAGGCCGGGCCGGTAAGAAACGCGGCTGATCTGGCTTTTACCCAGCTGTATTTGGGCTATAGCCGGGAAGATGAGCTGCTGGCTGATCAGCTCGGAGCGCGCTACGCGAAACTCGCCGGATACGATCCTTTAGCCATGATCGCTTTTCTGAAGAAACTTGAGGAGAATAACCGCAGGAAACCCCTGCAGCCGAAAAGTTACTTCAGGACCCACCCGTTTGTCCCGGACCGGATCCGGGTGGTCAAACAGGAATTGGGAGAAAAGATCGATTTTGGCGATTACATCAATATCGGGGACAAGCCGCATGAATAAAAAGCCGGTTTTCTTATTGCTGTTAACTTTTTTTTTCAGTATGGGGGCGAACATGGCCGGGGCAGAAGAGCGCAAGATAAATCCTTTCGGGGTGTTGGAATTTTTGCACTGGAACCATTCCTGGAATAATTTTCAGTATCCCGACCGGGCAACTCTGGAAAAATCGGTCGCTTTGATGAAAGAAGCCGGGGTCGGGTTTGTGCGGATCGATTTTGGCTGGCAGGATATCGAGCCGGTCCAGGGAAATATCGGCTATGCCAAGTATGATGCGCTGGTGGAACTTTTGTCCCGGAATAAAATAGAGATCCTGGGGATCCTTGATTACAGCGCGGACTGGGCGTCTCCGAAAGGTTGCTGGAATTACCCTGATCCGGACAGCGCTTTTTTCCTGAAATACGCCAAAGGCGTTGTCCGGCGTTATAAGGATAAAGTCAAATACTGGGAGCTCTGGAATGAGCCGGATTCTCAGGTTTATTGGAACCCGCAGGACGGGCTGAAAGGTTACGTTGATCTTTTGAAAGAAGTCTACGTGGAGCTCAAAAAGATCGACCCTGATTGCAAGATCTTGAACGGCGGGTTGGCCAGCGGCCTGAGCGGAGTAAACCGCCTCTACGATAACGGCGCTCAGGGATATTTTGACATCATGAACATCCATATTTTTGAGAGCCCTTTGGATCCGCAAGCTATCAAAAGAGCCCAAGCTTTTATCCGGCTGACCAGAAAAGTAATGGCCAGGAATAAAGACGGGGATAAAAAGATCTGGATCACCGAGATCGGCTGTCCCGGGGTCAAAAAAGGAAGAAAAGTGGAAAACTGGTGGATGGGCAAGAATCCCGGCGAAAAAGACCAGGCCCGCTGGGTCAAAGAGGTATATGAGAATTTATTAAAAGACGAGTCCGTGGAAACAGTGTTCTGGGCTTTTTTCCGGGACACTAACCAGCACTGGAAAAACGGGGTCGACTATTTCGGCCTTCTGAGAAACGACTTTTCCAAGAAACCTTCTTTTACCGCTTATAAACAAGCCTTCCGGAAGTGGACTAAGAAATAAAAGAAACAAGAAAATTTGGATTTTTCTCCAGGAAAAGGCTTTCAATACGTAGAGCTCTTAGCCTTGAAATCGCTCCCAAAGTAGGTTATATTTAAGTATCAGGAAAAAATATAATATAAAGAGGGGGGTAGATATGAAAAGGGCCGGATCAATGATTTTGTTATTAGTGATCATTTTGGTTTCGCCAGCTTTATTATTTGCCGCAGATTGGATCACGCAAGGATTACAAGATTTTAATGCGGACCCGTTTGGAGCTATTAAGGGTGGGTTGGGGGCTATAAGTACCGGGATAGATAGCGGATATAAGACTTATATATCCCCGACGTTTTCAAGTATAAATACTGGTTTGCAGAATAATTACCAGACTCTTAGCGCCGGCGCGACAAAAATCGCTACTATCCCCTTTAGTACTTTTCAGGCAGGAGTTACCGGATACAATACTTATGTAGCTCCTCAGATAAATAATGTGGTTAAAGCAGTGGACACTTATCCTCTTTCTTTTGGCGGTCTGGGTGCTACTTATAAGGCGGCGAGCTATGTAAAGGATATTATTGGTACGAAAGTCTCTAAAGCCCCGGAAACAGCAACGAAAGTGTCAGATACTACTGGTCGGATTAAATAAGGCGGCGTCGATAGCGGATAACGCACTTAATAGCCGGGGAAGCCCGTAATTAACAGTTTGAGTTTATAAAAAATTAAAATAAAAATAAAGGGGACGTTTCTATTTTTTCCAGCTGGAAAAACAGAAGCGTCCCCTTTATTTTGCAAATCTGGTGCGGAGGGAGGGAGTTGAACCCTCACACCTCGCGGCACAGGCTTCTGAGACCTGCGCGTCTGCCAATTCCGCCACCTCCGCAATATCCACTAAGTATAATCCACTCTTAAACTCCTGTCAACTTGAAACTCAGCAAAGCCATTCTTAAAGATATTCTTTATCGTTGCTGGCGGCAAAGTTTGTTGCTATAATATATACCTTAAAAAGGAGAAAAAGTGTTTTTAGAGGCTTTTAAGATCACCGCTTCAGGAGTAGGAGAAAGTTTTATCCTGGGGCTTATCGGCTATTTCCTGATCAAGCGTAATTTCCTGGGGGGAGAAGGGTTGAACGCTTTAAGCCGCCTGGTCATAGACGTGACCTTGCCGCTTTTGATCTTTTCCCGGCTGCTCAAGGATTTCCGGTTCGAATCGTTTCCCAATTGGTGGCTGTTTCCTTTGATCAGCCTGGCTGTAACTCTATTGGGATCTTTGATCGGATGGCTTTTTAGCGGTTTTGTCCACGGCGGGCAGCAAAAACTGCAGTTTTTAAGCCTGGTTTCATTCCAGAATTCCGGTTATCTTCCTCTGGTCCTTTTGGCCGCGTTATTGACTCCGGAAAAAATGGATATAATGTTTATTTACTTGTTCCTTTTTCTTCTGGGGTTCAATCTGATCATGTTTTCCTTCGGGGTCTACCTTTTGACTTTCACTAAGGCCAAAAGATTTGACTGGTGGAGCTTATTGAACCCTCCGGTAGTCGCGACCCTGGCCGGGCTGGTCCTGGTTTTCTTCAGGCTGGAAAATTTTTTCCCGGAGATATTAATGCGGCCGCTGCGGGCCGCCGGAGACTGCACTTTACCCCTGGCCACGTTGGTGGTCGGAGGCAATATCGCGGCCATCCGTTTGGGGAAAGTCCAGAAGAAAGCAATGGCTTTGATGACCCTGGCCAAATTGGTGATCATGCCGGCCCTGGGCCTTTGGCTGGTTTTTGTTTTTAAGCTGCCCGAGCTTTTCGGGCTTTTGATCGTTCTGCAATTGGCCATGCCGCCGGCAACCAATCTTTCGGTCATTGTCAGCCATTACCGCAAAGAGGATCTTTTGATCAGCCAGGGGGTCTTTTTCGGCCATGTGGTCAGT
>JBFZAG010000043.1:0-16378 GCA_041309145.1 Candidatus Omnitrophota bacterium | reverse complement strand
CTTGACAAGGCGTTTCCCCAAAAAATAAAGGGGACGCTTCTATTTAACCTTGTCAACCTCCGCGGGTGCCACAATTGGCAACCGTGGCAACCGCGTAGGTTGACTAAGGTTAAAAATAAATAGAAGCGTCCCCTTTATTTTAACAAGTTGAGTAAAGCTGCTATTATGGTTTCCGGATCAGGCGGGCAGCCGGGGATGTGGCAGGCTACGGGAATGATCCGGGAGGCTCCGCCTTCGATGTAGTAAGCGCCTTTGAATGGGCCGCCGTCTTTGGCGCAGTCGCCGAGAGTGATCGCGAATTTAGGGCCGGGCATGGCCTCGTAGGTGGCTTTGAGGGCTTTGGCCATGTTCCTGGAGACCGGGCCGGTGACCAGCAGGCAATCAGCGTGCCGGGGGCTGGCCACGAAATCAATGCCGAAACGCTGAATGTCGTAGATGGGGTTAAAGCAGGAAATTATCTCTGATTCGCAGGCCCCGCAGGAGCCGGTGTCCACTTCGCGGATATGCAAGGAGCGGCCGAACTTCTTTTGGATGAGTTCTTTCAATTCTTTGCCTGGAATTTCTGTTTTCATAGGTCGTTTCCTGAATATGACAGGTCAAAACTTTTATTACATACCGGAAAGTCGGGGATGATATTGTCCAGCACGGCAAAAGATAATGCCTGCCAGTTTTTAAACGAGGAATCCACGATCTTACAGCGGCTGATCTTTCCCTTCTCATCCAGTTCTACCCAGAACAAAACCGGGCCGCGCCAGGATTCAACGTAGCCGAGCCCGCTGCGGATGGCTGAAGACAAAACCGGCGATGCTGTTGCTGGTGCGGCCGGAACTGCCGCTGAAGTTGCTGATCTGCCGACTACGGCGTTGGAAATCTTTTCCCCGAAGATCCGGACCAGCCCCAAAGAATCCTCAAACTCCTCCAAACGCAGATTAAGCCGGGCCAGCACATCCCCTTTTTCCTGAGTGCGGGTCTTAAACCCTACCTTGGCGTATTCCAGTTCGAACAAACCCCGCAGATCCAGGTTAATTCCGCTGGCCCGGGCCGCTAAGCCGGTCACGCCCAGGTCCTGCGCGGTTTTTTTGCGCAATTCGCCGGTTGAATCCACCCGGTCCAAAAAAGAGACGCTGGACAGGAGCATTGATTTTAATTTAAGCATTTCTTTTTCCACAGCGGATAATTCCGTCAGAAGCAGCTCCTTCTTCCTGGCGTCAAGTTCAAGGCCGATTCCGCCGGCAAAATTAACATTCTTTAAGTAGCGATGACCGGTCAGGCTGCGATTAAGCCGCAGTATCCGTTCCTTGATCTCCTGGCTGAACATGGCCGGCAAACTAAAGCCCACGTCCAGAGCGATGCCGCTAATACCGCTGACATGGTTGTACATCCGCTCAAGTTCCAATAATAACGCACGGCACAGCTCTGTATCCAAAGTGACTTTGATCCCTTGTATCTTCTCGATGGCCCGGGTAAAAGCCAGGCTGTAACTGAAGGATTGGTCTCCGCTAATGCATTCGCTTAAACGCACTGCTTCGTCAATCGTTTTTGATTCGAATAATTTCTCGGCCCCGCGATGGGTCCAGCCCAGGCGCTGCTCTAAATTGATGATCGGCTCTCCGGCCACGCTGAAACAAAAATGTCCGGGGCCGATCACGCCGGCGTGCACCGGTCCGACCGGGACTTCAAACACTCCCTCGCCTTCGACTTTTAAAAATTGGTACGCTGGGGACAAGGGTGAAACGGAAGCCTGGGCCGGAGTTGTGGCGGCTGAGCCGGGATCAAAATCTTTGCGCATCGGATACGCGCCTTGCGGCCAGACTTCTTCGTGCAGATGCAAGGAGCGCAGATCAGGGTTGCCAGCAGGATGAATGCCGGACATTTCCTTTATCTGTCGCTCGAACAAGCTTGCCGAATAAAGTTCCTTGGCCAAAGAATCAAATTCCGGGTTATTGGCGTCAAGCAAAGTCTTGACCAGCACCCATTGCCGATGTTGGCTGCTTAAAAAAACGCAGATCAACTCAAAACCAGGCGATTTGCTTCGCTGGTCATTGGCAAAGAGCATCATTACTGAAGAACGCAGTTTAGCGTGCAGGGCAATGCAGACCTGCTTGAAATCTTTGCGCTCGACGCGCAGATAGAGTTCGTCAGGGTACGGAACGCTGATTTGCCCCTCTTCTATCCGGCACCAATCTTTAATTTGGTCTTTTAACATGATCATCCCTATGATCCGAAAATTATCCGGGTGCAGTCGCCTAAAAATCTCTGCAAGCCATTCGGTAAATACAATCCCAAAACCAGCATGAAACCTAAAAGCGCGATAAAGGCCAGCTTGGTGCTCCAGGGTTACGGCTCGACAGCGATATGTTCAGGTTTGCGGCCGAAGATGATCCGGCTGAAATGCATGATGATCCCGGCAAAAGCAATGGCCATGAATAACAGCGCCAGAGCCGCCAGTTTAGTCTTACCCAGGCTGAACCCGGCGTTTAAGATCCAGAGCTCGCTTAAGAAAATTGAGAACGGCGGCGATCCGGCTAAAGCAAAACTGCCCAATAGCAACATCACCCCGGTAAACGGCAAGGTATTGATCACCCCACGGATCAGGTTTTTATTGTTCGTTCCGTAGAGGGCCGCGACATTACCCGCGCCGAAAAACATCAAGGACTTGGTGGCGGCGTGGTTAGCCATATGTAAAAGCGCGCCTATGGCTGCCAGGGGGCCAAAGCCTAAACCCAATAGGCAGATCCCCACGTGCTCGACGCTGGAATAGGCCAGCAAACGTTTGATATCTTTTTGAGCCAGGATAAACCCGGCGGCCAAACCCAAAGAAAACAATCCGAAGAAAACAAACAACGACTGAGCGAATTGCGCCTGTCCGGCCCGGCTTAAAACTCCGAAGACCCGGATCACCGCGTAAAGCGAAGCTTTTAAAAGCACTCCGGAAAGCATGGCGCTGATCGGCGAAGGCGACTGGCTGTGGGCGTCAGGCAGCCAGTTATGCATGGGAGCGATCCCGGCTTTGGTGCCGAAGCCGATAAAGATAAAAACAAAAGCGATCTTTAAGATCTTGGGGTCAAGCCCAACGGCAAGGGCGTTGATAGCCGGCCAGTCCAGGGTCCGGCTGGCTCCGTTAAGCATAACCGTATAGTATAAAAGAATAATCCCTAAAAGCGCTAAGCTAATGCCGACTGAACAAATGATGATATATTTCCAGGCCGCCTCCACGGAATGGCGGCTGTTGTGGAATCCCACCAGGAACGCCGAGACCAGAGTGGTCATTTCAATGGCTACCCAGACCAGGCCCAGGTTTTGCACTGACGGCACGACCAGCATGGTAAAGACAAATAAATTAAAGAGCGAATAATAGCCGCGGGCTTTGCGCTCGCTGATAATGCCTTTGCTTACTTCGTGTTTGATGTAGCCGTGGGAGTAGAGCGCGGCGCAAAAAGCGATAAACCCGGTCAGGGTCAGGAAAAATGCGCTTAAGCTGTCCAGGTAAAAGATGCTGAAACTCGTTTGCGCGATTTTTCCGGAGGCGAAATCAAAGATCAAACGCAAACAAAAACTTAAAATCAGACCGTGGCCGAGTATGTTCACTACGCTGTACGTTCGGCGGTCGCGCACCACTTGAGCCAGGAACGCTAATATCAGAGGTATGGATAGTATTGCTAAAATCATTTTATCCTCGGAGCTGGTCGAGTTTATCCACGTCAATGTGGGTGAACAGCCGGCTGATCTTATAGACAAAAACTTCCAGGATCAAAACGCAGACAAACACGTCAAAAAATATGGCGATCTCCACAAAAAACGGCATGCCGCCGGCAATGGCTGAGGCGGCCAGGAAAAGCCCGTTTTCCATAACTAAGAGTCCGATGATCTGGGCCAAAGCTTTCATCCGGCTGGACATGATGAAAAATCCGGCTGATAACACGGTCAAGGCCACGCTTAAGGACAGGCCTAACTGCCGGTCATGCACGCTCATCACTTTGCCGACGAATAAGTAAGCCAGCCAGCCGAATAAAACTACCAGACCTAAAGAAAGGATCGGGTTGACTAAAAGGCCGAGGTCCTCTTCTACTTTGATGCGGCTGCAGATGCGTTTGAGCAAGAACGGGATCAGCCAGACCTTGATCAAGAGCAATAGTCCGGCCACGATCCAGAGCTCGAAACTTTTTTCATGCCAGGCCAGGATAGCGGTAAAAAGGGCCAGGTAAAGTGACTGCCGGCGAAAGCCGCGGCTTAAGGCGGACACCCGTTTGGCCATAGCCAGGGAAAGCGTCTGCAAAAGAATTACAAATAAGACGATGTTTGCGATCATGTCACCACCCCATAAAAAACACAGCCAGGCCGGCTAAAGCTGCGATAAAACCAAAAACAAGATAATCCACGGCCCGGAAAAGCCGCATTTTGGCTACTGAAACTTCCGCCAGCGCGATCGTGGCTGAAATAGCCAGAATTTTGAGTCCAAGCATGGCCAGGCCGCAATTATACGGCGGAACAACCAGGGCCAGCAGGACAAATAAGACCAATTGTTTAACCTGCGCGGCCAGCTCAAGCAACGCCAGAGAGCGGCCGGAATATTCCAGGACCATGGCTTCATGGATCATGGTCAGTTCCAGATGGGTTTCCTGGTTGTCCACGGGGATTCTGCTGGTCTCAGCCAGCGTGATCAGGAAAAAGGCAAAACCAACGATCAGCACGCTGGCTTTGACGCCGGCAAATTCCGGAACGATTAAACCGGTTGAGCCGCTGTTCAGGGCGAAGACGAAAAACGCCAGGAACAAACCGGGCTCGCAAAGTCCGGAGACGAACATTTCCCGAGACGCGCCCATGCCGCCGAAAGAGCTGGCGGTATCTAAACCGGCCAGGCTTAAGAAAAAACGCCCAAGCCCCAAGACAAAAAGCAAAACAAAAAGATCCCCGGCCGGGTTGGCTTGGCTGAATAACGGAATTAGGAAAGCGGCAGTCAGGCTGGCGGCCAAAACAATATATGGTGCAACGCTGAAGATCCAGGAGGCGTTATGCGAAACCACCTCCTCTTTGTTGAAAAGTTTAGCCAGGTTAAAATAGGGCTGAAGTAAGGGCTGGCCGCGGCGCCGGCGGGCCAGGTTTTTGATGCAGCGGATCAAGCCGCTGGCCAGCGGGGCCAGGATAACGATCCCAAGGATTTGCAGTAATGCGTTCATATTATATTCTCGCCAGCCAGATGATCAGGCCAAGCATAGTTATAAAAATATAAGCTAAATAAATATGGATGCTGCCGGGCTGGATCCAACGCAAGCCGCGGGCGGAGCCCATGACAAACTTTACCAGCGGGTCATAGAAATACATTTTGAAAATCGGCGAAGTGAACACTTCGTAAGAAAATTTGCGCACGTGGTAATAAGAATCGCGGACCTTCTCGCTTTTGCGGTAAGGTAGCAGGAAAAAACTGAAAGCGATGCGGAAAGGTTTGGAAAACGCGGTGGCGGTGTATTCATTGCGCGGAGTGAGCGCGTAGTAGCCGCAGTCCCAGGTGTTGCGGGTTGCGCGTCTGGGAGAACCGAAAAATAGTCGAACAAGCGCGAATGTGAGCGCGGCAGCTACGGAAAGCCCGCAGGCCAGAATTAACGGAGAAAATTGGACCTGGGTTGTGGAGTGAGTGATTGATTCGGGAATGCGCAGGATAAAACGATTGAAACTGAACTGCGCAATGCCAGGATCGATTCCCAAGACTCCGGAGGAGATCTTGACCAGATACGGCAGGATAATTCCGCAGCCAAAACTTAAGCCGAAACAGACCACGGCCAGAAAGATCATTCCGGCCTGCATCGGCTTCGAAGATTCGCGGGCCTCCTCGGCTTTTTTGCTCCTCGGCACGGCCAGGAAGGTTATCCCGAAGGCTTTGACAAAACAAGCCGCGGCTAAGCCGCCGGTCAAAGCCAGCCCTGCGGCGCATAGGCCAAAAACCACTGCCTGGCCGCCTACAGTCTGGCGCGCGGCTGAGAAAAACGATTGCAGCAAAAGCCATTCGCTGACAAAGCCGTTTAAAGGCGGCGCCGCGGATATTGCCAAAGAGCCGATCAAGAACGCGGCCGCGGTCATTGGCATGCGCTTGATCAGACCTCCCAGCTTCTCGATGTCCCGGGTGCCGGTGGCGCTGACCACGCTGCCCGCGCTTAAAAACAATAATCCTTTAAATGCCGCGTGATTGATCAGATGATACATGCCGGCGGCTAAAGCCAGCGCTGAGACCGCGGTCAGGCCCGAACGATAACTGAGCATGGCCGCGCCGATGCCCAGTAAAATTATCCCCGCGTTTTCCACGCTGGAATATGCCAGCAGTTTTTTCAGATCCTGGACCATCAGCGCGTAGATCACTCCCACCAGGCAAGAAAGCATGGCCAGGGAGATGATCAGGATTGACCACCAGCCCTCTCCTGTCCCCAGCATTCCTAAAACAAAACGCAGGATGCCGTAGATGCCCAATTTGATCATCACTCCGGACATGATGCTGGAGATCGGGCTGGGCGCCTGAGGATGGGCATAGGGCAGCCAGATATGCAAAGGCGCCAGGCCGGCTTTGGTGCCGAAACCGATCAAGAGTAAGATAAAAACGATGTTTTTGGTAGCGACAGGCATGGAAGCCATCGACTGAGCGACTTGGCTAAATCCCAGAGCTCCGGTGTGGCGGAACATAATCAGCATCCCAACTAAAAGAAAGGCTCCGGCAACGTGGGTCATCACGATATAGATCAGGCCGGCGTGAATTGATTGGTCGTGCTCGTGGTCAAAAACCACCAGGAAATACGAAATAAGCGACATCAGCTCCCAGGCCATAAAAAATACCAGGAGGTTTGCCGCGGTGACTACCAAACATAAAGAAAAGATAAATAAGCTGGAAAGCCCGAGGGCAAGCGCGGCCCGGCGTCCGGAATAATGGCTGCGGAAATACCCGACGGCGTAAACCATGGACGGCAGGCAAACCAGCGCGATCACGCCCAGAAAAAACGCGGAAAGCCCGTCAAAAGAAAAAAAGTCCCTGATGGTTAAAGGATTCATAGTTTTACAACTGAATTTTTGAGATTGTGCGCGAAACTGGCGGGCAGGAGCTCAGTCCAACCTTGCTCGTCAAACAACAAAGTCAAACGAAATGAATTATACCACCGCAGCAGCCATTGTCAAGAACAGAACATACAGACGCTTACCGAGCTAATCGGGACAGTGTCTTCCAACTGATCGGGACAGTGTCTTTAGGGACCTCTTCCCTTTGAGTAACCTAAAAATACTTTTTTGATTGGACAAAAGACACTTTCCCGATTGAAAAAAAGACAGTTTCCCGATTAGCTCGGTAACTGTCTCCCGATTGGCTCGGTAAGCGTCTCTTAGTTTCGCTACCAGCCGCCTCCGCCGCCGCCACCACCGCCGCCGCCCGAAGAACCGCCGCCTCCTGAACCTGAGCTTGAACCCGGGGCAACTGAAGCCGCGGAAACTGAGTTGGAAAAAGATTTTCCGAGCATCGAGCCGAACCCAACGATCCCCCTGGAGTCGTGCCAATTGCCCGAATACCAGGCCGGATGGTATTGTTCGCCTTCCGCGGAGGCCCGCCTGAGCACATCGGTAAATTGGGCGGTCCAGGCGTCTTCCACGTCTAGCGCCAGCGCGTAAGGCAGGAAACGCTCATACAGCTCGGGAGTTTTCTTTTGGAAGCTGAGCACTTTAAGACGGTCTTTTTCCGTCGCCTCCAAAAACATTTTAAACCCTTCGATCTTATCCATTACCGCCCGGCCCAAGATCGTCGGAGCCGGCAGCAGGCGGTAGAACGTGTAATTGATTATTCCCAGCCCGACGATCACCGCCATCAGCGCCGGGGTCACCGCGTAGGTGAGCACGCCGATGCCGAATATCTCTGCGGCCAGAAAAGGGGCCGCAAAAAGACTTCCTGTTATCGCCCCGCCCAGCGATAGCGCCCTCGCCGAACCGGCGGTCAAAACTCTTCTCCATAATGCCGTGATATGCACGAGTAACGCGATCACGCCGATACTCCAGATCGAAAGCCACATCACCATGAATACGCCTAAGAACTGCTGATATCCCGGCCGCGCGATGATCGCTGCTGCGATCAACAGCGCTGAAAGGATGATCCCGGGGATCAAGTATACCCTGTTGGTCAGGAAATAATTGGAGGTCGCCTTTTTCGCCATAGCAAAGCGCAGGATGTCCATTGCCTTGCGGATCAGCAAATGGTTCCCTGTATTCATGACGATACTGTTGGAGGAGGCGAATAACGCCTGCATGACCGCAAGTTCGGTCTCATCGAGATCAGATCCGTTGGCGTTGGTTTTAGTAAGGATATACTCTCCTTCCTCAGCGATATTCAGCGCTCCCTTGACCGCCAAATTGACCAGGCAGGCGGTAAAAGCCTTTTTATCATACTCCATTTTACTGATATATCTGATCTCTTGCGGGGAAAGCCGGTCAGGCGGGCTGAACAGCGGGATGATCGTCCCTTTTTGAGGGTCCCGTCCGTAACGGTTCCAGATCAGAAGGTAGTAACCTAAGACCACCGCTAATCCCAGCAGGCCGAAAGCGATGACCCGGTTGTCGCGCAGGAAATAATTTATCTTCTCTTTTATGTCCGGCTCAGCCACATACCCTTTAGGCCAGGAGACCGAGATAGTCAGCCCCTCCGCGGGAGCGAGGCTGCGCGTCGTGTAAAAAGCAAGCGAAAACCGCGGATCTGAACCTTGATTATCGATCCTGGAAACGTAATCCCCGCCTTTAGCGCCGAAAAGTCCGGTATATCCCTCATAAGAGATCACCCGCTCTAGCGCGTCCTGAGGCAGCCATACCGTTGCCCTGGCTTTCCCGATGGGGAAATCCCAGCCGTTGCCGGTGACATTCCAGTACAGCTCGTCGTGATCTTGGAAAAACCCGATCTGGCGGTTGGTGCGATAAGAAAACTCGTAAATATACTGTCCGGGAGCAAGAAAGATGTCTTTTGATCCGAAGTAGACGCGGCTGCCGTTGGCGAGCGGCTCGATACGGTAGGGTTCGTCCGACCCGTCCCGCAAAACCCGCCTGACCTGAAAATCAACAGTATAATTGTTGCCTGATCTGTCTTTGTAGCGGGTGGGAAAGTCGCGGTAGATGCCGCGCTTGATCTTATTTCCTTCTACGGTGACAGTGAGGGTCTCCGTGATCTCGATTGTCGCGTCGGCATTGACGGTTATTTCGCTGTAAAAAGAATCGATCCGCTCCTCGGCATGCGCGGCGGAAACGGCAAAAACCAGAAACAAAAAATAACTTACAGCCCGGCCGATCAACAAAGACCTGCGCATCAGCTCGCCTCCTCCTTTGCCTCCGTCACCGCGCGGGCAACATCCGCGCGGTAAAAAAATCTACCCGCTCAATCAAATTTGACGTCCGGCGCCTGGCGCTGAGTGGCGTATTCCAGCTCAAAGAACTGCTCCGGCGCGAACCCGAATGAATTAGCGATGAAGTTTGAGGGCACCTGTTGGCACTGCAGGTTGTAATCCCGGACCGTGCCGTTGTAGTAGCGGCGGGACATCTGGATCTGGTCCTCGATCTCGCTCAAAGTGCTTTGCAGCTGGATGAAATTCTGGTTGGCTTTCAGTTCCGGGTAGGCCTCGGCCAGGGCAAAGATGCTCTTCAGGGCGCCGGAAAGCTCGGTTTCCACTTTGGCCCTTTCCGCCAGGGAACCGCCGGAGACCATCTGCGCGCGCATGCTCGCGACTTTTTCGAACAGGGTCTTTTCGTGCTGGGCATAGCCTTTAACCGTGTCAACGATCTTCGGGATTAGGTCATACCGGCGTTTAAGCTGGACGTCAATGCCGCTGAACGCCTCTTTGACCAAAAGGCGGCCGCGGATAAGGTTGTTATAGGCCGAAACGCCAAAAACAACCGCGGCAACAAGAAGTATTAAAATTACTACCCCCATTCTCCCTCCTAGGTTAGTTGAAACTGGCGACAGTTTCCCGATCAGTTCGGTAAGCGTCTCCTTAACGGAGTTTGCTTTTTAAAAAAGTGGCCAGACTTACTCTGTCCTCATCGGTCAGAAAATTAAAAAAAGCGGAGATGTTGCAGCTTTGCTCCTTCTGATCCGAAGGGCCGGGTTTGCCGGATCTTTCGGCTGTCTCGACCCTGAGGATCTGGATCACCGCGCTGATCTCTATTTCCTGCAGATTGATCTTGGAAATGATATCCACGTAAATATTCTTTTCTATGGGCAGGAACATATCGGAGGTAAAGGTGATCCCGTTATAACTGATGTCGGTTACTATTCCGCTAAAAGCTTTGTCCCTCAGGTAATAGATCATATTCAGATTCACTTCGAATCTTCTGTATTTTCTCTGCTCTTTTTTCTGGTCAAATCCTTTCACCTGTATAAAAGATGAAAGGATCTCCTTCTCCAGCAGCTCAGTTTTCTTTTTTTCGGTGTCTTTTATGCTTTTCAACTGGGAAGGCAGAATAGCCGCTATTGCCGCTCTTATCTCGCTGTAGGTGCTGACCAAGACCGTGATATCGCATTTGGTGATCTGCTTGAGCATGTCTATGACGCCTTCATTCAAAGGGTCAGCCATAGCCACGCTCAAGACATTTCCCATCTTTTCTACCGGCAGCAGCGAATAAATGTCGATGAATTTGAACGGTATAAGTTTCAGTATTTCGGGGGACAAGGCGTAATCCGCCAAAGGTATATAGGCAAACCCGTACTGGTTGGCCAGGCAATCGGCTATAACCTTTTCGCTGACAAACCCCAGAGAGATCAGGTGTTGGCTGATATAGCCGCCGTTTTCTTTCTGCTGTTTCAGCGCTTTAGCCAGCTGCTCTCCGCTGATCAGGTCGCGTTCTTCTAACAACTCACCGATTTTCCGATTGATCTTTCTTCTATTGTTCATATCTATTTTTCTTGATAAATCAATAAAATATTTTTTCCGCCAAAACTACTCTGATAATATTATACAGTTTTACCGAGAGTTTACAAGAGTTTCCGCGCGAGATGAAAGAAAAAATCTTTTTTTATTGGGTATTTGACCGCATCGGGAATCGACACGCCATACAGGAGTGATTTCAAAACAAAAGGCCGGACATAACGTCCGGCCGGAAAAACTTTTCACTAAGGATCTTTTTTATCGCGCGCTGGCTGCCAGGTCGAATTTTTCGCTGGCCAGGGCGTCTTTACCGCGCAAGATCTTCTGCACTTCCGCCTTGGAGAAAGTCACGGTGGCTTTGCCCATATCAAGGGTCACGGTGACGATAATATTGCGGTCGGTTTCGGAGACTAAAAATCCCTGGAACACCGCGCCGCTTTTTGTGACCACTTTGACCAGGTATTCGCTGGGAGCGGAGGATTTTCCTAAAAGCATTTTCGCCGCCGCTGTCTTGATTGCCGAGGTAGCGTCCAGATTGCTCCAGCCGAAAAAGAGCAGCGCGCCGGTCAACACGCAGAAAAGACTCATCACCGCCGGTTTTACCCAGGATTGATTAAACCTGTCCATACAGGACCAGATCCGGTATTTGTTCAGCTTGGTGTGGCCTGCTGAAACCGCAGCCCGGCGAAGCAATTCTTCCTTTTCCCAGCCGTCCCGCGGGTAACAGGAAACTCCGATCTTTACTTTGACCGGATGAAGCTCGTTCCTGAACAAAAACGGCCGGCGTTTAAAATTTTTGTTGATCGCCAGCAAAATCCCGGCCAAATCTTTTTTATCAACATCGGGAAAAACCCCCATGATCTCGCCGGCGCTGTAATGAAACAGCTGGCAGCTGCCTTCGTTCAAGGTCAAGCGCAGGGTGCTGGTGGTATATTGTAAAAGCTCGTGCTCGAATTTATGATGATGGGCTTCGGCTTTCTTGCGCGGCTCTAGCCGGATAAGCACAGCGGTGAATTTATTTTTATTGGCCTGGGCTGACTGCGCGGTCTGCTGGTCCAGGAAATTTAAAAGCTCCCAGCGCTCACGCAGCCCGTTTAACGAATAGGTCTTTATGTTCAGATCCATATCTCTCATATTGATCATTACAAAACCTCTCTTTCCGCGGCCGCTCTGATGCCGCTGGGTTTATCTGTGTGCTTATACAGCAGGTCGATCTTGTTTTTTATCGCTTTTTGGGTGCAAATAAAAACAGTGACATGGCATTTGGTGATCTCCCTTATCTCTTTGACCACTTTCCGCTCCAAGGGATTAGCCATGGCGATAGATAAGCTGTTCCCGGTCTTTTCTACCGGAACTATTCCGTGCTTTTGGGCAAATTCCCCGGGCAGAATATTCATGAGCGATCCGTCGACGTTGTATTCGTCAAGCGGCAAAAAAGGAAAACCGTACTGCGCCGCCAGCCCCAGAGTGACATCTTCTTCTTTAATATACCCGGAATTGACCAGGATCTGGCCGGTTAAGCCGCCGGTTCCGCTTTTGCGCTGAAGGCTGAGCGCGTGACCTAATTTTTCATTATCCAGCCGGCCGTTGCGGATAAGGATCTCTCCGAAGTATTCGTGTACTTTCTTCGCTACCATACTCTCTCTTTTCCGGCTTATTAAAGACTTTTATAAAATTATTTTTATGGCTTTTAAAAAAATGCCTCTCTTAATCTGGGCGCAAATCAAGATCAGCGTCAATTGTATAGTTAAAAATATAACACGCCAAACCGGGTTTGTCAAGGCAAGCGCCGATAAAAACCTTCTTAGATCTTTTTCGTGTCTCTTCCAAAGCCCGCCTATTTGAACGGCGTGCCCTGGTAGATCTTTTGCGCAGTATGAGCCAGCGTCTGGTTCTCTACGGCGATCCGCAGTTCCAGAAGATACAATACCGCCAGGAAATCTTTCACTTCCGAGATCAGTCCTTCCGGTCCGGAAAAGATCTGGATAAATTGTTTAAACGTATCTCTGGCGTAATCTTTGGCGGTTTCCGTGCCGAGTTTGTTTTCCAGGAAACGGATGATCTTATAAAACTCTTTCGGGTCCAGCCATACCCCTTTACAATGAGAGCATTTATCGATAACGACTTGGGAATCCATATATTTCAACGACAACATCTTCTCGGAACATTTAGGGCAGGTCTTGCCCTGCGAAGCTACGCTTAATTGTTCGGCGTCTTTGCCGAAAGGGTCGAAATCAAGCCATCTCAGATCCTCGTCCTGCCTGTCCTTGGCTTTACGCAGTTCGTCCCGGTCAAACCATTTGCCTTTGCAATTAACGCATTCATCGATCTGGATCCCCTTGCAATCGACCGGCTTCAAATCGTTACTGCAATCAGGACACTTCATGGCGTCTCCTTTTTTAGGACTTCGGTTTTTTAGAATAAATTTATCCGGCCGGCCGCAATCTGGAATAAGGTTTTTGTTTTTTCAGCCAGTTTTCCATAGCCGACTTTTCGCTATTTGACAATTTTTCGGAAGGCGTCTCAACCCAAACCCCGTTTTTGAGCTCTTTTCTTGCGGCGTATCGGCCTTTGTCGAACTTTAAAACTATGTTCGTCCTGTAATCCATCCATTCCCCGTCGGGAACTCCGCGATAAAAATTCCCCGTATTTACCAAAGTCCCGTTCGGCAGGTATATTTCCCGTTTTCCGTGATATCTGAACTCGGGGTCCAGTTCGGTTTTTTGTCTTATTTTATTCTTATTATATACTAATTCCGCGTTGATCGGCTTGTTTTCTTTGTCTGTAAGACTTGAAAGCTCGTATTTCGTGTTTTTTGTTTCTTCCATCACCAACAAGCCGCCGAGACTTACGAACCCCAGAAATGAAACAGCGAAATAAATGATAACCAGAAATATTGTCGTTATGCTCTTCGGAGGGGCCAGATAGATCCTTTTCCAGGTATCGTGGACCACAGAGCTCACGTAATTGAGTTTCTGAGCTGCCGGGGCGGCAAAAGTTCGCGCGTCTAATTTTTCCCGGATCAGCTTTATATTTTCCGCGTTAAATTCAAAAGACGCCGCCCGCTCTCGAGATAGGCCATTTTTTATGAGCTTCGCCGCCTTTGAACTATAGTAGCTGGGCTTAAGAGAAACGACCAGAATAAACGGTATCAGCAAAAGAACATAAGCATTGAGCAATAAAGCTGTCAGAAGCAGCGTGGCCGCCGCAAAGATCTTAAAGAGCAGCTCGAACATATAATTCCTGGAAAATATGGCCGCGTTAAAAAACCTCCCTCCGTCCAGAGGGAAAAAGGGTAATAAATTAAAACCGTTAAGGAATAATAGCCAGATACCCAGATCATAGTAGATCTGCTTCCCGTAAACAGCGTACAGTATAGTTGATGCGATCCCCATAAAAATCCCCGGGACCGGCCCCGATAAAGAAACTAAAGCCTCTTCCGTGGCATTGGGAGTTCTGTCATCGCCGGATGTCATTGCCCCGAAAAACGGCAAAAAAAACATCTTCACATTGGAATACCCGAATGTTTTCATGGCCAGAAAATGCCCGGCCTCATGGCAAAACACAACGATCACAAAAATGATCAGCTGCTCGATCCTGAGCGAGATCAATCCCAGCCCCACAAAAAGAAAAACGCTTATCGCGAACATGAGCAATATCTGCAAAGTTCCCGCTTTTTTATAGTTCGCGGTATTTATCTGTTTTAATATATCTTCATCTGATATCCGCTCAATAATACCGATTTCCCCCTCCTTCTTTATCTTTAGAGACAGTTACCGACTCAATCGGGAAACTGTCTCCCAGCCAATCGGGACAGTGTCTCCCTCCCAAGCGGGAAACTGTCTCTTAATGACCGCGTTTTTTTGAGCTCAAAGACACTTTCCTTCTCGGGAAAAAGACAGTTTCCCGATCAGCCCGGTAAGCGTCTCTGGTTATTTCATCAGAAGCAGCCGCGAAATCTTTCTACCATTTCAAAAATCCGGATATCAGGGTCAGCGCGGATACAGCGACTAAAAACATTCCCATTATTTTAGTATTGCGGATCTCTTTAGGCATGGATACAGGCTCGATTCGCCAATTGATCTTTTCGTAAAACCTCCTCTGGATCTCGATGGTCAGGCCGGGCTTTAAATAGACGAAAAAGCCGATCATCGCGGCTGCGACAGAAAGCAGGATCAGAATAAGCGTTTTTAGGATATTCCACCTCCTGCGCTAATTATACTACTCCTGTCTCAAAATAAAACAAAAAACCTTCTGCGATATCTGTCTACCCTCAGGCAGACTTTCTATCGCAGAGGGCTTTACCGGTTGATCCTGTTTAAATTAAAATCTTTATCGTACTGCCGTCGCCTGGGCAACATTCGAATAGCTCGAAAACCCGGAGCTATTGTATGCTCTCACTCGATAAGAATATGTCGTCTTGGCTTTCAATTTAATATCGTTAAATGTCTTTATATTTGGGCCCAAAGTGGCAATCTGGACGAACGCTGTTTTTGATGTTTTACGCTCCACTAAGAAACCGGCTTCATTAGCGGCGTTATCCTGCCAACTAAGTTTGATCTGAGCTGAGGATGCTGGACTCGCTGCCAGATAAGTCGGAGCTTGTGGTAACGGATCTACTGATACCACGTTAGAAAATCCGGATATACCTATACTGTTGTAAGAATATATCCTGTAGTAGTATTTTTCCGTAGGCAAATTATTCAAAGTGAAAGTGGTAATATTCGGCCCCAGCTGAGCAACTGTTGAATATGTCACATTATCCCGGCTGGACTGCAGGTAAAATCCCGACTCATTGGTCGAGTTATCTGTCCAGTTGAACACCACGTTGGTCCCGCCCACCGCCGCGGTCAAATTGCTCGGCGCTTTCGTGAACGGATCTACCAATACCGGGTTGGAAAATCCTGATTTGCCTATACTGTTGTAAGAATATATCCTGTAGTAAAACTTATCCGGAGGCAAATTATTCAAAGTGAAAGTGGTAATATTCGGCCCCAGTTGTGTAACCGTATAATATGTCGCATTATCCCGGCTGGACTCAAGCACAAACCCCGACTCATTGTTCGAGTTATCTGTCCAGTTGAACACCACGTTGGTCGCGCTCACCGCCGCGGTCAAATTGCTCGGCGCTTTAGATAAAGGATCTACCGACACCACATTGGAGTAGCCGGACTGAAGCCTGGTGTTGAAAGCGAATATCCGGAAGTACATTTTCTCCGAAGGTAAACCGTCTAAAGTGAAAGTGGTAGCATTCGCCGCCAGCTCAACCATTGTCTGGAAGGTCACATTGTCCGCGCTGGACTGAAACAAGAATCCTGATTCGTTGGTCGAATTATCCAGCCATTTGAACACTATGTTACTCGCGCTGACTGTGGCTGTCAACCCGCTCGGAGCTTGCGGGAACGGATCGGCCGACACCACATTGGAGTAGCCGGACTGAAGCCTGGTGTTGAAAGCGAATATCCGGAAGTACATTTTCTCCGAAGGTAAACCGTCTAAAGTGAAAGTGGTAG
>JBFZAG010000042.1:0-2651 GCA_041309145.1 Candidatus Omnitrophota bacterium | reverse complement strand
TCCATCAACCGGGTAACCAAAGTTACCAAAGGCGGCAAGAAGATGTCTTTCAGCGCCCTGGTAGTTGTGGGAGACAGGAAAGGCCATGTGGGATTCGCTTTGGGCAAGGCTAACGAAGTCGCTGACGCCATCCGCAAGGGGTTGAATAAAGCCAAAAGAGAGATGATGAAGGTCAAGGTCCTGGGATCGTCCATCCCTCACGAAGTTTGCGAGAAGTATGCCGGAGCCAAAGTGCTTTTAAAGCCGGCCTCGGAAGGCACCGGGATCATCGCCTGCGGCCCGGTCAGAGCGGTATGCGAGGCTTGCGGGATCAAGGATATCCTGACAAAATCATTAAATTCCAACAACCCTATCAATGTGATCAAAGCCACCATTGAAGGGCTCAAGCAACTGAAGGATTAATAAAATGAAATTACATTCGCTCAAAGCGCCCAAAGGCGCGCACAAAAAAAGAAAGTACCTGGGAAGAGGCTCCAGCTCAGGCCACGGTAAAACCTCCACCCGCGGCAGCAAAGGCCAGACTTCCCGTTCCGGACGGGCGACTTATCCCGGATTCGAAGGCGGCCAGAGCCCGCTGATCCGCAGGATGCCCAAAAGAGGATTTACCAGCAAGTTCGCCAAGGTCTACCAGGTGGTTAATCTGGAAAGATTATCCAAGATCAAAGAAGAAATCATCACTCCGGCTTTATTGCTGGAAAAAGGGCTGGTCAAAAGCAAGAATAAAATGGTCAAGATCCTGGGGGACGGCGAGCTTAAGGCCGCCCTGACCATCCAGGCCCATGCTTTTTCTAAATCCGCCCGGGAAAAGATCAAAAATGCCGGGGGAAAATTCGAGGTATTGAATGCTTAGCGCTCTGGTAAATTCTTTTAGAATCCCAGATCTTAAAAAACGCCTGCTTATAACCGGAGCGCTGTTCATCGTTTACCGGATCGGCTGTTTTGTCCCGACCCCCGGCATCGACGGAGTGGCCCTGGCAACTTTTTTTGAGCGCATGGCCAAAGCCCAGGGCGGGACTATATTCGGCATAATCAACATGTTTTCCGGAGGCGCTATGGAGAAGCTGACCATATTTGCCCTGGGGATCATGCCTTATATCTCCAGCTCGATCATCATGCAGCTTCTCACCGCGGTCATCCCGGCGCTGGAGAAACTGTCCAAGGAAGGCCGGGCCGGATACGAGAAGATCAACCAATTGACCCGCTACGGAACGGTCGGTCTGGCTTTGGTCCAGGCTTTTTTCATCGCTCTCTGGATCGAGAATCTCGGGGTGCGCGAAGGGCTGAAGATCGTCCTGCATCCCGGATGGAATTTCCGGATCCTGACCGTAGTGACCTTGACCACCGGCACGATATTTATCATGTGGCTGGGGGAGCAGATCCAGGAAAGGGGGATCGGCAACGGCATTTCACTGGTGATCACCGCGGGGATCATTTCGCGTATCCCGTCAGCGCTGCACCAGTTGTTCATGCTTATTTCTCCGTTCAAGCCCTCCGCCCGGACGATCCAGCCTATAACCCTTTTTATCATGGCCGCGCTTCTGGTTATTGTAGTTTTTTCGGTGGTCATGGTCACTCAAGGCTACCGCAAGATCCCGGTGCAGTACGCCCGGCGCATTGTCGGAAGAAAGATCTACGGAGGCCAGTCGACCTATATCCCTTTAAAAGTCGACACTTCCGGAGTCATCGCGATCATTTTTGCCCAGTCGATCATCCTTTTTCCGGCCACTCTGGCATCTTTCATTCCTAACCCGGCGTTCCAGAACTGGGCCCAGGTAATGGTCAGGGGGCATTGGGTCTATTCTTTTATCTACGCTCTTTTGATCGTCTTCTTTTGCTATTTTTATAACGCCATAGTCTTTAATCCGCTGGACGTCGCCGAAAACATGAAAAAATACGGCGGTTTTATTCCCGGGATCAGGCCGGGGACGCCAACCTCGGATTATTTATATTATGTTATGAACCGGATCACTCTGGCGGGGGCATTGTTCATCGCCTGTATCGCCATTTTTCCGGATTTTACCATGGCCTGGCTTAAAGTGCCTTATTTAGTGGCCTCTTTTTTCGGCGGCACCGGGATCTTGATCATAGTCGGAGTAATGCTCGATACCATCAAGCAGATCGAGTCCCATTTGGTGATGCATCACTATGAGGGTTTCATCAAAGGCTCGCGGATCAAGGGGCGCAGGCAATGAGAATAGTCCTTTTAGGGGCGCCGGGCGCGGGAAAAGGGACCCAGGCCAAGCAGCTGGCCAAGTCCCTGGGATTGCCGCATATTTCTACCGGAGATATCCTCAGGCAGAATGTGGCCGGCGCGACCCCTTTAGGCCTGGAAGCCCAGGATTACATGAATAAAGGGCTTCTGGTGCCGGATGAGTTAGTGACTAAAATGCTCTCTGAAAGATTCAGGCAGCCGGACGTAAAAAACGGATTTATTCTTGACGGTTATCCCAGGAATCTCAACCAGGCTAAAGTGCTTGATGATATTCTCTCGGGTATGAAAATGAAGATAAACCTGGTCTTTGACCTGGATTGCTCTGAGCCGGTGATCATCCAGCGCCTTTCCGGGCGTTTGGTCTGCCGCAAGTGCGGGGCGAATTTCCACAAGACTAATATGCCGCCTAAAAAAGAGGGAGTCTGCGACAATTGCGCCG
>JBFZAG010000041.1:0-4672 GCA_041309145.1 Candidatus Omnitrophota bacterium | reverse complement strand
TCCATCAGCGCGTAAGCGACTTCGGACTTGAACATCCGGTCCAAAAGAGACTGCAGCTCTACAGGCCCGGGAGTGGTATTAAGGCTTGGTATGACTTTATCCTGAAAACGGCAATTGATTGTTCCGATCACCCCCGGGATGAACCCGCATTCCTTTAATATCGCCTCGAGCAAATAGGTGATCGTGGTCTTGCCGTTAGTGCCGGTAACCCCCACTACCTTCATCCTGGAAGAAGGATCTTCGTAAAAAGCGGCTGCCAGCCCGGCCAGGGCAATTCTCTCATCCGGGACTTCTATGAAAACAACGGAATCCTTGATCTGAACGGAGCAAGTTCCTCCGGACTTTAAAACTACGGCCTTAGCCCCTTTTTTTACGGCCTCAAGGATGAATTCTTTGCCGTCGGCATTATTGCCTTTTACCGCCACAAAGACAAAACCAGGTTCGATCCGCCGGGAATCGCAACTTAGCCCTTTGACTGGAAAATCAGAAGAAATCCTGGATTCCAGGTCGAGGTTCAGCGCTCTAATCAGCTCTTTTAGATACATTCAACACCAGGGCATCTTGGGAAGACTGCTTGGTTTTTAAATATTTCAGGACTTCGGCCGCCACTTTCTTGAAGACCGGAGCCGAGACCGTCCCTCCGTAATACGTCCCGCGCGGCTCATCCACGGTGACCACTATCACGATCTGCGGGTCTTCAGCCGGAGCAAAACCGATGAACGAAGCTACGAATTTGGAATGCGAATAGGTGCCGTTGGGCTCGACTTTCTGCGCGGTTCCGGTCTTTCCCGCGGCGGTAAAATCCGGGACCTTAGCCAGCTTTCCCGTGCCGTTTTCGATCACCCCGATAAGTATCTTTTTGGTCCGGGCCGCGGCTTCCGGAGATAACACTTGCCGGATGACTTCCGGAGAAAAAACTTTTATCGCTTCGCCTGAGCCGTCCCTGATCTGTTTGACGATATAAGGCCTCATCAGGTTCCCGCCGTTAGCTATAGCCGAGATCGCCCCGGCCAGCTGCATGGCGGTAACTCCGACTTCATGGCCCATAGGGATCGCGGAAATCGAAGTTTTAGACCAGTAGCGCAGGTCTTTGGCCTGGCCGGAGATCTCCCCGGGCAGATCGATCCCTGTTTTTACCCCGAATCCGAAAAGTTTAACGTAGCGGCAGAGCGCTTCCGGGCCGAGAACTTGAGCGACCTTGCAAGTGCCGATATTGCTGGATTGCTCGATGACCTCCTGGAAAGTAAGCCAGCCGTGAGAAGTATGGTCGTGAAGGACATGGTTGGCGACTTTATATTTCCCGTTCTCGCAGAAAAACTTGTCCTGCTCCTTGACTTTATTTTCTTCGAGAGCCGCAGCGGCGGTGACGATCTTAAAAACCGAGCCCGGCTCGAACATATCGCAGATGGAACGGTTGCGGATCTGATCTTTATTGATCCGGGAATGCTGGTTCAGGTCAAAGGTCGGCCGGCTGGCCAGAGCCAGGATCTCCCCGGTATTGGGGTTCATCACGATGATACTTGCCCCCTGAGCCCGGGAATCGACAAAAGCTTTATCCAGCTCTCTTTCGGCAATATACTGGATCACCTCGTCGATGGTCAAAACCAGACTGGCGCCTTCTTTGGGGCGGGCCATTTTTTCTTTAATATCTATTTTTTTGCTGCGGGCATCCCTGAATAACAACGCCCAACCGGGAGAACCTTTAAGGTATTGATCATAATAGAGCTCCAGCCCCTCCTGCCCGTTATTGTCCAGGCCGGCAAAGCCGATGCTTTGGCTGGCCAAATATCCGTTAGGATAACAGCGCTTGCTCTCCTTGATAAAACCTATTCCCTTGAGCTTCAAAGCTTTGATCGCCTCGCTCTGCTGAAGGCTGATCTTCCGGGCCAGCCAGATAAAAGATTTCGGACGGGCCAATCTTTCCTTTAAATAAGATTGATTAAGCCCAAGGATCTTTGTCAATTCCCGGGAAATTTTTTCTTTTTCGGATTCGGATATTTCTCTGGGAGCGGCATAAACCGAATCGCAGGCGAGGTTGACCGCCTGGGGCTTAAGGTTGGTGTCGTAAATAGTGCCCCGGCGGGGCTCCAGTTCCATGAAAAAATTGTGCTGTTTATTGGCGATTTCCCCGAGATATTGCGAGCGGAAAAACTGGATATAAAAAAGGCGGGCAAACGAAAGGATGAATAAGATGAAAAATATTAAGAATGCCGCTTGGGTCCTGCGGCGATAATCGGATATGTACACAATTATATAGAATTAGATTCCGAGCCTTTGAGCGCTCCTCTAAAGAGAAGCTGTTCTTACTCGGACCTGAGAGTTAAAATAGAACTAACGGTCTTTGCTTCAGCCTGCCGCTTGATCCCGAAAATACGCGAAGCGAGACTTGTCTTGCGGCTTGAGCTGTTTTTGGCGAACTTTACGCCTTCCGCCGGCTGGGATAATTTCACCAGGCAATAACTGTTGGGCATCTGGAACTCGCCCGCCGCGCAAGTCCTCGAACCGATCTTTACCAGAGACGTATTCTTCTTTAGATTATATCTCAACACCGAATTTTCATCAAGCAATTCCTGAAAATGGTTTAATTTTTTCTGGGAGTCATAGGCCAAACATACGGCCTTGGTCTGCTGCCAGACGTAGACCAGGGATAATGCTGTGACCAGAAATGCCCAGGATAAAAATTTATTCAGTCTCATATTTTTTCGGCAACCCTTAATTTGGCGCTGCGGCTCCTGGGGTTGTCCCTGATTTGCGACTCCTGCGGAGTCAATGGTTTAGGAGTGATCAATCTTATCGCTCCTTCTGAGGCGAATTTCTTGAAAGCGAATTTTACTATCCGGTCTTCCAGCGAGTGGAACGCGATCACGCAGATCCTTCCGCCGGAGCCGAGAAGCCCGATGGCCTTAGTTACGGCCGTTTCAAGCGATTCCAGCTCGCGGTTGACCGCGATGCGCACCGCCTGGAATGTCCTGGTCGCCGGATGGATCCGGTAATGGAAACGCCTGAACTTGGGCGGGATCGCGCTGGTAACGATATTTGCCAGCTGAGCGGTCGTGGTGATGGGGCGGCGCTGCCTTTCCTGGACCAATAAACGCGCTATCCGGTTATGCCATCTTTCCTGGCCGAAATCTTTCAACAGCTGGGAAAGCTCTTCTTCTTTCAAATTATTCACCAGGTCGCTTGCGGAAATATAACTGTTCCGGTCCAGGCGCATATCCAGAGGCCCGTCGCTTTGGAAACTGAAACCCCGCTGGGCATCGGATAATTGAAAAGAAGATATCCCCAAGTCGAATAATATACCATCGATGCGCTCGATGTTCAAGCCTTTTAAGATGACATCCAGGTCGGCAAAATTTCCGTAAGCGAATCTGATCGTCTCGGGCAGCGCCCCGAGATTTTCCCGGGCGGCAGCCAGGGATTCCTGGTCGCGGTCAATGCCGACCAAAGTTCCCCCTGCGCCTAAGCGCTCGGCTATTCTTTTGGAATGTCCTCCGAAACCGAAAGTCGCGTCCACTATTACCTGTCCCGGTTTTAGGTTCAAATATTCCAGAACCTGCTCAAGCATCACTGGCGTGTGAATGATCTTTTCCATCGCGGTCTCTTAAGAACTTTCTATCAGCTTCTCTGCTATTTCCTCAAAAGACTTGCGCCAGTTCTGATAAAATTCCTGCCAATGCTGGTCAGACCAGATCTCGATCCTGTTGGAAACACCGACAATGACAATGTCTTTTTTGATATCGGCAAAATCTTTCAAGTACTGCGGCAATAAGACCCTGCCCTGACGGTCAGGGATTATTTCTACGGCTCCCGAAAAATATAAGCGGTTAAAGATCCTGGATTCCTGTTTGGTGAAAGATACGGCCTTGAACTTCTGCTCCTGGGCTTTCCACTCTTCCTCCGCAAACATAAAAAGGCATTTATCCAGGCCGCGGGTAACGTAGAATTTCTCCACGAAATTCCCTTTCGCGGCTTCCCGGAATTTAGAGGGCATGATCAGCCTGCCTTTACGGTCTATTGAGTGAAAAAACTCCCCGTAGAACATTTTTTGTTCCTTTCCACTTTAAACCACTTTACACCACTTAGATACCACAAGTATAGGAAAAAACTCCACTTTTGTCAAGAAAAAAAACAAGCTAAAACCACCTAACTTGCTGATACACAAAGTATAGTGGTTATGGGCGCCGGGGGGTTAGATATTGTGGTATTTTAGAAGGCCAAAAAAATATTTCTCTTGAGTATTGTTCTTTAAAACAGGGACTTGTGGCGGGAAAGAATGATCTTAGCTTTAACTATATCTTTTTTTATCTGCTTAATCAAGGCCCGGGGGCCGGAAAACTTCCTGCCCGGGCGGATCTTCTTTACAAAATTGACCTCCATATCCCGGCCGTAAATATTCTTTTTAAAATCGAATATATGCACTTCTATGCTCTGCCGGTTATTGGAGAAGGTCGGCCTTTTGCCGATATAACAGACAGCCGGAAATTTATTTTTGCCGATAAAAACTTCGACCGCGTAAATTCCCGCGGGAGGCAGCACTTCGTGATGCGGGTCGATATTAGCCGTGGGAAACCCCAGCTTCGTGGCCAGCGAACTGCCTTTGACCACCGTGCCCAGAACGCTGACCGGGCGCATCAAGACTTTCTCGGCGGACCTGAGCTTGCCCAGGGAGATC
>JBFZAG010000040.1:0-11362 GCA_041309145.1 Candidatus Omnitrophota bacterium | reverse complement strand
CCTGATACCCATTGCGCATATCAAGAGAGTTCTGCAGTTCTTCTTTTAAAACGCCCTTTAAGACACCCATAGCAGCTCCCCCTTACCAAACATTTATCTAATATAATTATACTTTGTTAGGTAAAAAAGTCAAGGCCCTATTTACCTAACGATCGTTGAGATATTCTTGGATCTGTATGGTAGATAAAAACCCGGGGGCGAGTCGCCCGGGTTAAAAACTCACTACGTCCGTGTTCCCGTGGTTCAAAAAAAATAAATCAAAAAGGCAAAAAGTCTTCCCGACTAATGATTTCAACTCTCATATTGATAATATGTTACAGGATTGCGCTCCAAATGTAAATCAGGATTTAGAGTCTGGATGTTATCCGATGTTTCTCACTTGCGTGGACACATTTTGGACACAAGTCTATTTTTCTCGACCTGAAGCTTTTTTTAGTTTTTCTATGAATTGAAGGTCTAATTTTCCTTTTAATAATTCCACACTATTCACATCTACCCAAGCTTTGTCATATTCAGCTTTTTGAAAATAAGCGTCAGCGCGATTGTTGTAAGCGACGGCTGCTAAAACTGGCTTAAGTTCGATAACTTTAGTGTAATCCGCGATTGCTTCGTCATACCTGCCTTGTTTGCCAAAGGCACACCCCCTACCGTAGTAAGCCTCTGCATTCTTCGCGTCAAGTTCGATGGTTTTGTTATAATCAGCAATGGCGCGGTCATATTCTTTGTTGTTGTCGTAACAAACTCCCCGGTTATTATAGTACTTTGGATGTTTAGGATTTAAATCAATGGACTTGGAGCAATCAGCAATACACTTATCAATTTCTCCTTTTTTCCCGTAAGTAAACCCTCTATTAGAGTAAGCATCTGCATACTTAGGATCTAATTCTATGGCTTTAGTGAAGTCTGTAATAGCTCGGTCGAAATCTTTTTTAGCGGTATACGTGGCACCGCGGCTAATATAGCCTGCGGTGTTCTTAGGATTAACCTCTATGAATTTGCTAACCTCATTAATCGCTTCATCGTACATTTGCTTTTTATAATATTCCTCTGCCTTATAATATGAGGTCAAACCCGAACCAGGCTTTTCCACTATTTCATAACTACTTAAACATTCCTCAAAATCCTTAAGATACGTATCAAAATAGGGAAGCAGTGCAGTATAAAGAATCTGAAATGCCTTCCCGTCTTTAAACCAATTAAATTGTTTACTTTGAGATACTTGGCCATCATCAAGAACCTTTTTTAAAATAAATACGGTACAGGGTACCCCAAGAAAATTAATTTTTTCTTCAGCTATGGCCTTTTGAGTCTTTTTCATCATAGAAAGCCCAGCCAAAAAAGATAAATAAGGCATTTCTTCGGCTTTTTTAACTGCTATATTAGCTACCATTCCTGGGGAATCATAAAAATATCCCCATTTCTCTTGAGCTTTTTTCCACCCGGCTGGAGGTATAAAACGGATACCTGCCTGCAACAAATCTGAATCGGGGACAGCCGCCTGCTTTCGCTGCAAATCGACCGCTTTGCGACTTTTTATCGCTTCTTCGTAGCTTTGCGAATAACTGTTTCCCGTAATCGCAAATAAAATTCCTAGAACAATGATCACACAAGTAAACTTTCTAAACATATTCCTTCCTCCTTTTCATCTAGTATACCTTAAACTAAAAAAACAAAAAACCCTCTATGATATATTCTATCACAGAGGGTTCATAAATCAATTTGTTGCTTGTGGCTCATCGCGCACGGGCACCAGTTGGACACATTAGCAACTAAAACTTTCACTGCTCTCGCAACTGATTATTTTACAGCGATTTACAACTGCCTCAAGATTTATTCGGAGAGGCAGGGAAATACACCTCGTCATTTCTAATGCCATTCTAATCAATAACTTATGACTACGAAACCACTCTGGTATACAGAAATCGTACAGTTTATTCTGATGTTTTTCACTAAAATTGACACATTGGGGACACACGATCCTACTCCCTTATTGGACGAATTTCGCAACTGGCTCTGCTCAGAAGATGTGGGAAAAATATATCAAGGCTTGCCCGCGGTACTTAAATTATTGCTTTACGTTTCAATGGTCAGGTATCCCCTTTCAAGTTTTTTTCTTCATACATTAACTTATCTGTTCTCTTAAGCAATTCTTCAATAGTCTGTGGTTTTTCAGGGTTGTAGTATATAATTCCCAAGCTCAACGCGAGTTCACATTTTGAATTAGAATTACACTCAGCTAATTTTAGATTCTCCTTTATATGTTTACGAAGAACATCCAAACTTTCTGCCTTTGCCTCTAAAGCAAGTATTGCAAACTCATCGCCTCCTATTCGACCAATCACATCCGAACTGCGAAATGTATCCTGAAGCACTTTTGCTATGCACATAAGCGCTTTATCTCCATTCTCATGCCCAAAGTTATCGTTTATCAGTTTCAAACCGTCCAAATCCGCGTAAATAAGTATCAGCCCTCTTTGCATGCGATTGGATAATTTTAAAAGATGGTTTGCGTATGACAAAAAACCCCTTCTGTTATATAATCCCGTAAGCTCGTCAATAAGCGCAAGCTCTCGCTGTATAATTTCCGCCTTGTTTATTTTATCAAGTTGCATAGACAGCGGTCTATAGAAAAATAAATAAAGCACGGGTGATAATACTATGATAAACATAACTGAATCTATAAATGGTATGTTAAGAGAGTTTAAAACGGGTAGGAGTATGAATAAATACTTAATGGCTAATTCACATATTAATATCGACAATATTAATATGAGGAGCAACTTGAGCGGTGAATGTTTTCTTTCAAAATTATCCAGCTTTAATATCTTCATTAGTGTATATTATAACACTTACACTTCAAAATGGTAATGGATTTAAAGCGTGGAAGCTACCAAACAACCAGTCGTTAATTTAGTCGTTAATAAGAGAGTGGAATAAAGATAGTAAATAGGGGAATCTAGCTCTTTACAAATCCAACAGGTGAGGTATCATTATATTGTAATCAAGGCGAGGGGTATTTCACTGCCATCTGGCGATTTTGCCTGGTATGAAATATGGAAATAAATTCTTCCCCCTTGCCTTCTTTTTTTAATATTCGCTTTGGACACAAAAGCATGATCAAATTATCGGTTCCATGAAACACCATCTTTTCAACAGGCATTCATTGCGGAATTTGCCCATTCGCGGCCTCCTTATACTTCCTCGCTACGAACGCGATATCCCTCTTTGTCATCCAATCTGTCTCAAAATCCACTCCCGAAGATAAATACAGCGGTCCGCGCTTTTTAAGCAGCCGGATCCCGTATTTTCGCGGATGGTTAAAAACATCAGTGCCAAAAAAAAGAAAAAGCTGCTGTCCGGCCGAATTGTAGGAAATCTTCACGCCTAATTCCAGTAAAAAATTCAAGGTACTCAAAGCGGACTCTCGAGTCTGCTTTGGCAGGCCGTACAACGTAAAAACCTCGGGTTCAATACCCGCCGATCGCGTCATCCTGATCGCTTCAGCGAACTGGCGCAGATCGATCCGTTTATTAAACGCTTTGTTCACTTTGGAATCGATTGATTCAAGGCCATAGGCTATATACTTGACTCCAGCCTTCGCCATAAGGCTGATAAGAGGCTGATCCACCAGATCGGCTCTTGTCTCACACCAGATCTCGATCTTCCAGCGCTTCTTGATAATACCCCGCATGATCTCCCTGACCCGCTTCTTATCAAAGGTAAACGAAGGGTCCGCGAAGAAAAACCTGCGGATCCCGTTCCTGACGCACACGTTCATATCATCGAGCACTCGCCGGATCGAATGCGCCCGGATCGTCCGGCTGAAAGCGGCCGGGGTGTAACAAAAACCGCAGTTATACGTACAACCGCGGGAGGTCAGCATCGCCGCGCCCCCGTGATCGCTCCAGCGGAACACGCCCTTCTGGTAAGGCGAAGGAAACTTATCCAAGTTGCACGCAAGCGGCCCGGGCTCTGTTTCATAAATCCCATCCTCGCCCCGGAATACTATGCCTTTAACCCCGGCAATATCCCCTTGCCGAGCCAAACAGTTGACCAGCTCAGGAAGCACTACCTCCCCTTCGCCCTTGATGATAACATCAACTGCCGGCATCTGAGCTAATGCCTTTCCGGGCATAAACGTCGCCTGAGGCCCGCCTATAACGACAACAATAGAAGGATCGCACTTCTTGACCAGCTTCGCAAGCTGAACCGCCAGTTGGCTATTCACCTGATACACGGCAAAACCGACCACGTGAGGATTAAACTCAAGAATAAACTTAGCGATATCCCGGCCGGTACGAGGCGTGACCGCTTCTATCTCGCCGATTACAGAATCGATATTATGGCTGGCAAGGCTCGCGGCGATATAACCGAGAGAAATTGGAAACAGATCACCCCCCAAAGGAGGCAAATTAAAAAGTAAAACTTTAGGTCTCATGATTTAATTATACCACTAAAAACAACGGGCGCTATCCCATTACGGAACAGCGCCCTATCCTAGCTGGCGGAGAGGCAGGGATTCGAACCCTGGGACCTTGCAGTCACGCGCTCTCCAAGCGCGCGCGATCGACCACTCTGCCACCTCTCCAAAATCTATGTTTTAATTGCTCTCGATCAGCTGAAATTTCTTTTTTCTGCCCAGATTCTTGATCGCTACTTCCCTCTTCAAGGCCGCGCTGTGATCTGGGCATTGTTCCTTGTAAACAAGGGCGACCGGCTTGCGGGAACGGGTGTACCGGCATTTGTTAGTGTGGTTGTGCTCGTGGATCCGCCTGGCGACATCCAGGGTCACTCCGGCGTAAAGGCTTTCATCGCAACACTGGGCAATATACACGAACCAGGCTTGCTTGTAAACAGGTTTTTTCATCATAACACTGCTCCATATTCCAGCGGGATTAATTTCCAGCTGTACTGAACTAGAACAAATTTGCGGAAATTTACGGAGAGGGAGAGATTCGAACTCTCGTGAGCTTGCGCCCAACCGCTTTTCGAGAGCGGCCCGTTATGACCACTTCGGTACCTCTCCAAAATTTAAATTGCTTTTAAAGAACAAAAACAGCCGGGCTTGCAACCCCTATGATAAAAAGCGGCGGGTGAACAACTGGCCGGTGAAATTACTGATCACAATGACCAGGGTAGCTATGGCGATATGCTCTAAGATAGCCAAATAAGGGCTCTTTTTCTCGCGCTGGGAAATGGAATAACTCAGAAGCGCCAGCAACAACATTCCCCAGACGATCGAAACGATCACCGCCATTTTAAGCGAAAAAAAGATGATCAGGAATACAAAAGTCAAAGTGACCAGAAATCTGGTCATAAAATTTGTCAGCGTCGACAGCCAGACTTCCCTGGTCTTCAAGCATTCCGCTTCCTGGTAAATATGGATGCCCAGCGAATCCGCGATATTGTCGGCCACGGCGATAATGAACAGCCCCCCTATGATGCTGAGCTTCGGGGAATCAAAAGTCCGCAAGCCTGTGATCAGCCCAAGGCTGGTGATGATCGCGCTGGTCGCGCCGAAACTGAACTTGGTTTGGGCTAAATTAAAGTGGCGCCTTAAAAAGTTGAGCATTTATCAAAAAAACGATATTCTATCTGTCAAGGCTCCTGATCCCGAAAACCTTGATCAGGTCATTGACGTTAGTAGTCTTGAGATCTATTCCATCCGCGTTACCATAAGGCAATAAATATATTTTTTTGCCTTTAAGCGCTTCGGCTAATTTCATCTTGATCATCGTCGTGCCGCCGGTATTGTTGACCGCTTCGACCATCTTCTCGATCCCTTTTGCCTGAGCAATGCCTTCCGCTTCGATAGCCTTGGCGATCAGCTTCTGCTGTTCATAGTAAGCGTCGGCGCCTATTTTTGCTTTAGCGAATTCACCGTCGATATCCGCGACCATTTTGTTGACTTCGCCCTGCGCCTGCTGCATTTTCTGAAGATATTCCTCTACGGTCGCCTTGGCTTCGGACTTGAAACGTTCGGCCATCTGGTCGGCGATCTTCTTCTCTTCTATCGCTTTCTGATATTCGGAATTGAAACGATAATCTTTAGGCAGAACATTCTCCACGATCACGCCCATCGGATTGAGCAATTCGTTAAGCACGAGTTTCGCGGCTTCGGCTTTTTCCGTCCTTTTGTCCGCGACATAAAAATCTTCGGTTTTTAAGGCGCCGAAAAGCTCCCGGGTGACATTGCGGGTGATCGGCCTGACCAGCTTTTCCTCGAGCTCTGAATTAGACCGGGCCACATTCTGAAGTACTTGAGGGGTCATTACCGGGTCGATCCGGTAGGCGATGATCACATCCAGAGCGATATCATTTCCGTCAATGGTCTTGAACACCAGGTCATCCCGGCCCATGCGCACCCCCCGCGCGGCGGCGGTCATCTCCATATTCTGCAGCTTGGTATCAAAAGTGTGCCAGCCGTTGATGATCGGAGGGAAAAAATAAGTGGCCCCCGGCTGATAGATATGCGGATCGATCCCGCGCTTGGCGAAAAGCGACCATTTAATGATCCGGATCCCCACTTCTGTGGGCTTGGTCTGATGAGCGAAAAAAGGAAGAAGTATGAAGAACGCTATGATAAGGGGGACCAGGGATAAATTAAACGATGAAAGACGTTTCATTTTTTACTCCTTTCCCGGCTCTATGCCAAAAAGTTTAAGGGAATCCTGCAGGTTTAAAGGATTAAGTCCGTACTGGCCGCTTGAGGGAAGCATGATCACATCCAGCCCGTTATAGACTTCAGCCATCTTAAGCCCGACCAGCTTATCCGAACCTTTTTTCTGGTAAGCCAGATTCACCAGCTCTGTTTTCCTGGCGTCTGCTATATTTACCAGAAGATCAGCCTCGGCAATTTTAGTGCGCACGTAAAGGCTCTTCTCGGCTTCTTTCTTCATGACATAAGCTTTGCCTTCTTCAAGTTTGACCTTGATGTTGGCTTCTCCCTCCTGGCGGACTTTCTTCACTAGGGCGTCTTCCGCTGAAGCCTTGGCTTTGGATTGGTTGGTAAAAACCATCTGGTCTTTGAGCTTTTTCTCTTCGATATTGCGCTGGATCTCCGGGCTGTAAACAAAATACCGCACCAGAACATGATCGGCTATTATACCCTTAGGATTAAGTTCATCATTTAATAATTTCTTGGCGATATTCGCTTTTTCCACTCGCAAAGGGCTGTTATAGAATTCTTCGGTGGTCAACTCTCCCAGCGCCTGCTTAAGTTTTGGCTCGACTTTGGGGATGATCCCGTTATCCTCGTATAACTTCCCCGGGCCGACTGTGGTAAATACTTTATACGGTTCAGCGATATGATAAAGCACGCTGACATCTACGGTAACAAAGAACCCGTCAGAGGTCTGAATATGCGCGGCTTTTTCTCTGCGGGCGTCGCGGGAAGCGGTATCAGCGTAGCTGGTCAGTTCAAAAACCTGGATATCGCGGGGAAACCGGTGCATCACCTGGAAGCCGAAAGGAATTACAACGTGGAAGCCGGTTTCATACACTTTAGGCTGGATACCCCGATTAAACCCGATGTTCACCTGTTTGATCCCGTACTCATTCGGCTTGATGTAAACCAGAAAATTCATCAGGAAGATCAGGATCGCGATAAACGGGATCAGCGGCAGCAGGCTGGAAACTAATTGTTTAGCCCGGTCCGCCAGGTCTTCCAGAAAATCGCGGGGATCATCTTCACGAATAGCCATATTTCTGCCTCCCTGTTATTATTTCGCGCGTATTGATCCGATTAATTTTAAGAATTATATTATACCATAAAACCAGTAAAAAGGGTAGCGGCTATTAAGATACTGAATATCCCTTTTTTTCCGGAAATGATTATTACGGTAAGTGCAAATTCCTGAGTGAGTTAAATAAAGCGCCTACTGGTCTTTTTTCAGTTTGGTGGCGATCCCTTGCATTCTCGGATTTTGCATGATCGCCAGGAACTTGGGATTTTTTAAAAGAGTATTCATGTCCAAAGATTTAAGCGCGGCTAAAGCTTCGGGGTCTTCCATAAGCTTCTGGAAGTCCGGATCAGATGCCATTAACATCGCTTCCCGCATCGTCTCCGGATCGTTCATCAGCGCTGTCTGCGTGCTTTCTACTTGAGCTTTCAACGCTTCGGAGGAGCCGGAAAACGCTGTACCGGCCTGTGCCGGCGCAGTAGAAGCGGGGATCTGATTTGCTCTATAATGCCTGATCTGAGTTACCCGGGAAGCGTCGAGCTTGAACTCGCCCATGCTGGACGAACGCAGCGTGTAAATGTTGTCTTGGAACGAAATTACCTCCCCGCGCAGAATGCTGCCGTCGTCCAGGATTATGTCGCTTAGCTCGGCGCCCAAAACAGACGCTGCGGTCAGCCCGGACCACAACAAAACGCAAATTATTTTCTTTATCATCGCTGTCATCCTTTTTAAGCTATTCTTGATCAGCTGATCTTTACCGCCCTGAGGCTTTCTTTAATTTCTCAATGAATTCCGGATCTGATTTGCCTCCCAGGGATTCCGCTTTTTCCGCGTCAGCCCAGGATTTATCGTAGTCTGCTTTCTGAAAGTATGCCGTTGCCCGGTCTTTATAGGTCTGAGGATCATCGGGGTTTAATTCTATGGCCCTGGTATAATCGGCAATAGCCGGACCATACTCGCCCTTATATGCGTGGGCGGCTCCCCGCGTCTTATATGTCCCGGGAAAGTTTATGTTGAGTTCGATGGCTGCGGTGCAATCAGCGATAGCCTGGCTATAATTCCCCTTATGAAGGTAGGCGGTTGCCCGGGTATCGTAAGAGTTGGCATTCTTGGGGTTGAGCTCAATGGCTTTATCGGAGTCAATTATAGCCTGCGCATAATTGCCTTGCTGATTAAAAATATCCGCCCGGTTATTGTAGGCGTCGGCATAAGCGGGATCAAGCTTGATCGCCTTGGTGTAATCTGAAATTGCCTGGTCAAGACGGTCTTTTTCACCGTAAGCAAGCCCTCGGGCAAAATAGGATTCCGCATCCTTCGGATCAAGTTCTATGGCTTTATTGTAGTCGGCGAAAGCCAGGTCATAATCGCCTTTATTATGGTAAACCCTGCCCCTGTTAAAGTAGGCGTTGGAACTCCCGGGATCTAATCCGATCGCCTTGTTGAAATCGGCAAGAGCCAGTTCGTGATTGCCTTTGGCCTCATAGATACCCCCCCGGCTGAAGTAAGCCTGGACGTGATCCGGCCGCATTTGAATGGTCTTGCTGAGATCGGCCATGGCTTTGTCCGGGTCTTTTTTGCCGATATAAGCAAGCCCGCGGGCGAAATAGCTTTCGGCATTATCGGGTTGAAAATCTATGTATCTTGATAAGTCCGCGACAGCCAGCTCATAATCCCCTTTGTTCAGGTACGCGGAACCCCTGACCCCGTAAGTTTCGGCATTTTTAGGATCCAGCTCAAGGGCTTTTGAGCTGTCAAAAATGGCCTGTTCCGATTTTCCCCGGCTATTAAAAATTATGGCGCGGTAATAGTAACTCATGGCGTTGTCGGGATTAAGTTTAATTTTTTGGGTAAAGTCCAAAAGTGCCCGGTCAAGATCATTTTCGTGAAGATAGGCCATGGCCCGGCTTCCGAAGCTTTCGCTGTCGTTGGGATTGAGCGCAATGGCCTTGGAATAATTTTCTACGGCCTGGGAAAAACTGTTCTTGCCCAGATAAGCGTCCCCGAGGAATTTATAAGCCGCGGCGGCCCGCGGCTCCAGTTCGGCTGCTTTATTGAAATCCGCGATCGCCAGATCGTAATTCCCTTTGCCGGCATAGGTGATCCCGCGGTTCAAATAAAGCCCGATATTGCCGGGAGAAATTCTGATCGCCTTATTAAACTCGACGATGGCTTCGTTATGTTTTCCGGACTCGCTTAATTTTATGGCTTTTTCGTTGACTTCGCGGGATTTTCTTTCCCTCAGGAAATCCTGCATTTTAAAAATAGAGAAGAAATATCCCGCGCAGACCGTCAGGGATACCAAACCTATGATTAAAGCTGTCAGGCTGGAATGCCGCCTCCCCCCATTTTTAAAATGCGCGTCTAAATACTCTCCCTGGACTTTCTTAGCATAAGAATAAATGATCGCGGTATATATTGCCGGGATCACCGGGTTGGGGATCAGTTTAATTAGATTCTTGGGAAGGAACGCGAGAGCGGTGAACAAAAGCAGGCTGGCCGTGAACCCGAGCCAGAAATGGTTCCTGCCCTTATCATACTCATACTTAGTATAAAAGTTTTTGGCGACCAGATAAAATCCGGCCACGGGACCGCCGAAAAAAGTGGCGATATTTATTTCTTTCAGGGAATAAAACTGCAGCCAGGGATTAAGCGGCTGGCTTCGGGGTAAGTGAGGAGCGGGATCTTTTTTTTCCGTGCGGGCAACCGGTTCATTGACCGTAGGGGGCAAGGAATCCGGCTTATCTTCTTCACTTAGTATTTCGAGAAGCTCTGCGCCGATACTCTCCATATGGGCGTGAAGAGCATCTTCATTCTCGAAATCCTTGGTTCCGGTGAATTCTTTGTTGTATTTTTTCCAGCGGTACTTAAAAGTTTTCATCGGCTTGATCTTCCTTTCCTCAGAGACGCTTTCCGATCTGAAGCAGAGACACTTTCCGGACTAAAGCAGAGACGCTTTCCCGATTGAGATCAAGACAGCTTCCCGCTTGGCTCGGTAAGCGTCTCTGATAATCCGGTCGCGGTGCGTACTAATTCGAAACTCAATAACAAACAAATCACAACCGGATTGCTAAAGCATATAATTTTATCTGGCCTTTTTCTTCTTCGAAACCTTGAGGACTTTTATCTTACGAAAGGTCTTTTTCTCTGTAGCAGACTTTTTCTTCGCAACAACCTTCTTCTTTTTAACAGGCTCTCTCTTTGCAACAAGCTTTTCTTTTTCACTAACCTGTTTCTCACCGAGAAAATTTATGTGAGCGAGGGGTGTTTCTTTGGGCTTAGAATCTACCCCGGCCCTTAATGAATTGCCCGCTTTACGGCGCGCGAAGCACTCACGGCAATATACCGGACGATCTCCGCTGGGCCTGAAAGGCACCTCACATTCTTTTTTACAATCCGCACAAATAGTTTTATGCATCATCCTGTTTTTGTTGCGGTTGCTATTATCCTGCCTTCCCGCGTTCCCCGAATTCACCTGTGCAAACTTCTGACCCGGAGCTGAAAGAGGTTTCGACTCAGCCTCCCTCGCGGGCAAAACGCGGCTAACCAGAATATCAACCTTGTTTTCCAACAGCGTGAGCCGCTGTTGGATCTTAATCAGCAATAAAGGAATATCCGTGTAGTTAACAGGATCATTCTGCATAATTCTCCTCACTTATGTAATAAAGCGAAACCAAAACGGT
>JBFZAG010000039.1:0-22063 GCA_041309145.1 Candidatus Omnitrophota bacterium | reverse complement strand
GAAGCGCGCCAATCACTCCCGGCCAGACCGTACGCCAAACAGCTCCGATACTCTGTAAGTAGATCATGGAATTGACTGTTCCGCCGTCAAGTAATTGTTGGTTAATACCTAAATTATCCTGGTTAGGAGAGGTTGTTTGCGCTCCCACCACTCCAATAAGACTACCCATGACGCTAGGAGCGAATGAATTTGTGCTGGTAGGAGAAGGAATATTAGGCGCCGGATTTGCTTCTTTGCTTTGCTTTGTCTTCTCAGACACAGGTTGAGAAGGTAAAACAGGTGTTTCGGTCATCTTCTGTCCGTTGCCAAAAGCTCCCAGCCTCTTTTCTGCGTCAGAAATCCCGCCATTCTGCCCAATTTTCCCAGTCAGGCTATTGACACTACCGCTGTTATGCCCAAAGAAGCTATCTGCGCCATTGATAAAGCCTTCTTTTGCTTTTGCCGTAGCTAGATTAAGATTTTGCCCTGCCGAATTGGTCTGCTGGGCCGGCACAACAGCCTGCTGGCTCTTTGTCATTTTATCAAAAACAGCAATAGGAGCAGAAATGGCACTTGTTAACCGAATTTGTGTTAATTTAACTCCGCCATCAGCAAGTTCTTTAGCTATCGCTTTGGCCACACCCGGGTAATCCCTGATGTCTTTTGCCTTTGGAATCTCAACCTTTATTAGCTTTTGTCCCAAAAGAGTATCCCATGCGGCCCGAGAAAGAGTTTTCTCCATTACGAATTTTTGTATATCGGCTTCATTGGCAAAAGGCGCGCTTCGTCTGATTCTTTCTTCTTGCCATCCGCTCAATTCTTCTGTTATCTTAATTTGTTCATCTGATTCTGCCGCTTTAACTCTGGAATTCTCAAATTGGGGCTCAATTGCCAAAGAAACTATGGCTTTTATCTCAACAAACTTTGCTGTTGGCGTAATTGCTTCTTCGGAAACAGGAATTTGGATATTGCCCGCAATGTCTCTTGGTATAGACTCGAATTGTTTCCCGGATTCCCCCCCGGCGAATATCTTATTACCTTCCTGAAAGATCAATACTGAGTCCTCGCCGCCTAACACATATTTCTCCGGCTGTGATTTGACTAATAAGTTAGATGTTAAGGATTCTTCCACGCCTTCTTTTCCTAAAATCAAGATACCTTTATTATCCTGCGCATCTATAATTAGATTGCTATGTATAATCTTGATTCCTAAATCGGAAATGATGCTGCTAAAACGGTTGGGATTAAGCCGAGGAATGCTTAAAAGAGAATATATCTTATCGGCATTTGTCGACAGAGCATTAGTTACTGCTGCCTGCTTTAACGCCGTAGTAATTTGAGCGATCTGTTCTTCATTATTGGTAACGATACCTCCGTCGTAATTTACCTTGGGAGTAGTTACTAATGGATCAGATGTTGGTATTTCGGCCTGAGGAAGCGCTGCGAGTTGAACTGCTTTTACTGGAGGAGATTCAGCTTTGAGCTCTGAACGTTTTAAATTGATCGGCGTTATCTCGACATTATTCTGCCCCATAAACACCGGTTTGCCCAATTCCGGAACTATTGGGTTCGGGATGTTCAAAGGTAATGCCGGCACTTCCTTAATATCTAATGTCGGCCTGGAAGCAGGCAGTTGAATAGGATTGGTCTCTTCTGAATCCTTCTGCCAAGCGATATTAACAAACTCTTGTCTCATGGAGGGCAATTTGTTAATGATTTTTACCCCTTCTGTTGTAATCTCCACATCAGCGTTGGATCTCGGATCGATTCTTTGGATCAAAAACACCTCTTCGACTTTATTGCTCGTTGCTACATTTAATTCCTGTTTAAGCAGCTCCTGAAGATTATCTAAAGATGCCGCCTTAGGCATCCAGGTACCCGAAACATCGGTTTGCCCCTGGCTGAAAGCGTCATAAAGGACTGATATCTTAATTTTCTCTATATTGTTCTTTACCAGGGTATCGGCGACATCAAAAATGGCACGATATGTGTCTTTTCCGGAAGCTTCAAATTGCTTCTGGAAGACATGGCCTAAGAATAATACCTGTTTGCCGGTCGCTTTTTCAATACCCGTAATACCTATAGCGCTGCAAGTTGCCACATTTTCAGTCTTTAATTTTAATTTTTCGGGACTTTCCAGCCTGACTATGCCGAATTTACCCTGCTGGACATTAAGCACTTTTGTATCCGCTTCTACTGCCGGCGAGTTTTGCTTAAAAGACAACTCCTGCAGCTCTCCGATAGTAACCGCGGTCTTCGGCACAAACGGCTGGCCTATTTTGTTTAAGAATTCTTCTTCAGCCTGAGCAATGAGCCCTTTCAAGATAACTCCTTCAGGGTTAGCGGAATCAGCTTTCTCTATGCCTGTTTTCAGATCATTCAAGATCAATCGCAAAGTAGTATCTAACTGGGGAATAGCCACCGGGGTCTTCAAAATATTAGAAATCACCGGGACCAGTTCTTTTGCCGCCGTCATCGGAACCAACCCTTTTTGGCTGTCCAGGCTTATTTGGATAAAAGAAGCTGCTTTCCATTTTAAGACATCGTCTTTTGCGGTCTTTAAGATATCGATGCCAGCCTGAAGCGTTTCCTGGGTTAGAGCCTGCGGATTGTTATAGGCGATATTTTCCAACGTTTTCAGGGCATTGGATTTAGCAACCGCGTCCCCTGTTTTCAAAGTCTTGAGGATATCTCTAATCTCGGGAATAGCGCTGGCAGGTTGAATATTCGAAACTTTAATAGCTTCCGGGCGGCTTACAATTTCTTTAAACCAAGTAGTTAATTTTCCACCAACGGATGCCTTAACCACATTAGAAACCTGGCTGCCGCCATCAGTAACTGCCACAAACATGGATTTTATAGTCGCATCCGGAATATTGGCGGTCTGTGACCATTGTTCATAAGCTGTTTTTACCACCTGGGGAACTTCTTTGCCGTTCCCATTAAACTTCAAGGCTTCAAAGGCAATCTGGTTATCCTTAAATACCTGAATAACGCCTTTTTTCATGACATCCATCTGGCTCTTACCGTTAAAGCCCATAAAATACCCGGCTACGCCATCAAAGGCGCTCTTTAATCCAACCTGGTCTCCGTTCATCAAGAAAAGAGATATCCGGACCTGCTTGCTTTTTTCTTCCAATACCACCAAAGGAGCTTCTTGTTGCGGCGCCTTAATCTCGGTTGTGACGACATTATAGTTACCACGGAGGAAGCCTAAGAGCATTTGCGGAACCAGCAAGATTTCTTTATTTATTACGAGTTCATTTTCGGCGGTACGCGAGATCACATTGCTTCCAAGAACTTCGCTGATCACGATATTGCTGATATCGGGTATATTGTCCGCGGCGTTTTCGCTCTTCTTATTCAGGGCATTTTGATCCGCTATTACGCCATTAGCGATCCGCACCATATGGCCGCCCACAGCCTGATCCAATGGGTCTTTCCAGCGTAATTTCGCATACAAGCCCAAGGCCTCCTCCAACTCCACGCCCTTGATCTTCTCGATAACGTTATGGACCAGCACTGATTGTCTCTGCAGCTTGAGCGGATCATTAACAGCCATAGTGCGGGCTTTCTGGAGGACATCGATATAGGGGTTGCCGGTAGGAGCTTTTAGCTGGGAAATGGCCAAATGTTCGTTTTCTTCGCCGGCATTCTCTATCTTATATATATTTTTATCAATTACCGATACGGGATTAAAAGCGTGGCCGAGCATTGATAAATCCAGGGCGATGTCTTTCTCCGCGTCTTGGGCCAAATGCATATATATGTGCGCCCTGTGGACGGTGTCTTCGCCCGCGCGCTCAAACGACAACTGCCCTTCTTTTATGCCCAATACGCTGCCCAACGAAGGCAGCAATGTAGATAATAAAACCGCGTTCAGGTTACAGCCGCTTTTGGTTTGCTTTAAAGCAAAATATTCGCTGGGCAACATCACGTCCGGATCATGGCTGGCTCCTAATTGAGCCCGCCATAATGGAAGCAGGATGGTCAACTTTTCTTCCGTGCTTAAGCTGAGGAATATCTCGTTATTTAATATAGGCGCCACGTTATTCAGTAAACTGGTGGCCATTTTAACTAACAACTGGGATTCTTTGGCCATGAACTTGTCGGTTTTGTCCGAAGTAGGAGCATAGCCTTTTAAAGAAATATCCGCGTTCTTCGTCAATTTATTCAATATCTCGTTGTCCAGAGTTGCGCTGAACGGGAATTTAAATGAGGATTTAAAGTACGGCCTGGTCAATTGATCGATCGAAAGAGACTTTAACATATCTTGATCAATAGCGCCGATCTTCTCCAGGCCCGGCAAAACATGCAAATTGATATTCAACCAGTGCATTTTTTCCGAGAAGCCTAATTTCTCGAATTGTAATCTTCCTTTATCGGCAGTGACTTTAGAATCAAGCAGATACGGCAGGAAAATGCCTTTATCCTGATAATTAGCCAAATCTGTGGAAATTTTTATATTCTTTAAAAATTCATTATACCTGGCCACAAAGTCATAATTATTTTCTTTCGCCCAATCCTTAACCTCTTTTTTGCTGTCAAGAACGGTCACCAGTTTATTGAACTCATTCCTGAATTTCTCTCCGACCATATTGGAATTTTGCAGCAGAAATCTACCGTCCGAATAGGACGCCAAAGATAATATATTGCTTAATGACAACTGGCCCTTGTTCAGGTATCCCCTGAGATCGAGCTCGCTCAAGATAGAAGCTGCTCCGCTATTGGCCAATTCCGATACTTCATGAGGATAAAGGATCGAAATATTATCAATATAATTCAAATATGTGGATAAAGCCGCTTTCTCGTTCTTAATGATATACTTGCCTATTAATTCTTTTAATTCCGGCTTTTCATGGATAATAATCGAATTGCGGATAAAATCGAAACTTTCCACTAACTTTTTATTTGAGATTCCCGTAACAAGCCCGAAGTCTCCTTGTTTCAGGGCCTTATCATAAACAATCTTCCAGGTATCCCGTTCTGCTTTAGTAAAAGCGGACATCGCATCGGTCATAGCTAACCGCAAAACCAGGTTTTCCACCGCGGGCTTTTGTAAAGTAACCGCTTTAATGACTTTTCCGGCTAAACTTAAGGGATCGCTGACCTGTTTCATCCCGGAAAGAATATACAGGTTGCGCAAGATCGGGGAAGACTGCAGATATTGGAGCTGCTGCTCAACGTTCCTGCGGTAATGATCTCCGATAACAAGCGCGTTTTTCTCGATAAGCTCCAGTTTCTTGTCTTTGGGGAGATTTTTCCAGCTCTCTTTATTCAAGAATTTCTCGGGCTTGTAAATAATCTGATCGATGATGTTCTTTCTTTGCTGCAAAATGAACTGCTCGGCCATATTTCTGGAAAGATCAAGTTCCTGGGATAATTTCTCGATATAACTTGAAATTCCGTCGGGAGCTAAGATCGCGTTGAGCGTATTGACTCCCCGCGTAGACAAGGAAAAAGTTTTGGCGGTTTGCTCCCAGCCTCCCAGCATCTCAAGTTTGCCCATAAACTGCTGCATCTGCCCGGGGGTAAATAACTTGCTCTCTTCAAACGCTTTATTTATCTCTTTTATCCCCCAAGGATTATTCGCCTGCAGGCTCATGGATATTATGTTCTTAAGGAAAGCTTTGGCTTCGTCGCTGGCAAAAATCGCCTGAAGCGAAGAAATAGTCGGAGCTATGATCTGGTTTTGGATGTAAAACGAGGGATTTATTATCTGCTTGAATACATTTACGCCCTGTTGATTGTGTTGAGATAAAGCCCGGCCGTACCCCAGGGCGCCAAAAGCCCCCATGGTGCGCAGTTGCTTTATAAAAACATCTCTCTGCTGCGCGGGAAGCAAATCTCTCTGGGTCATCTCATAAGCTAAAGTCCTCTGGGAAATACGCTCGTTATTTACATTTATCCTGTGCACCACTCCTTTAGTATAGGCCTCAAAATCGCTGCCGATACTTCCCTTGCCCATGGAAGAACTGGCCAATGAACGCATTCCCGTAGCGCGCGAGATTGCTGTTAACTGTTCGAACATATTCTTGCTGGCATCCAGCTTTTCCAGAAATTTCTTATAGTCACTCTTTCCGCCGGGCAATTTTTCGGAGATCTCTTCCCTTAAAGTAAGAGTTTCCTGGCTCTTGAAATCCAACTGCTTGATCTTCACTTTGAATATGTCGCTGGCTACCTGTTTATCGCCTCTTGACAAAGTGGATGTTTTTTGGATATCCGAGAGAATGGTCTCCAGGCGATTCTTGGATTCCGCGACATACCCGTCAGCTATTTCCTTCGAGCTGGTTTCTCCTCCGCTGATGACCCGCGTCCAGAAATTAGAGCCGCGGTCATTGATCTGGTTCTTTTGGTAATCTTCCATCCACTTTAACACCGTGCTATCCGGGTTGCTTCTGTAATTTTCCATTACCGACAGATAGAATGTATCCCAGGCGCCTAAAACATAGGTGTCGGAATATCTGCGGCCCATGGCGCTTTTAACGCTATCCTCGAATACTGCCTGGTTGACATGTAGAAGCAAATATAATCTTGACTCCGCGTCTAGATCTTTAACTTCTTTCCAGTTGGTGATCGTAGTTACTCCCAGTTTCGCCGCCATCTCCTTGGCTACATTTTCGTGCAGGCCTTCCTTATAAAAAGATATGGACCCTTCTAATTCCCTATTCAGCCGTTCGCCGGGAACATAGAACGCCAGTTTATTACCGGAATCTTTTTCTCGCATGACTCTTCCGGTCAATTGTTCGACGGCATAATAAGGATGCTCCTGGGTATTCCAGGAAAGCAGCATGACCTCTCTTCCTTTAGGATTAAGGCTTAATCCTTCCCAGCCGATCTCCTGAAGCAAAACGATCTTATTAGCTTTTAAGGCGTCTTTCGCGGTTTTTTCCTGATCAATCGTAGTCGGAGAGATGATCACAAAATCGTCTTCGCTCAAAGTTCTCCCCGTTTTTTTGTAAGCATCCTTTAGAACCTGCTGCACCTTTATAACTGTCGCGCCCGAGGAATCAATGCCTATCACTAAGTTCTTCCCTTCCCTCCCGGGGCCGTAAGCCTCGATTATATTCTTTTGGAAAGTCTGCTCGGTTATAAGTTCGACCGGGGTTTCTTGAACTGATTTTATGTCGTCAAGCTTGCCGTTGTTTATTTCAAATCTGCGGAAGACTAATTCTTTCTTATATGTGCCATCGTCTAATTTTTTATTTCTTAGCTGAATATCTGTTTGCTCCGGAGCATTGTAAATTTTCTTATTGGATAAGGTTTCCACGATATTCTTGTAAGTATTCAGCGATTGGGAAAGGAAATGCTTGCCGCCGGAGATCCTGGTGAATATCTCTAAGGGCGAAGAGCGGCTTATGGTTTTTCCGCCGATCGGCTCGTTCCACATAGCCTGTATGTCATTTTCCGAGACTTTTTTTGCTTTCCCGTCTAAAATCAAGCGGGCGGACATATATGCCCTGTCTTCGAGCACGCGTTCGGCGAATACGCCGGCGGTGTTATGCTGCGGCTTTAATTGCATTCTGCCGTCAACCGGGATCCAAGTTGCCTGCGGATGGGTAATATCCCCCCTATCTTCCATGTATGCCTTGGTTACGCTGGCAATATCCCCGTATCTATCCACGTTAGCCGCGGAAGCGATCTTTTTCGTCAGCGCTTCGCTGAGAATGATCTCGCCTAAGGCGTCCTGGACAATGAATAAATCTTTCTGCCCATTTAATCCGGCGGCATCTTTTGCGCTTAATAGTTTTACCCCGTTTTCTTTATCTCCAAGAACCTGGCCGGCCTTATCAAGCAGATGACCTATGTAATTCTGACTCTTGCTCAAGGCGGGGGCGTTCTGGTCGCCGTAGATGGCTTCCACCGGATCGACGATAATATTCTGCCCCTCATTAAAAGTTATCAATCTTCCGGCATAGGCATTTTCATTCCCTTTTCCCTTTAAGGCGTTGAGTTGGGCCTGATTATCGATGGCTTCCTGCCAGAGGAAAGCCCGCAATCCCACGGCATCAATGTTTTTGGCAGCTGAGAAAATATGCGGGAAGGATGAATAGGTAAATACGGGTATCACTTGCCGATTTCCCTCTTTATTGTCCCTGAGCAGGGAAACTAGTTTAGCGCCTCCGTCCCGAGAGCTCGTAGTGGTGGTATGATATTGAATGGCGTTATCCCCGTCAATAAAGCGGATGCCCGTAGCCCAGTTTAATGCCTGGATAAACGGATCGTCCTTGACATACTTGTTCAATTCCTCGCCATTCTTCACTACCGACCAGGCATTCCTTCCTGAAAGCATGGCCGCCTGTAGAGTCATGGTGTCCAGATAACTTTTGCCGCTGCCCAAACCGGCGTTGACATTCTGCAAGAAAAGGTGACGCATAACCTCTTCGCGCTGGTTAATTCTCAGTGCAGCTTTTTTGCCCGGTGTTTCGAATTCCGGGAGAGCTTTTATTTTCTTCAAAAGTTCTGCTCTATTATTAATAAGCTCAGGCAGCGCTCTAATTTTATTAAAAGTTGACTCTGTTTGATAAAATATTATTAACTCGTTTGTTTTATGCAATTGCCCGTATAAATCCACTGCGGTTTTAATGGCGGCTTTATTTTTCTGGGGGCCAGTAAAGTACAACTCTGATAAGTGGTCTCCTAATTTCTCCATGGCCCCAATAGACACTTCCGGACGGAGGAACTTTCCGCCGGGAAGAGCAAGGGATTCCTCGGCTAATAGCCCATCTATGAATTTGGTCAAAGGAACTGATACTGATAAAGCGGTGTCTTTAGCGACATAGTCTGCCCTGAGATCCCTATCCAAATCTCTTAATTCTTTAAACTCAGTGCCTGTTAACCATAATTTTTTTGATAGCTGGTTATATCTAACGTAAGACTGCCTTTTATCCCTATCGTAAATTTCCGACTTAAGGCTGCTTAAGCTGGCCTGGCCAGTCCGTCCATACTCCCCGGATTTTTCCGCGGCCTTGACCGCTCTGCCTAAAGCCGCTACATCCTGATCTACCCCCCGGCTGCCCACTCCGAAATCAAACAATGTTGATTGCTTTTTATCTTTTATGGCGTTTATCGACCGAACAGCCAATTTGGTTCTTAACTCCGCTTCGGCCTTGGGGTTATTCAAATTCGAATCGGTCTTTTGATTGTTTATGGTCTCCCCATAAACTCTTTCCAATACGGCTTTTTGGACGTCGGTAAATTTCGGCAGTTCTCCTGCCCTGGCCTTGGGCAATTCCGGATATAGATCAGCTGTTAATTCGCTTACCGGGATCATCCCCGCGAATTTCACATAAGCCGAAGCCCGCGCCTCATTCTTAATCGCTTCGATCGCTATTTCTTCTCCGGCGCCTTCTAAGTTCAGCTTATCTAATACCGGGTGAGTAATTTTTTTATCGGCAGGAAGGTTTCTATTCTTCTTCCAGATGTCCCGCATTTCCGCTTCTTTGGTCCGGAACTCTTCTTGAGCCAATTGCTTTGCCTGTCTCGTTATGCTGGTTTCTCCCATCCCCACTCTGCGCAGCAATTCATGGGTTACTATGGCTTCCGGGTTTTGGCTCTGGAAATACTGCGAAATTTCCTTGCTTTTTGCCAGTTTTTTACCGCCCAGCGAATAATCCATCAGCTCTGCCGTCTTGAGGGAAGATATATACTTGCCTTCGGCAAGACCTCTAAGTACGCGGTCGTTCTTCAAAGTAATCTTTTCGCCTTTAATGTTAAAGGTGAAATCGGACTTCTGGCCATTCTGGGGATCCAGTATATCTTGGACTTCCCGGACAGTTAATTCCCGGCCCGCGGTTGTTTCAGGATGGAAGATCGACTGAACGGCGGAGATTTTCAGCATAGCCTGCGCCTGGTCAGACAGTTTAACGCCGCGATCTATCCCGAGGATATCGCTCAATCCATCTTTATCGCCTTTAGAATAAACTTTCTCCAGGACGGTCTTGGCTGTTTTGCTATCCAGGCTCTTCATCCGGTCGAAGAAAATATTCCGCTGCAGATCCCCTATTTCTTTCGCGTCGAACTCAACCGTGTTAAACTCCGCCGCCTTTGCCCTTTCCCAGCTTACTTCCCCGTTATCCTTTGTGGAAAATTTCAAGAATATCTGCCCACTGCTGCTTTCGGCCTGATCTTGTAAATCGGCAACCTTGACGGCTTTTATCTTAGTTTCCGGCTGGCTGGAATCGGCCCCAAGGATCACCCCCATATTGTTTTTGAATATATTGGGATTTTCCTGTATCTTGGCTTTTAACATGCCGCGCAAATTAAGAGAAAATTCGTTAGTCCGGCCTTCCAGACTTACCCATCCTTTTTCTGGCGAATCAGTAATAACTTTTTCATTATTAATAGTTTCCGCCTCATTCAAAGGCTTGATTTCAAACTTTCCCTGCTCATTTATTCTGATCTTTAAATCCTGTTTTGGGACTTGGACAATACCACTATCAGTTTTTATTTCCTGATGCGGCCCTTGATTAACCTGGGCAACCAGATTAAGAATATCGCTGGAAATCGTTCCTTTATTATAGAACTCGGTTTCGAGTCTATTGATCACCTGCTGTCTATTGTTCCAGTCTTCTGTAAGTGGCACCGGCCTTGTGCCTTTGAACATCTCTACCACGTCGCTTAGCAAACCCTTGCTGCCCCTGATCGATTTTTCGAGTTCCTGAACCTGCACAGCTGTTTTGTGTTGCTCGGGATTGGTCAATGTAGGAAAGACCGCGGTCAAAACCCGGTTCATCTGGTAACGCGGCAATAAATACTCGGCCAGGGTCCGGCTTTCCAAAGGAATTAACGCCGGACCGAATAAACTTTGCACTCCCTGGTGAAGCTGTTGTTTTACGGCGACAGAATACCCTATCGGCAGACCGGTGATCTTGCCCATGATAGTCTGTTTTGCCGCACTTACCGGGCTGGAACCTATATGCATCGGGGCCATTACCGCGCCGGTAAGGTGCTGATAAGAACGGATAAAAGGCGCATCAAAAGCTCGTCCTTGATTGGTCGCCTTCCCATCTGCGACGCTTTCCGGCCTTAACCCTATTGCTTCTTTGAGCCCGCCCATCATCCAGATGTTAGCCAGGAAATAATCCGCGCCATTGTATGTCAGGGATTTTCTCCCCTCTTCCGTGCTTTCGGCTTCAATCCGCCCCTGTAAAGCCGCCCAAGGGCTATCGCCTGTTCCGGGCTTGTTCCTGGCAATAGAATATACGCCGCCTTCGGGATTAATGAAATTAACTGCTCTTACGCCTAAATCTTCGCCTAAGCCGACTCTGCCGCCTAAAAAATTTAAGCCGTTGCCGATATAATTTAAAGTGGCATCCGAAAAATGGCCGCTATGGATGATCTCTCCGGAACTTAACCCAAACGCTGCGCCAATACCGCCAACCGTATTTATGCCGGACTCGGCAATAGAGAATGTAAACCCGGTGACCCCGAAGATAGGGCTGACCACTGAGCCTTGTGCAAAAGCAGCAGCCGCGCCTACGATTCCTGCTTCATCATAAGCTGCTTTAGTGTAATATGGCGTCGAAGCCCAAACTCTATGCGGGAATGCCGCAAATCCTTCTGAGGTAGCGCCCATCTGGAAAGGAACAGCCGCCAGAGCTCTTACCGCCCCTTCTCCCCAAAACAGGGGTTTATAATTTGCATCGAGTTTTTCCGGATGGGTTATCTGATAAGCTATGCCTCCCGATTTCGCTCCCGCGGAGATCTGAGATAAACTTTCTGAGGTATCAAAAATTTTCTTGGCCTCATTGTTGTCGCTTAATCCTGCCCAGGAAGCGAATGACATGGCTCCGGCTTTAACTTTTAAACCAAAATTCAATTCTGTGGCTCTTAATCCTAAAAAGTCGCCCTGGATCCCTGTTAATACGTCCTTGCCGGCTGCGTCTTTTTCCCATATCAATTGCTTATCGTTATAAACAAAAGCGGTATCCAATAACCCTACCGCAGTCCCGTAAGCGCCAAGCCGGGGAACGCCTTCTATAGCCACAAACTTACCCAGCTGGCAGCCCAATGTCCAGGGAGCCTGTATTTTGGTTAAAAGGCTGGAACTGCGCAAAGCGTTCAATGTGGGCTGGATAACCTTTATCTCCGTGTTCAATCTGAATGGATTTTTCATTACGTTGACAAAACGATTGAGGGTGCCGACATTTTCTACTTTATTAGCGGTAGAGGTTCCGACTTGAACTATGTCCTTAGCTTTATATAACTGGTATGACTTACTTGCCCATTGCAACCCCGCAACCGGCACAGCTAAAGCAAAAGACTCTCCAACTCCGCCGATAGTCCAGGAAGCAAATTCATGGGCTGTAGGCGCCTTGCCGGTAGCAAAATATTTACCCGCACCATTGATCAATATATTGCCGCCTACTGTCCAGGGAGCTAAAGTTCCCGCGGTGGTGGCAATAGTAGTAGCTCCGGCGGTAAAAGTTCCTCCCGCCAGGACTGAAGCGGTCCCGCCGGTAGCCAAGGCTAAAGCGGCGACCACAACCGTTGTCGATGCCGGCTTAACGATATATTTAAAATTGTCGTCTCCGACTGTCCTGACCCAGTAAGATTCATTGCTTTTATCCCAGCCCTTGTAGGCCGTGGTAGCGCCTTTGAACATCCCGGTTTTTTCATTCCAGAGCTTGTCGCCGATCCCGGTATGGGTAATATTCTCGTCTGTCCACTGCAAGCCTCCGCCGACTATGTCGCGCGTTCCCATTAGCCCCCTGGCTACAAATTTATTCGGCGCGGCGAAAACATCTCCGACCTGAGTATATCCGGCGCTGTAGGCTAAATTCGCCATGATCTCAGTCGGGCCGGCAACAAATATCGGGTAGGTTACGGTTGCGGCCTTAAAACCTGTCAATACGACAGTGTTCCAGTTAGTCGCCCCCCGCACGAAAGGATTGACTAAAGAAGTTAAACTCGTGGTTGGAAATTTACTGGCTATTGTCGCGAGCGCGCTGCTTTTAGATAAAGTGCTTGCTATCGGCCCGAGCCCTAAAAGAGTAAAGCCGCCAATTCCGCCCGTTACCCCTGCTTCTATTAACTGATCACTGCTCATCCATTTTCCGGTTGTGGCGTAACCGGCCAGGTTGGAAAGCCCCATACTCAAACCTGCTCCGGTTGCCATTGTTCCGGCATACAAACCTGCTGTGCTCCAGCCCGTGGTTCCGGCAACAGTGATCGCCGCTCCGGCAGCAGTGGTGGCTCCGGTAATAGCCGCAGCTCCATATCCGCCTGATATAGCAAACAATCCCACTTTGGCAAAAGCCAGGGGATCGAATCTATCCAAACCCGTAAGCTGGGTGTTAGGATCCTGAAGATCCCGACCCAGCCCTAATTTTGTCCAGGCGCTCAACATCCCGCCGCCCGGAAGACCGCCGCCGGTTATTTTATCTACCTTAGCGCCCAACTGCTGGGCGCCAGCACTTCCCGGCTGAATTCCGGTAGCCGCGGTAATAATGGGATTGGTTATTGCACCCACGCCCGTGAGCACTGCCCCGCCAACAGGGCCAAACTGTTTGTTATAATTGTCGTACTCTAAACTTTTCTGGGTGGTCCAGGAATTCAAAGATTGCATTCTTTCGCCATGGACCCTGGCGGCATTGCTCGCTAAGGACGCGGCCGAACTGCTGATCGAATTTGCAGCTGACCCGGCCGAAGTTTTGATCGAACTTGCAGCTGACCCGACCGAAGTTTTTACCGAACTTACAGTTGAGCCGGCTGAACTCCTGGCTGTGTTGACTGCGCCTCTTAAGCTCCGGGTTAGGTCGCCAATAGCGGCAAAAGGATCGCTTCCGCCTTTTACTTTGAGCGTTTCCTGTTTGCTGGCCAAAGCTAAGCTTGCCCTGGGAGATTTTATTTTGGCTTTTTCCGCCAGCATATAGCCGCTGAATTTTTCCGGAACTTCTTCCTTGGCGATAAATTCTTCTTTTTCTTTTTCAAGATAATAGATCTTTTCCGGGGTTATCCTGGTGACAAGGATGAAATGTTCGGAGTTGAGGTGGGCGATAAAAGGGGTAAGTTTGTTCAGGGCTTCATCAATCAATTCCTGAGGCTTGACCTTGAAAGCTTCCAGCTCGAATCCGAACCCTCCGGCTACTTTCTGGATCGCGAAAAGGGTCGACCTGAGCTGGCCCTTGTAATCTTTGATGTTGCCGCTTAAAATATCCACCATAACAACCTGCAAGGTCAACTCATACTGGTTGGCGGTCTTCTGGCGGTATTTCAAAAAGTTGTTCAGGGCATAGACCCCGCAATAATTGCTGACCTGGGTGGATGAGCTTCTTAACCAGTCGTAGATCTTTTTTACTTCGCGAACGCTGATTACTTTCTTATCTTTGGGATTATCCACCCCATCGACTACCAGGTTTTCGGATATTTTGATTTTTTGCAGGGGTTTGTTGGCGAGGAAATCCAGGGAGCGCTTGATGTTCTCGGCTACGAAGTTGGAAACATACCCTTCCTGGCCTGTTCCCATCAACTGCTTAGGCGCCCAGAGGATGGTCGGATCATAGCCCATGGCCCAGGAAGCCTGCTCAGGCAAAAAGACCAAGACGACCAGCGCAGCGATCACTCTGATCCATCTGGGGTATTTGGTCTTCATCACAGCCTTGTCCTGGGTATTCATTTTATTTTATTATTATTATAATAATAAAAATAAAAAAACTTTGGATAAACTTTGTAAATCTAATTATGAAGATTGAAAAAAAAATAACTAGTCACCGTTTCGGCAGCCTAGTTATCGTCGAGAGTTCCGTGGCTTTGCTATCCCAGAAATTTTTTAGAAGGGACAACCTTTTCGTTCGGCATAATAAATATAACATATATATAAGTACTTGTCAATACGAAGTTTTAATCCGAAAGAAAACCCTTTCAAAAACAATAAAAAGCCGTTTTGAAACGAGATTTTGAACCTCAAGATTCGTTCAAAAGAACAAAAACTTGCCTACCATTTTTTCTAAAAACCTGTCTGTTTTTTTTCCAGAAAACCTACCCTCATTGCCAGTATCTTCATCCAAATTTAAGACAAACCTCAGCCAGGTTTGAGTTAGAACTATCCTCAAACCACTTAGCTCGTGCAAAGTTTCCCACTTTAGTTCGAAGCTTACATCACGCATTTTTACAAATTGGACATTTTTAAAACTTTAAAATATTGTCCAATTTACAAAAAAATGTCCAATTTATGTTTTCTGTTAAATTAAGGTAATTAGATGAGAGGATTAGAACTTTAGCTGGCCGCCCTGGGTGAACTGGATCAATATTGGGCCGGCAACTATGATCAAAACCACGGGCAGAATAAAGAAAAGCAGGGGGAATAAGAGTTTTATTGGCGCTTTTAAGGCCATTTCCTCACCCTTTTGAAAGCGGATGTCGCGTAATTCTTCAGCGTGCATTTTGAGCGCGGAAGTGATCGGAGTGCCCATCCGGTCAGCCTGGAGCAAAGTGCGGACAAAAGAATTGATCTCCTGGGTCTTAACCCGCGAAGCCAGGTTCTTAAGTGAGTCCCTGCGGGAAAGCCCCATCTGGATCTCCCTGACCAGAACTTTCAATTCCTCTACCAAGACGCAAGCCCGGAACTCCTTGATGACATGATTGACCGCAACCATGAAATCAAGCCCCGCGCCAACGCAGATATTCAGAAGGTCGATCACGTACGGAAGATCTTTTAAAACTTCTCTTTTCCTTTTTTTGATCTGGCCGTTAAGCCAGAGATCAGGCAGGAAATAGGCTATGACCATAACCAGGATCAGGATCCAGGGCGGGGGTTGAAAAAGGAAGTACAGCCCCAGGGGCAGGCAGACCGTGGATAAAAATTTCATGGCCATAAACTGGCTGGTGTTCAAAGGCCGTCCGGCAGCGTATAACTTATTCTTGATGCTTTCCGAGAATTTCGATCTTGCCACCAGCCGGTCGGTGAATTTTGCGGTAAAGCTCAAAACCTCTTTGGTATTGAATTTCTTAGCCTCTTCCTGGCCCTTCATCTCTCGAGGCAAAGAAACTTCTTCCAGCACGCTTTTGCTGCTTAACAAGAAAATAGCCGTGCTGATGCTCAAGAATAATAATATCGTCGCCAACACCAACATCATATTACACCTCGACCTTGCTTAATTTTCTGATCAGGATTATGCCGATTATTTCCGAACATGCCGCCCAGATCAAAAGCTTCCGGCCAATAGGGCTGTTAAGCATTATATCGAAACTTTGCGGGTTGACCTGCTTTACAAACAAAGCAAAAGCGATCGGCAGGATGCACATGATCAGCCCCTGGAGCCGGCCCTGCACGGTCAAAGCCCGGACTTTTCTTTCCAGCTTGATCTTCTCTCTTATGGTAACCACTAACTGGGAGAAAATTTCGGTTAAATTTCCGCCGGTCTCGCGGGCCACGGAAACCGCGGAAGTTATCAGCCCCAGATCGTCCAAAGGCATCCTTTTCCTCAGATTATCCAGGCATTCATCCAGCGGGACGCCCATGCTGTTCTCCCGGACCACCAGGGCAAACTCTTCGCACATAGGGTCAGGCATTTCTTCGACCAGTATCTCAAAAGCCTGGTTTAAGCTCATCCCCGCCTTTAAGGCGCTGGAAAGGATCATTAAGGCGTCTACCAGCTGCCCCTGGAATTTCAGCCTGCGCCGGAAAGCCATGTTTTTCATTATTGCCGCGGGAATAATGAACCCCACGGCCAGGCCGGCGCCGATCCCGATCAAAGGAAATCTGCGCAACAAAATATACCCTGTCACCGCCAGGACCACCGGGGATATGGTAAAGAAAGGCAGCATCTTGCGCCCCTGGTTAGCCATGAACAGGCGGTCAAGCTGGGACCCGGTCCGGTCCATTCTTTTCTGCTGGATCTTGGAATATTTGGTCGTGCCTACGGGTATGCCCACATAGGCCAGGTATCCGATCGACCCTAAAAATAGAATGAAGATCAGGATCAACATCATATAAGCCTCTTAGTTGATTATTTGCCGCTGCGAATATTTAATTGCCGGTGAGTCCGGGCTCGTACTGCCTGCCGTAGCCGAATATATCGATCGACTGTTTCCATTTGCCGGAAACCGCCCTTTTTAAATAAATCTGCATCCCGATCAAAGAAACGGCCACAACCGCGACAAGCATCGCGTATTCGATCAAAGACATTCCTCTTAAGATCCTATTATTTATTTTACTAGTTTTCATTGAATACGTCCAGTGGTCTTTTTCCGTTGCCCTCATTAAAGAACTCGACCCTGCCGCTTGCGTCTCCCGGGCCCATTGAGCGGGTGACCTCGTAAGCCTGATGCCGGTCGACTATTCTGCCCTGGAACCAGGCGAACATCTTGGCGACCAGGACGACAAACAGAACCAGCATCACAAAAGTGGCCGCGAATTCCAGGCTGACCTGGGCTTTTAATTTTTTGGGGTTATCCATGTTTTCGAAGGCTCGGCATCTCCAAATTCAAAAATCTGGTTGTCTTCGCCGTCTCGCGTCATTATAACATGCTCTATGTGCTCAACGTTATTTAATGCCTCGATGCTGCTGCGCATATCGGCGTTTTCGTTCAAAGTAAGACCCCTGTCTTTATGGATGACTTTATTCGTCACCTGCTGCATGCCCAGGGTTTTATTTAGCTGGCCGGCCTCGTCATTTTGAAAGGCGATTGCGCCTGGCGGCTGGCCGACTTCTCCCTGAGTGACATTAAAAACCGGCCAATACTGTATGCCGCCCCTATTGGCGTTATACTCCACTGAGCCCAAAATATCTTTTTCACAATACTCTTCTTCGCAATCCGGGATAAGGGTATTCATTAAGACCATGACTTGTTTGGTGCTCAGCGGGTCCGGCTGATACACCCTTGTCTGGGACACGTCGCCCACATAGTAAGGCTCGGTAACCCCGTTAAGGATCGCGTTTCTTTGCGAAATTATCCTCCCATCATGAATTTCCAGATCTGAAGTAGTGTAGTTCTTGTAAACGGGACTGACAAGCGGGCTGTCCGGATTAAAAACATATTGCGATGAGGGGGTGGTCTCGGGAGTTTGAAAATCCAGCTGGTTGGAATTATTGCTCCAGATAATTCCCGAGGACGAGCGGATCTCGGTTCTTTGCCCCAGGGCGAACATATCCGAAGGATCGGGAAAATGCACGTCTTTGCGCAGGTCCACCGTATGCTGTTTGGAGATGCTTGATCCGGCGGCCGTTCGCAGGGCCCGGCGAAAAGCCTCCATTTTTACTTCCTGGTAATAATTATACTGCAGGCCCTGAGAGAGCAAAAAACCCAGGACCAACAGAAGAAAAGAGCCGAAAACCGCCACCTCGACCAGGCTTTGCCCTTTATGATCAACCATGTCTTTTCCGCTCCGGTTAAATTTTACCATGGGTCTAAACGCTCGCTGCCAACTTTATTCACTTCCTCATGCTGGGTAATATGCGATTCTATCTCGTATTCTTCGTCATCCGGATCACCGGTGTTTACCGTCCTGCTATCTGAATCTACGGCAATATCGGTCTGCACGGTGGTGGCGATAGAAGATCTACGCATGAGCTCGGAATCATAGGGCTCGCTTATTTCCTCCGCAGCCTGCTTAGCCCTGCCCTGGAAAGCCCTTTTCATGTAAAACTGCATCCCGATAAGGCCAGCGGCTATAATAGCCACTAATAAAGCGTATTCCAGGGTAGATTGTCCTTTTGCTCTGTATTTTTCCATTTTTTAAGCTCGCTGCCGCTTATTTCCCCGGATTTGCCGCTATTGCTGTATCTTTGTTGCTTTTCTTTGCTCCGGTTAAAATTTACCATGGGTTTAAACTCTCGCCGCCAACTTTATTCACTTCCTCATGCTGGGTAATATGCGATTCTATCTCGTATGTTTCGTCTTCAGGGTTACCTACCTGATTAATCGTTGAATTTACGAAAATATTGCCATGAACTAGGGTGGCGATCGTCGATGCCCGCATGAGCTCGGAATCATAGGGCTCGCTTATTTCATCCGCAGCCTGCTTAGCCCTGCCCTGGAAAGCCCTTTTCATGTAAAACTGCATCCCGATAACTCCCGCGGCTATAATAGCCACCAAAAAGGCGTATTCCAGCGTGGATTGTCCTTTTGATCTGCAGTTTTTCATTTTTCAAGCTCGCTGCCGTTTATTTCCCCGGATTTGCCGGGATTGCGGCATCTTTGCTGCTTCTACTGTTGTAATCGGAATAAGTTTTTATCTTTTGAGTCACCGTAAATTCACCTTCAGTCACCCGGAGGTCCTCATTGATCTGAAACCCTCTTTCCCCTCTGGCCCACTCATTGGTAAGAATATCCTGGTTATGAGTTATTGTTGTCGGTTGAATTTGCTCATACCGGCCTTTTGACCTGGCCCCCTCAACTTGAGCTTCTCTACCCACTGCGGCCAATACGGGAGAGCCCAGGTCGTCGCTGGTTGATTTTACCACCCCCTGGATCCCTCTTTTCAAATAGGTCTGCATCGCAAAAAGGGTTATCGCGATGCAGCCTATGAGCAAAGAGTATTCCAGGAAGCTCTGGCCTTTTCTTTTCATTTTTCTTAAAAGTTATGCTCCTGCCGCAGGCGACCCGCCGGACAGCGGAGAGATGTTCCCCTCATCATTTCCCCGGCTTAACTCCGCCGGGAAAATGATCGTTATTCTTCGCCCTCAAACAAAGTATAATCCACGGCGCCGTCCACTGTGGTATTCGCGGTGAAAGTGTTGAACCGCGCGCCCCGGTTGCCGATAGTCTGAGCAGTATTTTTAGACGATTCCACCGCGAAGTCGCTCGAATAATAGTACGGCTCGTACTGATCCGCCTCGGCGCTTATGGTCGCAGCGTCAACAACATTCTTGTAACGGCCGGAAATCCCCCGCTTGACATAGGTGGTCATAGCTATAACCGCCAAGAGAACTGCGGACAGGCAAATAGCGTATTCCACCGTGTTCTGGGCTTTCCGGCTCCCGGCCGGCGCTCTATTGGCCCTCATACAGATCCGCGCCGGAGCCTGTAGTCCAGGCGGTCACGGCATCCTGACCGGTCTTGGTATTCTGCGCGTTTTGCGTGTGAGTTGTCGTAGTTATCCTGTTCTGGACCGTTTGCCTGACGCCTGATTGCGAGTTAAGATTATAATTAGCGGTGAACTTTGCCGGCTCAAACTGCTCGCCCATGTCATCGGCAGCGGTCTTTAATTTGCCCTCCCAACCGCGCTTGACGTAAAACTGCATGGCCAAAAGCCCGCCGACAATGATCGCCACGACTATAGCGTATTCCAATGTGCTCTGCCCTTTTCGATTTAACATTTTTCTCTCCCTCCTGTTTTAAAATTATCCTTATTAGTTTTTGGCAGGGTCAGCTCCGGCATAATTTGACCTGTCATAAGAGCCGCTCAATTTTTGAGTTATTTCGTTAATTCCGTTATTGTTCATCACGCCGTTAGGCTGATAGGCCTGATTTTTTGCCGAATTGCTAGTGATATCCGCGACGGAATCAGTATAATAAGGCTCGTACTGTTCGGCGGTAAAATCCAACGACGTCCCTGCGACAGTGTTGGCGCTCCCGACATGGTCAACCGCGTTTTTCACCCTTCCCTGAAGACCTCTTTTCACGTAAGTCTGCATGGCTATTGCCGCGCCCACGACTAAGGCGATCAGTATAGAGTACTCCAGCACATTCTGACCTTTCCGATTAAACATCTTTTCACCTCCCAGTTATTAGTTTTACTTAAATTAATTTTTACCGCGCTCCGGGCAATCTGTTGGTGGCGTCATCAACAGATCCAGCCGCGTCGTCTACCCCGTCTTCCACTGCCTTTTTCATGAACGTGTTTGCCCCAAAGGCGATTGCTGCCACAACTACCGTCAGGACGATCACGTATTCCAAGATACTCTGCCCCCTTTTATTACGCATCTTTTACCTCCCTTTCTTTTGTTTACGGTTTAAGATAATTACGGCCCGGTATTCACTCTATCCTGAATGAGCTTGATGTTGGCGTTGACCGCCCTCTGGCCATAGACCTGCATCGCCGCAAAAGCCATGGCTACCACCGCGATCAATAACGCGTATTCGATCACGCTCTGAGCTTTTTCCCTGTTCCAGCCTGATCTTACTTGCCGCCTGTTCCGGCTGACCTTAACCATGTCTCACCTCTCCCTGGATTCTGTCAATTACAGCCTGTTGCGCAGGCGTTAATGTCCCGATTATCTCTATTGTCCTGTCAGCGGGATCATAGTTGTTTCTGCCGCCGATCAGTATCCCCACCGCAACCAAATCCCTGATTTGCTGGGGGGTCAAATAAACACTGGTCGGAATAGTCACCTGAGCGTCAGACCCGAGAATGACCGGATCGGTTGAGTTTCCCGGGTTCACCGGAGTTGCCGGAGCTACGCTCGGGGTCAATCCAAACGAATTCCCTATAGAAGTAGCGGCGACATTCCGGCCTGACTGTATTTTGGCGCCCAGGCTGCTGGATGCCAGGATAATCGCGCCGGCTATCGCCGTAAGCATGATCAGATATTCTATGATGCTCTGGGCTTTTTTCATTTCTATCTTCCTCCTGCGCCGCCACCGCCAAAACCACCACCGCCACCAAAACCCCCGTTACCACCGCCACTAGTTCCGCCGCTTCCACCAGTACCGTCGCCTCCGGCCGAGCTTATAACCGGGTTCGCGCTGAGCAAACCTTCTATTGAACCCACGGCAGCCTCAGTTCCTTCTTGCACCCGGCTTCCGAAATTGCTTGACGCCGCCATGATCGCGGCGATTATCACGGTAATGGTGATCAGATATTCCAGCATGCTTTGGGCTTTTTTCATCTTTATCCCCCTGAGCCTACATTCAGCGAGTTCACTATCGAATCTCCGGCCCTGTTCATCCCGCCTTGTATGCTGCTGTGCATAAAGCCCGAAGCCGCCGCGATCGCGGCGACGATCACCGTAAGCACGATCACGTATTCCAGTATGCTCTGTCCTTTTTCGGTTTTAGCTCTCATATGCTTTCCCTTATCTGGTTATATCTGCCACCGACTGATTAAAGACCTCCGAGACGGTCGCGTTCACCTTAAGATAATTTTCGTTTCTGGCAAATGTCAAAGCGATCGATACCACAATGATGGTCAGAATAA
>JBFZAG010000038.1:0-21408 GCA_041309145.1 Candidatus Omnitrophota bacterium | reverse complement strand
TATCGATTCTTCGTCGCCCAGGGAAAAGCTGACCGGCAGGACCCCTTCGACCAGTCCGATCAAAAATACGCAGTCCCATTCCAGCCCTTTAGCGGAATGTATGGTCGACAGGCAAATCGGTTTTTCTTCGTTTTCGGCCGTCAAAACTGCCGAGTTTTTTTCCGGAGGGTCAATGGCAAAATCAGCCAGGAAATCCTGGAGCAAAGTGTACTTTCGGGAAATATCTTTAAGCGCCTCCAGATCGTTTATCCTCTGCTGCCAGTCGTCGAACTTCTCCTTGAGGATAGGATAGTAATAATCCATGAGCAAAGCGAACATCTCGTGGATCTTTATTGATTTTTGCGGCGCGGCGCTTTCCAGCGCTTCTCTGAGCCGGCGCAGGCCGGGCTCGTATTTCTTGCCCCGGCTTTGGCCGGACAATGACTTTTTGACCAGGTCCGGAAAATCCAGTTTTTGGTCAAAGCCCGAGACTATATTGCGCGCGGTCACCTGGCCGACCCCCTCGAGCAGGGTCAGGATCCTGATCCAGGCCAGTTCGTCCCTGGGATTAGCAACCACTTTCAAATGGCTGATCAGGTCTTTGACATGAGCGGTCTCGTAGAACTTCATCCCGCCGAAGACCTGAAAAGGTATCCCCTGCCTTTCCAATTCCACCTGCAGCGGGATGGAAACATACGCCGAGCGGAAAAGGACGGCCTGGTGGCAGAAATCAACCTTTTCGTCGCGCAGAATCCGGATCTTTTCAACGATCCACTCCGCTTCTTCGTAGGCGTTGCGGAAGAGCAACAGCTCAGGCTTTTCCCCGGATTTATCTCCGACCGATACCAGATTCTTGGAAAATTTGCTTTTCATGTCCGAAAGCACCGCGTTGGCCACATCAAGGATCTTCTGGTGGCTGCGGTAATTGGCCTCGAGCTTTATCATTCGGCAGGCCGGGAAAAGCTTGGCGAACTCCATGATATTCTCGTGGCTGGCGCCCCGGAAGCCGTATATGCTCTGGGCGTCGTCTCCCACGACCATGACGTTGTTGTGGTCCTTGCCTAATAAATAGGTTATCGCTGCCTGGGGTTTATTGGTATCCTGGTATTCGTCGATCATGATATATTTATATTTTTCGGAAAGCTTCTTTCTCAGATCTTCTTTCTTGGTCAAAAGGATTTTCAGGTAAATCAAAAGATCGTCAAAATCAAAATAGCATTTCTCGATCTTATAGCGCTGGTAATCGTTTTTGATCCGCTCGATCAGGCTGGCGTAATCCAAGTAGTCCGGGTACTCTTTTTCTAAAACCTCGGAGATCCCCTTTTCTTTGTTGACCGACATGCTGATGATCTTTTTAAGAGTGTCTTTTTTGGGGAATTTTTTATCCACGTCGTAGGCCCCCAGTTTTTTAGCGGCCAGACCGACGGCTTCCTGGGAGTCATCTTCATCAAGGATGGAAAAATTATCAAAGCCGATCAACCGGGAATTTTCCTTGAGCACGGAATAAGCGAAAGAATGGAACGTCCCGCCTTCTACAAGCCTGGCTTTGGGCTCATGGCTGGAGGCCCGGGAAAGCATGGAATTAGCCGCGCGGCGGGTGAAAGTCAAAAGCAAGATCGACCCCGGGGAGACGTTCTTGCGGATCAAATTCAATACCCGGTATTCGATGACCCGGGTCTTTCCCGAGCCGGCTCCGGCGATCACCAGGACAGGCCCTTCAGTGGCGTTGACAACTTCAAGCTGCGAAGAATTAAGGTCTTTTTTCAGATCAACCATTATTGCAGAAAGGCTTTGTCGTTAATCAGAATCCCGTGGCGCAGGGCGAATCCGGCGTTCACCTCCAACACGTATTTTGCTTTTACCTGAGGGTCGTAACTCGGGCACTCAGGAGTAGCGCATACCGGGACAGAGGATTTAATCTGCACTACTTTTAAATCTTTGTCCAGCCAGATCATATCCAGCGAAAGCAAAGTATTTTTCATCCAGAAACTGTAGATGCCTTCTTCGGGAAAAACAAAAAGCATTCCCGAGTTCTCCGGTAGATCCTCTCTGAACATCAAGCCCCTGGCCCGGGAGGATTCGGTATCCGCGATCTCCAGATCCACGCAGGTTTTGCCGAAGCATATCCGGGAAGGGTTTCGGGCCAAGGAAATTCCCGCGACCAAAAAATACAAGATCAGCATCAAGAGCGTTTTTTTCATGATCTTCAAGCAGTCTTCGCGCGGCCAAATCTGTTTTTGACAAATATCTTGAGGCTTTCGGCGATCAGCAGAAAAGCTAAGACCAAAAGGATCAATCCGGTCATAGCCATTGGGTCAAGGATTGATTTTGAGCCGGTTAAAACCTGTGACCACCACCCGTTAAGCACATACAACAAAGAAAGCACCGCAACCAGGGTCATGAATACCGCGGGTAAGAACGCGAACAAAAACCTGGATTTTTGCCTAAAAAGCCAGACGCTTAACCCCAACAGGGTCATTGCCGCCATAAGCTGATTGCTGGAGCCGAAGACCGTCCAGAAAGCTTTCCAGGCCGGAATGACATTTCCCTGGGGATCAACGAACTTTCTGGTCAAGAACACCAAAGGAAGAAAAAGGGTCAGCAAGGTGGCAAAAGATGCTCCGGCCTTGCCCTTCAGCCCGCTTATTTCCTGAAAAATATAGCGCCCCAGGCGGGTAGCCACATCAAGAGTGTCGTAAACAAAAGTGGCAAAAGCCAGGAGGGCAAAATTCAGGGCGAATTCTTTGTTTATTCCCAGATTTTTCAAAAAGACCGCGATACCGTTAGCGTAGATCTGGTTAGGATCGTTTAATTTCTGGGCCTGGCCGGACGAGATTATAAGCAGGGTGCTCAAAGCGATCAGAGCCACAAAACTTTCCAGGAGCATCCCGCCGTACCCGATCAGCTTGACCTCCGGCTCCCGGGAGACCTGTTTGGAGGTAGTCCCCGAGCAGACAATAGAATGGAATCCCGAACAGGCGCCGCAAGCTACCGTGGTAAAAAGGATCGGAAATAGCGGCATTCCCGCGGGGTTGACCCAGCCGATGAATGCCGGGAAGCAAACCAGCAATTTATGGCTGAAGCTGGTGACGATTATTCCGATGAAAGCCGCCAAAGCGGTAGCGGAAAGGAAAAACCCTCCCAGGTATCCCCGCGGCTGCAACAAAAGCCACACCGGGATTATCGAAGCGATAAAACAATAAACCAGCAAGATCATGTCCCAGCTGGTCCGCGGGTCCAGCCAGGAGTTCGGCGGCAGGCGCAGGGGGAAGACCGGCCCCAGAAAAATGCATAAAAACACAAAAGGAATAAAAACCAGGGTGGCCAGGGACAGCGCGGGCTTGAAGATCCTGACCGATATCCCCATGGCCAGGGCCAGGACCAGATACATCATTGAAGATGACGCCACTGCCGGCCCTCTTTGCGCTTCGACAAAAGTGCTGGCGGTTATATCGGTAAAAGCGGTGATGATATAAATTAAAGAGAACCAGATAAAAAGCAAAAACAAGACGTAGGCGCGGCGGTTCAGGGAACTCTTGATCACTTCGGCGATGGATTTTCCCTGGTGCCTGAGCGATGCCGCCAGGGAGACCATATCATGGACTCCGCCGATGAATATCCCGCCGAAAATTATCCAGGCGATCGTAGGCGCCCAGCCGAACCACATCCCGGCCAGGATCGGCCCGACGATCGGTCCGGCTGCGGCGATAGCCGAAAGATGCTGGCCGAGAAGATAATATTTATTGGCGGGAACAAAATCGAGATCGTCCGAGAATTCAAAAGCGGGGGTCTTCGTTTCGTTTTTCAGCCCCAACAGCCGGCTTAGAAAAGAACCGTAGAAAAAATAACCCAGAAAAAGCAGCGCTATTCCCAGAAACAAAATGACTAAGAGATTCATCTCCCCTAGTATTCCCTTTCATGAGCCAGGCTCATGTCGAGAAATGACCGCAGCCTTCGGGAGCGGGTGGGATGCCTGAGTTTCTTCAGGACCTTGGCTTCGATCTGGCGGATCCGTTCCCTGGTGACCTTGAAGATATTGCCCACTTCTTCCAGAGTCCGGGGGCAGCCGTCGTTTATCCCGAAACGCAGGACAAGGATCTTTTTCTCTTTGTCGTTCAAGGTGTTCAGGATCGAATTCATCTCTTCTTTGAGCATGGACCTGACCGCGGTGTTGGCCGGAGAGGCGATCTTTTTATCCTGGATAAAATCTCCGAAATGAGTATCCCCTTCGTCTCCTATAGGCATCTGAAGCGAGATCGGCTTCTGGGCGAATTTAAGTATGGCTTTGACTTTGTCCTGGGAAAGGCGCATCTTGGCGGCGATCTCGTCTGGATTGGGCTCGCGGTCGTATTTCTGCAAAAACATCCGGGTAAAGCGGATGATCTTATTGATCGTCTCGGTCATGTGCACCGGGATCCTGATGGTCCTGGCCTGGTCGGCGATAGCCCGGGTGATCGCCTGCCGGATCCACCAGGTGGCGTAAGTGGAGAATTTATAGCCTCTTTTGTATTCGAATTTCTCCACCGCCCGCATCAGCCCGATATTGCCTTCCTGGATCAGATCGAGGAAAGAGAGCCCGCGGTTATTGTATTTTTTGGCGATGCTCACCACCAGGCGCAGGTTTGCGGCGACCAGCTTTTCCTTGGCGTGGTTGAATTTGACATGGCAGATCTTGATGGCTTTCATCTGCTCTTTGATCCTGGCGTAGGGCTCTCCGATCAGCCTGATGATCTCCAGCCGACGGCCGTTGTTGCGCTTTTTGTTGCGCTCCAGAACGTCAAGCTCTTTGACCAGGCGGGAAAGGGCAGCGATAGCTTTCTCGATCACCGCGGTAGTAAAATTGAACTGGAAGAAAAGCTCGAGCGATTTATCCAGGCTGCGGGTCCGTTTAAGCCTCTCGCAGATCCTTTGATATTTGTTTAATATGCTTTTAATGCTGGTCTTGATCTCGCCCTTCATCACTTCTTCGAGGTTCAATTTCCCCTCAAAGATCTCGTCCACGATCGCCAGGATCTGAGCCCGGGCGAACTTTGTCGCCAGGACCGATTCGGCGAATTTGGTTTCCGCGTCCTCGATCTTCTTGGCCAGGGTTATTTCTTCGTCCCTGGTCAGTAAAGAGATCGATCCCATCTGTTTAAGGTACATTTTTACCGGGTCATCCAGGGGGAAAAACTGCTCTTCGGATTTGGCCGGCTCAGCCATGATCTCGTCCTTGGAAGCGGCCGCCGCTTTTTCCGGCTCGGCTTCTTCCTGGCTTTCGACGATGGGGATATCTTCGTTGCCCAGGATGTCGAAAATATGGTCGATGTCTTCGGAAGAGGATACCCCGTCCGGCAGCATATCGTTGACCTCATCGTAAGTGATAAAGCCTTTCTGTTTGCCCAGGGCGATTATTTTTTCGACGTCTTCCTTGGTGTATGGCACTTTGACGAAAACTTTCTTCTTCATATTTTTCCTCTCTTACCCCTTTTTGATCAGCGTATTGAATTCTTCTTTCAATTTATTAAGTTCATTTTGGTCGCCGGAAGTCTCGGCCAGCCTTATTTCTTCCTGCAGTTTTTTTCTTCTGAGCAGCATCCTGTTCTTTTTCAGGCGAATGATGCAATCTTCGACGACCTTTTCTTTTTCCAGGTCGGATACTTCGGGCATAAAAGTGGACTCGCAGACCATCTGCGAGAGATTTTCCCCGCTCAGATAGTTCAAAAGATTATTGGCGGTGCAATTTTTCCCTTCGGTGGCCAGGTCGAACATGGTCTTGACTATGCTGGCGATCAGTTTGTCCTGAAAATCAGCCGGCTCGATCTTGCCTTTGATCTCGGAGATCAACGCGCTCTCCTCCAGCATCAGCTTCATCAAAAGCTTCTCGGTTGGGTTGGTTTTGGAGAGCTTGGCAAAGCTCTCGGAAACCGCAGCTCCGGAGATCGCGCTTTCCCCTTTCAGGGAGTTAAAAAGATCGCGCACGAAAGATTCTTCCACATCGAGCTTTCCGGAAAGCTTGCGGATATACTCGTCGCGCAGTATGAAGTTTTTGAGCTTTTTAATAGTCGCCAGCATTATCGAGGCGATCCTGGCTTTGCCCTCGGAATCCCGGGTGTCGAATTTGCGCTTGAGGACTTTTAACTGGTAATCGAAAAGGTCGTCGGAGTCTTTGATCAGTTTGTTCAGGCTGTCGATCCCGAATTTCCGGACATAAGTGTCCGGGTCATACCCGGAAGGAAGAGCCGCGATCCTGACGCTCATCTCCTCTTCGATGAAAATATCCAAAGAGCGCAAAGTAGCCAGCTCCCCGGCCAGGTCTCCGTCATAGACCATGACCACGTTATGGGTGTATCTTTTGATCAAGCGCGCCTGTTCCGGGGTCAATGCCGTGCCCAGCGAGGCGCAGATATTGCGCAATCCGTGCTGGTAAGGAACAATGCAATCCAGATAACCTTCCACCACCACCACAAAATCAAATTCCCTGAGCGCTTCCTTGGCCAGATTCAGCCCGTATAGGTTACGGCCTTTCCTGTAAACCGGGGTCTCCGGAGAATTGATGTACTTGGGAAGACTTTCATCAATGACCCTGGCGCCGAAACCGATTGCGCCGGATTTGACGTCAAAGATCGGAAAAATTATCCGGTTGCGGAAACGGTCATAATGGCCTCCGCCCTCTTTAGGAATGGCCAGCCCCGCTTTTTCGATCAGGCTGAGGCTGAAACCCTTCGCTTTCAGATGGGCGCAAAGCGCATCCCAGCTCTGGCGGGCAAAACCCAGCTTGCAGAGCTTCGCGGTTTCCTGGCGGATCCCTCTTTTGATCAGGTAATCCCGGGCTCTCGCTCCTTCTGAACTGAATAGGCCAGCGCAATAAAAATCCGCGGCCAGATCGTTTATTCTGTGCAGCTGGCTGAGCGCTTCGGAATTCTTGTGGCCGGAGATCCTGTTTTTAGCCAGGACCACCCCGGTTTTTTTAGCCAGGATCTCCACAGCTTCGGGAAATTCCAGGCGCTCGTACTGCATCAGGAAATTAAAGACATTGCCTCCGGCGCCGCATCCGAAACAATGGTAGATCTGTTTTTCCAGCGAGACCACGAATGAAGCTGTCTTTTCCTGGTGAAAAGGGCAGCAGGCTTTGAAGTTGCGGCCCGCGCGCTTTAAGGGGATATATTCCCCGATAACCTCGACGATATTGATCCGGGCCAGAATATCGTTCAGGGTGTTCTCTTCTATTAATCCTGGCATATTAGATTCTTCGGTATCTGGTGAACCCCGAGCAGCAGATAACGGAAAGCTTGTGGATCTTTTCGATCCTGTCCAAAAGCAGGTTCAGCCCTAAAGTGTCCGACGCTATATGTCCGGCCACGATCACGTTCAAATCGGCATCCTTGACTTTTTTGAAATGCTCTTCCCCTAAATGCATGGAAACCAGAGTCCTGATCCCGCACTTGCGCAGTTTGCTGTAAACGTCCTTTGATCCTTCAGTTCCCCCGGTCATATCCACCATGATCTTTCCGCAAGCCCGATCAGGGCTCCCCAGAATCAGCTTAGGCCCGGCAAACCTGGATTCGGCCAGCGAATATTCGGGAATCGATTTTAAAATATCCAGGATCCGGCTGACTTTATCCGGTTTGCTCCGGGCAAAGAGCCCGCACAAATAACTCCAGACATGGTTGTCAGCGGGAGTATGGATGCACATGAACGGCAGGTCTAAAAGCTGCGCGCTGTCTACCGCGCGCATATGGTTAGCCGGGGAGATCTTACGCTCCACCTCATTGATCCTTTCCTCAAGCAATCCGGAAGCGACTTTTTCGTTGATCCCCAAACTTTTCAGGAGGTCGATTTGAAGGCGCATCACCTGCGCCAGGCCGGCGTAAGCTTGCCCTTGGGGATGGTGCGAGATCACCAGGTCCAGCCCTTTGCCGGAGCGCAGTTTATCGGCAAGGAGCAATTCGGAAGTGTCGATATCGATGCCCACAAGAACCTTGCGCACTTCTTTTTCCCCAGAACCGTAAAGCACGGCTGTATCGGGGAATCCGGCGATCCTGGCTTTGTCCTGGCGGGGGTCTTTATCAATGCCGAACTCTAGAACCTTGGAGTAAAAATAAGATAATTTCATTTTTTAAATCTGCGGATTACAATCTTAAAAGAGGATTTATCTGTTTTTCTTTTTTTGTTCCGCCCCGGGGGAAGTAAATTCCTTGACAGTTTTATTGTAAGTTTCTCCGGAGTTGAACTTTGAAACTATACTCTCCCAAATAAAAGTATAGGTGGAAGGCGCGATCTTTAAAATGTAATTGCCGGACAGAGAATAACGCACGCTGTTCTTGAAATATTCTTCTTTGGGCAGGATCAAAGAGAAGAGGACCACGCTGGAAAATAAAAGCGCCCGGGCCAGGCCTAAGACAAAACCGCCCCACCGGCTTAATTCAGCGTCGATCTTGGCGCTGACAAAGCGGAAGGTAAAAAAGCGCAACGACCAGAAAAACAAATAGCCCAGAAAAAACAGCAAAATAAAAGCCGATAATTCCAGCAATATTCCGGAAGAATCTTTGCTGCCGGAGCCGCCGTTAAGAAAATCCGCCAGAAAAGAATAATAATGCAAAGCCAGATATAAACCGCAGACCGTGCCGAAAAGCTTGAAAGTTTCAACCCCCAGCCCCTGCTTTAAACTGATAAAAAACACCCGGATAAAGATCACAAAAACCAGAATATCTACCCAGTTAAAACTCCGGGAAAGCTCAATTATATTTTGCATGTTAACCCCTTGCCAGTCAATAACTAAAGATTTTTATCAAGTATACCACAGGAAATCTCTTTTGTCAAGGAAAGCGCTTTCAAAATTGAAGAAAAAAACTAGGGGACGGTTCCTATTTTTTGCAGAATTAATCTTTTTAAAAAATAGGAACCGTCCCCTTGATTTTAACTTCGGGCTTTAATACATTCCGCCCATTCCACCCATGCCGCCCATTCCGCCTCCGGGAGGCATAGCCGGCATCTTATCGTCTTTTTCAGGCTTATCCGCGATCAACGCTTCAGTGGTCAATAAGAGCGAAGCGATGCTGGAAGCGTTCTGCAGAGCGGATCTGGTCACTTTGGTCGGATCGATGATCCCTGCTTCGATCATGTCCACATAGGCGTCCTGGCTGACATCATAACCAAAGCCGGTCTTGCCTTCTTTTACTCTCTGGACCACGATCGGCCCTTCCAGTCCGGCGTTCTCCACCAACTGGCGGATAGGTTCTTCCAGCGCCCGACGGACAATATCCACGCCGATCTTCTCGTCGCCTTCCAGCTTGAGTTTGTCCAGTCCGGGAAGCGTGCGCAGCAATGCCACTCCGCCGCCGGGAACGATACCTTCCTGGGTAGCCGCGCGGGTAGCGTGCAAAGCGTCCTCGACCCGGGCCTTCTTTTCCTTCATCTCGGTCTCGGTCGCCGCTCCGACGTTGATCACCGCCACTCCTCCGGAAAGCTTGGCCAGCCTTTCCTGGAGTTTTTCTTTATCGTAATCGGAATCGGAATCCGCGATCTGTTTCTTGATCTGAGCGATCCGGCCGTTAATGGCCGCGGTCTTGCCGGCTCCCTCAACGATGGTGGTGTTTTCCTTGTCGACTTTGATCCTCTTGGCCCGGCCAAGGTCGTCAAGGGTGATATTCTCCAGCTTTTCTCCCAGCTCTTCGGAGAAAGCTTTTCCGCCGGTAAGCACAGCGATATCGTCAAGCATGGCTTTCCGCCTGTCGCCGTATCCCGGAGCTTTGACCGCGCAGGAAACAAATACCCCTTTAAGCTTGTTCACAACTAAAAGAGCCAGGGCTTCTCCTTCAACTTCTTCAGCCAGGATCAGCAACGGCTTGCTCGCCCGGGCGACTTTTTCCAATAAGGGCAAAAGATCCTTTAAGGAAGAGATCTTTTTCTCATGGATCAGTATATAAGGATCTTCCAGAAGCACTTCCATCCTCTCCGCGTCAGTGACAAAATACGGGGAAAGATATCCCTGGTCGAACTGCATACCCTCGACGACTTCCAGAGTGGTCGCGGTAGACTTTGCCTCTTCAACGGTGATCACCCCGTCTTTGCCGACTTTATCCATGGCGTCGGCGATCAGTTCTCCGATCACCGTATCGCCGTTAGCGGCGATGGTCGCGACCTGGGCGACTTCCTTTTTGTCTTTGATCGGGGTGGATAATTTCTTGAGCTCATCGACAACTTTATCAACCGCTTTCTCGATCCCCCGCTTTAAGGCCATGGGATTTGCTCCGGCGGTGACGTTCTTTAAACCCTCGCGGTAGATCGACTCGGCCAAGACCGTCGCGGTAGTGGTGCCGTCGCCGGCGATATCCGAAGTTTTTTCGGCCACTTCTTTGACCATCTGCGCGCCCATGTTCTCAAAAGCGTCTTCCAGGTCGATCTCCTTGGCCACGGTGACGCCGTCTTTAGTGATCGTCGGCGAGCCGAATTTTTTATCCAGGATCACGTTGCGGCCTTTTGGCCCCAGGGTGACTTTCACCGCTGCTGCCAACTGCTCGACGCCGCTTAAGATCTTCCTGCGGCCTTCGTCGCGGAACAACAGTTGTTTTGCCATCTTTTCTCTCCTTGATTTTGGGTGGTGCTTACTTGACGATCGCCAGAATATCCTCTTCCCTCATGATCAACAGCGCTTCGCCTTCTTTAGTGGTGATCTCATTGCCGGAATATTTTCCGTATAAAACCTTGTCTCCGACCTTGACCTCCAACGGGCAGAGCGAGCCGTTTTCCAGGGTTTTGCCTTTGCCGGCGGCCACGATCTCACCCTGCTGCGGTTTTTCTTTGGCGTTTTCCGGTAAAATGATGCCCCCCTTGGTTTTTGCTTCCGCTTCTAAAGGCCTGACTACCACGCGATCTCCTAATGGCTGGATCTTCATCCTCACACCTCCTTCATAGTAACTGCTTGTAGATTAGCGCTCCGATACCCAGAGTGCTAATTATAATAAAGTTTTACTGTTTGTCAAGAATTTTCTTCAATCAGGCACAGCGTTTCCCCTACATTTACCGAGTCGCCTTCATGAAAAAGGATCTGCGTTATTGTCCCGGTACAGGGGCTGGGCAGGTTGAACGCGGCCTTATCCGTGGTCAGCTCTACCAGGTCTTCTTTATCTTTGACGGTATCGCCTTCTTTAAAAAACCAAAATGATACGCTGGCTTTTTCGATCCCCTGGCCCAGTTCGGGCAAGACTACTTTAGGCATATTCGAATCTCCTTGTGATTTTTTTCTGGACTTCGGCAAAAGAAACCGCGCTTTTTAGAACGGTTTCCAGGGAAGTCATCTTTATATCCATGCCGCAGGGCCTGATCAGGGAAAAATTAGCCAGGTCGTCCTTGCCGACATTCAAGGCCAAACCGTGATAGCTGATCCAGTTTTTTACGGCGATCCCGATGGAGCATATTTTACGCTCTCCCACCCAGACCCCGGTCAATCCGTCCCGCAGGCAGGAATCGATCCCGAACTCTTCTAAAACATCGACCACTGAAAGCTCCAGCCAGCGCAAAAAAAGACGGATATCTTTCTTGAAATCGATTAAAGCCACGATCGGATAGACCATCAGCTGGCCCGGGCCGTGATAAGTCACATTGCCCCCCCGCTCTATCGGATATACGGGTATTCCCAGGCAAGATAAAAGATCCCGGTCAGCTTTGAGAGCTTCGGTTTTAGCCTGCCGGCCGAGAGTGATCACCGGGTGGTGGCGGCAAAAGACCAGAGCGGACCTCAACGCCCCCGATCTGACTTGTTCAAAAAGTTCTTTCTGCCTTTGCAGGGCCTGGCAGTAATCAACCAGCCCCAGGTCAATGATCGGTCTTTGCATTTCTATTCCTGCTCTAAAGCATCCATGATCGCTTCGGATAAAGTCGGATGGGCAAAAATAGTCTTTTTGAGCTGGCTGACGGTCAGATTTTCGCTGATAGCCAGGGTAAAAAAAGAAATAAGTTCCGTGGCCTTAGGCCCGATGATCTGCGCGCCGAGGACTTTTCCGGACTTTTGCTCCGAAATGATCTTGATAAAGCCCTCGGCTTCATCCTGGATCCTGGCCATCCCGGAACCTAAAAAATCGAATTTATTGATCTTGATCCCGGGACCGCTTTGCCTGGCCTGTTCCTCGCTTAATCCTACCGAAGATATTTCCGGAGAAGTAAAAATACAGGAAGGAACAATATTGTTGTCGGCTTTCTTAAGCTCCTGAGGATAACGGATGTTTTCCGCGGCGCAGATCCCCTGGTAGCCGGCGAAATGAGCGAGCATCAATTTTCCGGTGCAATCTCCGGCGGCGTAAACATTGGGCAGGCTGCAGCGCAGGTAATCATCGACCAGGATCGCGGATTTTTCCGCGGCAATACCCGCTTTATCCAGGCCGTCGATCCTGGGTTTTCTGCCTACGCAGACCAAAACCATTTCAAAGCCGTTAAGATCGAATTTCCGGGCGTCGCTAGAAGTAAAAACAGCTATTCTTTTTTTCTTGAAAACCGTCTCCAATTTCCTGGCGATCTCGGAATCAACGCCCGGAAGGATCTGGGGAGCGACATCGGCTACGGTGACTTTCGTGCCGAAAGAGGAGAATATCTGGGCGAACTCGCAGCCGACCACCCCTGCTCCGATGATCAACAGCGACCCCGGCAGTTTAGTTAGCTCCAGGATCTGATCGCTGGAAAAAATCTTTTTGTTGTCAAAAGCGAAACCGGCGAGCTCGCAGGGAGTGGATCCTGCGGCCAGCAGGATATTTTTAGTGGGTATATCTTTTCCGTTAACTTTAACCTGCTGATTGCTGATGATCTCTGCCTGTCCGGCCAGATAATCGATCCCTGAGAGCCGGGATTCCATGGACTGGCGCAACTGCTGGACGATCCTGGCCTTGCGGGCCTGGACAAGCTCAAGATCGACTTCCGCGGCAGGACCGGTCTTGATTCCGAAAGTCCCGGCTTTGCGGGCAAGTTCCAAAACTTTTGCGGATTGGACTAAAGTCTTGGTAGGTATACAGCCGCGGTTAAGGCATGTCCCTCCGATAAAAGATTCTTCGATAAGCGCAGTTCTTAACCCCAGAGACCTGGCTCTGATAGCGGCGTTAAAACCGGCCCAACCAGCTCCGATGATTGTCAGATCATACATTTTAAAACCAGCCTTTATTTAAGCAAAGAGTTGAATTTACGGATTGCCTCTGCGGAATCGAGGAAGGCTTTATACTCCCTAGGATTCAGGTCCAGCTCCACGATCTTGATTATCCCCTTCTCTCCGATAACGCAGGGGACTCCGCAGCAAATGTCCTGAAGTCCGTATTCTCCCTGCAGGTATGCGGAAACTCCGAAGGATAATCTTCTGTCTCTGACGACCGCGCTGACCAGCTGGGCGATAGCCGCGGAAGGCGCGAAATAGGCGCTGCCTGAACCTAATAAACCGACTATCTCTTTTCCCCTTTCCACGGTCATATTGACCAGATTGACGATCCTGGCTGGGTCATCGACCACTTCGGTCAAGGGGAAATTTCCCACCATGGTAAAACGCGGCAAAGGGAGCATCGACTCGCCGTGGCTTCCTATTACTACGGGCTGGATCTTGGTCACCGGAACCCCGAGTTCATGGCTGATAAGATTGGCGAACCGCGAGCCGTCAAGGGTCACCCCCATCCCGAAAACTTTTTCCGGTTTGAACCCTAAAATCTTCCGGGCGTAATAGGTCATGGCATCCAGAGGGTTGGTCACGATTATCACGATCGAATCCGGAGCCAGGACTTTTATTTTTTCGCAGATCTCTTTAAGGATCTGGCTGTTTTTATTCAGCAGGTCTTCCCTGGTCATCCCGGGTTTCCTGGCTAAGCCCGCGGTAACCACCACGACCCCGGAATCTTTCAAAGCGTTTATATCCTCAGCGCCTTCGATCTTATAGGCGACATTCTGGATCTGGCAGGCGTCCGCCAGATCATAACACTTTCCTTTGGCCAGTCCGGGGACAATATCGATCAAGCACACTTCGCCCAGGTTTTCTTCGGCGATACGCATGGCGGCCAGCCCGCCGACGTTTCCGGCACCGATAACTGTTATCTTCATATAGGTTACCTCGAATCTTTTATTTAAGCTTGGCGATGACCGCGTCGGCCATTTCTTTGGTCCCCACTGCTTCGGGATCGTCGCGGCGGGGCTTTAAGTCATAAGTCACAGATTTTCCCTCCGCCAGAACTTCTTTTAAAGCGCTCTCCAGCCTGTCCGCGGCCCGGTCTTCTTTAAGGTAACGGAGCATCAGGATCCCCGACGAGATCATGGCCGTAGGATTGACCAGATTCTTTCCGGCGTATTTCGGAGCCGAGCCGTGGACCGCTTCAAAGACGGCGATCCCGTCGCCGTAGTTAGCGCCCGGAGCTATCCCCAGCCCTCCGATCAGCCCCGCGCAGAGATCCGAAAGAATGTCACCGTAAAGGTTAGGCAAAAGAAGACAATCGAAATTATGAGGTTTCTGCACCAGCTGCATGGCCATATTATCGACCAGCGCCTCCTCGAAAGCCACTTTATTCTGGTATTCTTTGGCTACATCCCGGCAGGTCTGCAAAAACAGTCCGTCGGTAAATTTCATGATATTGGCTTTGGTCACCGCGGTGACTTTTTTTCGGCTGTTTTTCACCGCGTAATCAAAGGCAAACCGCGCGATCCTTTCGGTAGCGGTGCGGGAGATCGGCTTGATCGAGATCCCGGAATCCGGCCGGATCTTTTTCTGGCCGGAGTCCTCGATCTGCTTGATCAAAAGCCTGGTCTCGGGCTTATCGATCTCGAATTCGATCCCGGCGTAAAGATCTTCGCTGTTTTCCCGGACGATCACCAGGTCAATATCCTTATAATTGCTTTTCACCCCGGGATACGATCTTGCCGGTCTGAGGCAGGCGTAGAGGTCCAAAGCATGGCGGATAGCCACGTTTACCGAGCGGAAGCCTTTGCCTATAGGGGTGGTGATCGGGCCTTTAAGACAAACTTTATTTTTCCTGATGGAATCTAAAGTAGACTGTGGCAGGAGATCGCCGGTTTTTTCCTGGGCGGTAATGCCGGCGAGCTGTGTATCCCAGGAAATTTTTACACCGGCGGCTTCAATGCACCTGAGGGCCGCTTCCGCGACCTCGGGTCCGATGCCATCTCCAGGAATAAGAGTAATTTTATATGACATGTCAAAAATCCGGGGACGGTTCCTATTTTTCAACTCGCGGAAACTTCCGTAAAAAATACGGAACTGTCCCCCGTTTTTAGAATGTTGAAGACGCTTCCAGGCGGAATAAATAGAAGCGTCCCCTTTATTTTAGACTTTTAGTTCCCCGTGCTTCTTGATGTAATTGATCACCCCTCCCTCGTTCAAGAACTCCTGCATGAAATGAGGCAGAGGCTTGATCTTCAGAGTGATGTTTTGGGTAGTGTCAATAACGATCCCCTTGTCCAGATCTACGGCCAGCTCGTCGTTTTCCCGGATCTTGTCGGTGTCGGTCTCGATCAGCAAAAGGCCGATATTAAAAGCGTTGCGGAAGAATATCCGGGCGAAAGATTTAGCCATCACCGCGACTATGCCGGAAGCTTTGATCACCAAAGGGGCCTGCTCGCGGGAGGAGCCCATCCCGAAATTATTGCCGGCGGTGATTATGGATTTTCCGGAAATGATTTTTTGGGGAAATTCCGGGTCGATATCCTCCATGATATGCCTGGATAATTCTTTGATATCGGTAATGGCGAACTTGTACCTTCCGGAAATGATGAAATCCGTGTTGATATTATCGCCAAGCTTTATCGACCTGCCGTTTATTTTCATCTTTCTAATAGTCGGAAATACAGGGACGGTTTCTATTTTTTCACTCGCGGTAGCTTCCGAAAAAAAATACGGGACCGTCCCAAGTTTTAAAGTTGTCGAAACTCGTCCGGGTTCTTGACCTTGGCCATCGCAGCGTCGAGCGTGATCAGCCCTTTCTGATAGAACTCTTTTAAATTCTTATCCATCGTCCTCATCCCGTACTGGCTTCCGGTCTGCATCAAAGTGGGGATCTGTTCGATCTCCTGTTCCCGGATCAGGTTCCTGATCCCGGGCGTAGCCACCATGATCTCGCTGACCAGGACCCTTCCCTGTCCGGAGGCGTGAGGCACCAACAGCTGGGACATTACCCCTTGAAGACAGTCAGCCAGCTGGAGCTTGACCTGAGCCTGCTGGTAAGGGGGGAAAACATCGATGATCCTTTCGATGGTCTGAGGGGCGTCCGGAGTATGCAATGTGGCAAAGACAAGGTGGCCGGTTTCCGCCGCGGTCAAAGTGGTGGAAATGGTCTCCAGGTCGCGCATCTCGCCGACCACGATAATATTGGGGTCCTGGCGCAGGCAGTGGCGCAGAGCGTCGGCGAAAGAGTGGGTGTCGGAATATACTTCACGCTGTTTGATCACCGATTTTTTATTAGTGTAGATGAACTCGATCGGGTCTTCGATGGTCATCATCAGACATTCCCGCTCGTTGTTCAGGAGGTCGATCATGGCCGCCAGGGTGGTGGTCTTGCCGACTCCGGTCGGCCCGGTGACCAAAACCAGTCCGTTAGGTTTGCGGGCCAGGTCCAGGACTACCGGAGGAAGCCCCAGCTGTTCCACGCTGGGGATCTCCAAAGGGATCCGCCTGAACGCCGCCTCGACCGAACCTTTTTGCATATGGACGTTGACCCGGAAACGGTCCAGTCCGGGAAGAGCCAGGGAAAAATCAAGCTCCAGATCGCGCTCGAACATTTCCTTCTGGGAATCAGTAAGCACCCCGTAGATCATCTTTTTCAGGACGTCGCGGGTTAAAGTCGGAAGTTCGGTCCGGTGGAGCTTTCCGTCTATCCGCAGGATCGGAGGCTCGTTTTCGGTAAGATGCAGATCGGACGCGCGTTTTTTGACACAGAGCATCAACAGTTCGTGTATTTCCATGCTTGACCCCCTTTATAAATACTTCCTGCAATCAGCGATCCTGCCCTCGATCGCCGAAGCAGCGACCGTCGCGGGAGACCCCAGATAAATAAAAGCCTTAGGATTGCCCATCCGCCCCTTAAAATTACGATTAGCCGTGGAGATCACGATCTCTTCATCCGCGGGTACCCCGTTATGCGTGCCCACGCAGGGGCCGCAGCCCGGGACAACTACCGCGGCTCCGGCTTTGACGAAAGTCTCGATATAACCTGCTTCCAGCGCTTCCCGGTAGATCTGCCGGGAAGCCGCAGCCACTATAAAACGCACTCCCGCGTCCACAGACCTGTTTTTAAGGATCCTGGCCGCGACTTTGAGATCGGAGATCCTGCCGTTGGTGCAGGTTCCCAGAAAAGCCTGGTTGATCCTGATATGTTTCAGTTTTTCCGCGCTGGCAACGGTGTCCACGTTGTGGGGAAGGGAAACCTGGGGCTTAAGCTTGGAGACGTCGAATTCCCGGACACTTTCATATTCGGCTCCCGGATCGGCAAAAACTCCGGAGATCTTTTTGGATTTAGGCAGGCGCTGTTTAAACCAGGCCAAAGTCTTTTTATCGCAGGCCATAAACCCGGCTTTGGCGCCCATTTCCACGGCCATATTGGACAAGGTCATCCGTCCGTCGATATCCATTGTATCGATCACCGGACCGCAGAATTCGATCGCCTTGTAGGTGGCGCCGTTGGCTCCCATTTCCCCGATAATATGCAGGATTATGTCTTTGGGGAATATCCCTTTGGGAACTTTGCCCTTAATGACCATCTTGATGGTCGACGGGACTTTGAACCAGTTCTTGCCGGTAGATAAAGCCACCGCCAGGTCAGTCGAGCCTACCCCGGTGGAAAATACTCCCAAAGCTCCGTAAGTGCAGGTGTGCGAATCCGCGCCTATAACCAGATCTCCGGGAAAAACCAGCCCCGATTCCGGGATGACCTGATGGCAGACTCCGCAGCCGATATCAAAAAGGCCCACTTTATATTCCCGGCTGAAATCGCGCATTTTTTTGTGCACCCGGGAAACCCCTTCGCTGGGCGAGGGTGCGCTGTGGTCGATGACCATGCAAAACCTGGTCTTTAGATCTTTTAACCCCATCTCTCTGACCCGGTCGATGATGATCGAAGAAGTGCCGTCCTGCCCGAAAGCAAAATCGATCTTGCAGACGGCGAAATCCCCGGCTTTGAGGTCTTTTCCGGAGCGGGCGCTTAATATTTTTTCGGCGATTGTTTTAGCCAAGGGACGGTTCCTTCAATAAGTTAAAAACATGGGACTGTTCCGTATTTTTTTACGGAGATGCGCTGCGTCTGAAAAAAATAGGAACCGTCCCGGGTTTTAAATCTTTTCCATCCAGGCTTGCAGCCGGTCCATGCCTTTTTCGATCTGTTTCAGGCCGGTAGCAAAGCTGAAGCGGACAAAGTCGTCGTTACCGAAAGCGATCCCGGGAATGGCCGCGATCAATAATTCGTCCAAAAGGCGGGTGCAAAAAGTCATGGAATCCATCCCGGTCTTGGAAATATCGCAAAAAATGTAGAATGCTCCCTGAGGAAAAACATAAGAGATCTTTTTGACCCCTTTCAGGCGCGCGACGATGTAATCCCTGCGCTTCTGGAACTCCAGGGTCATTTGCCTGGAGAAAGAATCGTCCATGCTTAAAGCCGCGACCGCCGCTTTCTGGCTGATGGAGACCGGATTGGAAGTGGAGTGGTCCTGGAAATTGGATATGGCGCTGACTATATCCAAAGGCCCGCCGAGATAGCCGATCCGCCAGCCGGTCATGGAATGGCTCTTGGAAAGACCGTTTACGGTGACGGTGAGATCGTAGATATCCTTGCCGAAAGAGGCGATAGAAACATGCTTCTGTCCGTCGAAGATTATCTTTTCGTAGATCTCGTCCGAGATGACGAAGATCTTTTTGGCGACGCAGATCTCCGCGATCTTGGACAGCTCTTCTTTTGTGTAAACGCAGCCGGTCGGGTTGGAAGGGCTGTTCAAGACCAGGAGTTTGGTCTTGGAGCCGATGTTCTTGGCCAGATCGTCCGCGGTCATCTTAAAAGAATTCTCGGGAGAGGTCTTAATGAACCGGGGGATACCTTCGCAGAGGCGGACCATTTCCGGGTAACTTACCCAGAAAGGGCTGGGGATAAGCACTTCGTCGCATTTATCCACCAGAACGAAGATCACCTCAAAGATGCTGTGCTTGGCCCCGCAGGAGACCACGATCTGCTTGGACTCGTAATTGACCAGGTTATCTTTGCGGAATTTCCCGCAGATCAGGTTTTTAAGTTCCGGGATCCCGGTAGTGGGGGTGTATTTGGTAAAACCGGAATTGATCGCCTCCATCGCCGCGGCTTTAATAAGATCGGGAGTGTCAAAATCCGGCTCTCCGGCGGCAAAAGTGACGACATCCTTTCCTTCGCTTTTGAGTTTTTTCGCTTTAGCGGTAATAGCAAGCGTCGGCGAAGGATTGACTTTTCTGACTCTTTCAGACAGCCTGGTATCTATGCGCATGAATATATTTTTAAGTTTATAAAGAGTCTCTTTCCTTCTTAAAAATATTTCTGATCCCGCCCAGGAATTTCTTGGCGGGCTTCTTAGTGACCGGGTGCTTCTCGGCGACTTTATCGATCACCGCGGTTTCGGTCTTATGCTTTTGATCTTCGGCAGTCTTTTCTTTAGCGGATTCTGCCTTGCTTTCGGGTCCGGCAGCTTTGGCCTCTTTTTCGGCCTTGACCTTTTTCTTTTTGTTTTCTTTTATCTCGGTCAGCTCGAAGACCACCATTTTGGCGTCGTCTCCGTGGCGCTTCCCCAGCTTCAGGATGCGGGTATATCCGCCGCTTCTGTCCTTGAACCGGGGGGCGATATCCGAAAAAAGCAGGCTGACCAGTTTATGGTCGCCCAGAACCTCATAAGCCGTCCTCTTTTTGGCCAGTGACCCCTCTTTGCCCATCGTGATCAGCTTCTCGACTACCGGCCGGACGGCTTTGGCCCGGTTCTGGGTAGTGGTGATCCTTTGGTATTTGAGCAGGTTAGCGGCCATGCTTTTTATCAACGCCTTCCTTAAGCTGTAGGACTTGTTCAGCGAATATGAATGTTTTGCGTGTCTCATGTTTAGTTTCCTTTAAGATTTCTTGAGCTTCTTGGTGTCAATAGCCATCCCGAGGCTTAAGCCCATGCTGACCAGAAGCTGTTTGATCTCGCTCAATGACTTTTTCCCGAAATTCTTGAAATCAAGCATCTCCTCTTCGCCTTTTCTGACCAGGTCAGCGATGATCTTGATATTGGCTTCCCGCAGACAGTTCGAAGAACGCACCGACAGTTCCAGCTCGGAAATAGGCAGCCTCAGCTTTTCATAAAGCGCTATTTCTTCCTGGGTCATCTCGGGCTCTTCGATCTCTTCTTCCGGCAGCTGGCCGAAATTGACGAATATATCCAAGTGCCTCTGAAGGATATTGGAAGCGTAGAGCAGCGTATCTTTAGGGCTGATCGCTCCGTTGGTCTGGATCTCCAGGATAAGTTTATCGTAATCGGTCTTCTGGCCGACGCGGGTGTTTTCCACGAAGAAATTTACCCGGCGCACGGGGGAAAAGATCGAATCGATGGGAATGACCCCGATGGTCTGATCTTCTTTTTTGTTGGCTTCCTGAGGCACATAGCCGCGGCCTTTGGAAACTTCCAGCTCCATATTGAACTTGACGTCCTTGGTCAAAGTGCAGATGTGCAGATCGGGATTGATCACCTCGACCGTCTCGTCGGTCTCGATATCCTTGGCTTTGATCTCTCCTTTAGTGCTTTTCTTGATGGTCAGCGTCTTAGGCACTTTGGAATGCGATTTCAAAACCAGGTTCTTGATATTCAGGATGATCTCCGGAACATCTTCGACTACTCCCGGGATCGAAGAAAACTCATGCTGGACCCCGGCGATCTTGATCGAGGTCACGGCTGACCCTTCGATCGAAGAAAGCAGCACCCTCCTTAAGGAATTGCCCAGGGTAATACCGTAGCCCCTCTCAAAAGGAGCGGCGATAAACCTTCCGAAGGTATCTTTATAGCTGGCTTCCTCGCATTCCAATTTTTTAGGTAGTTGAAAATCTCTCCACTTCACTCCCATGTTTCCTCCTAGAAATTATTTGGGTTTTCCCCAGCCCCCAACCCAGCTGTTTTATTTTTCCAAAGACCCTCTTTATGGGGCGGGTTTTACTTCGAATAGAATTCCACGATCAGCTGTTCTTCGATCGGCTGCTGAATATCGTTTTTTTCCGGCAACCTGTTGACTTTCGCCTTAAAATCAGCGCTGTTGAACTCCAGCCATGAAGGCACGGTCCGGTCTTTAGTCATCGCCAGGTTGTCTTTAAAGGCCTGTTTGTTCTTTTCTTTGGGTTTAACCTGGATAAAATCCCCGGTTTTCACTAAAAACGAGGGAATATTCACCCTTCTGTCGTTTACGTAAACAAAATTATTGCGCACAGATCGGAAGAGCACACGACTGAA
>JBFZAG010000037.1:0-8793 GCA_041309145.1 Candidatus Omnitrophota bacterium | reverse complement strand
GTTGCTGCGGGAGAGCCGCAGGCCTAAATTGAGCGAGATTAAAAAGGGCGCCTAGGAAACTGGTTTATCAGCCAAAAGTAAGCCAGCCCATCAAATCCCAAACCTAGCGCCCTTTTTATTTGTAATATCGTAATATTTTAATCGGTTTGAAAACAATTTTTTTAAAAGCAGCCTTTGAGACCGTAGTTATAACTTATTATATATAAAATAGTTACAATGAAAACGTTTTCGTTTTCGCCGGGAAATTCCTTGAAAGTACCCTCAAAATAAGGCATACTTTATTAAGGCTGATAAATCAGAACTCTCTCAATCGCAGGTATTTAAAGATCAAGAGAATTTTTTTTGTCCACTTTTAAAACACTTTTCAAAAAGCTAAAACTATGTTCAAAAAAATCATCGTTTTCTTCATGTCATTTTGTTTTGCCTTTGAGCAGGTAGGCTTTGCCCAGATCGCCGGTCAGCTGGACATTTCCAGCAGATTGTCGAACATGTATAACTCCATCGCCTTTGAGAAATACCGCCCCCTGCACTTGCGGTATTTATCCTATGACCAGCTGAACAACGACTTCAAATTATTGCTGGATAAAGGATCGACTAAAGAAAACAAGCCTGAGGTCCTGGAAAAAGCCACCGCGGAATTACTTAAATATTTCTTTATCGGAATAGCCTTGCCTAATGATACGTTCTGGGTGAACTTAAGGCCGGATTCGCCTAAAGAAATCATCGATGAAAACCTGGCCAAGACGGATATCGGCAAGATCATGCTGGAATGCGACCTCCAGCTGAAGAAGGATACCGCCAAGTATACCTCGCCGGAGACCCTGGAAGGAAGGCAGTACTGGGACAAGCTGTATAAGAGAGCGGAAGAGCTCTACGGCAGCGAGAACATCACCATCCCGACTTTAACCAGGCCCTGGATCGTCCCTGATGAGATCATTGTCCGAGAAGCCAAAGGAAGCGCGTATATCTACAAGGCGACCTTAAAGGTAATGTTAGAGCAGGATTACTTAAAAGGAAATTCCAACTACAGCTTCCCCGATGAAAAGTCCAGGATCCTGAACGAATACTCCAGCCAGATCATCCGAGAGACCATAATTCCCAGGCTGACCAGGGAAGTAAACTCCAGCAAGAGATACTCATCTTTAAGGCAGGTATATTATTCCTTGATATTGGCTCAATGGTTTAAACAAAGTCACAAAGACACAAGGTCACAAGTCACAAGTAAAATAGACGGGAAAGATCTGAATAATCTGACCTCCCAGGCCAAATGGGACAAGAACACTTATTTTAAAGCTTACCAGAAATCCTTCAAGGACGGGGAATACAACGTCCAGGAGAACCACCAGAGCGCCTACGGCCAGAGCATCAGGACATATTTTTCCGGAGGAATGAGTTTGCAGCTCTTGGGAAAGATCCAGACCGGCCTGATCAAAAGCACAGCGGAGCTGGCAGCGGCGTTGCGCGGGAAATATTCTTCCTTTACTTTGCGCGCAGGCGGGGCAGTTGCTATAGAACAGTCTGTTATGGAAGACTCGACTATGGTTTCCAGCGATCTAAAAAGACTGTTAATACAAAGAGGACTTAAGCTGGAAGAGCTCGATGTAAAAGAATTTAATAAGCTGGTCAGCCGGATCAAGGAAGCGCAGAAAGCGTCAGGCGGCTATAAAGTAGTTGAGGTTGATCTAGAAGGGATAAATATCCCCGGAATAACCGCAGAGGATAAATTTGTCTTGGGGCTGATGGGATTTGGGGGCATGCCCAAGACGTTCCCCTGGGAAAAAAGCGCTAAGTCAGCCTCAGGAGAGCCTTCTTCGGAAAGCAAGAAAGACGGCGGCGGCATTGTAAAAAACATTAAACTGTTAATTAAGGCAACCGGGAAGTTTTTTAATAAACTAATATTTAGAAATACACTAAGTGAAAGAGCCGGCGATTCTTTCTCTATGGAGTATCTGGGGCCGGCCTCTATCGGCGGTGAGAAGAAAAAGGAATTCTGGCTTGATAAAAACGGGCAGCTGTGGATATACAAGAAGAATCCCTATCCCGACCAAAAGTACCGGGCTCTGGGAGTGAAGACCTACTACAAGTTCATGAAACGGATTTTCCCCGATCATCCAGTCGAAGTGCACGTTCAAACATATTACGACTCGCAGGGGTTCAACCAGGGGACGTTGGAAAAAGTGCTCCTGAAGGCGGGGATGGCTGGGATCGACTGGAAAAAGAGTAACGAAAAAGGGGATATAAACGAAGAATTTGCCAAACGCGCCCTAAAAAATCTCAAGGCGGCAATAAACTCCGGCAAGGTACGAGTGAATACTCTCGCGCCTCTTCAGGTACAGCAGATATTGCAGGAGATGGTAATCGACTGGCTCTTTTCTAACCATGACAGCCACGCGGCTAATTTTATTATGGATGATGCCGGCACGATCATAGGGATAGATAAGGAACAGGTATTTAAATTCTTTCTGAATCCGGAAAAAGACAAGCTAGATTTAAATAATTTTCCTAATGGGCAGGAATTCGCGCCGTTGTATTACCAAGTTTTATACACTCTTATTGCTCAGGGGAAACTTTCTCTGAGCTTGATCGAGGATGTATTGCAAAAGATAGAAGCTATTCCTGAAAGCGAGCTCGTAGATTTGATCAGGCCGTTTGCCTTGGAATACGCCAAAGATAAAGAGATTGACCCGGAAAGATTTATTCAAGATTTTTTAAAAAGGAAAAGAACCCTTAGAAGCGATTTTGAAGGATTTTTCAATAAGATAGTTAAACAATATTCAAAATCGCTCGATTTAATTAACCAGGATTATAATTTCGCCTTTTTGGCCGACCCGGCTTGGGTCAATAAAGTAAAAGAAGCGATTCTCCCCGAAAGCAATATTCCCACAGAACTAAAATTAAAAGAGGTTATTGCCGCCTTTATCATGAACCCGGAAAATTTTCGGCGCAACTGGGGTTTTCTCAATATTGATCCGTCAAAAGAACCTCCTCCCGAAACTCCTCCGGCATCAAGCAGCCAACCGGTATTTAATAAAAACAGTGAGGTGCATGTAAAATTGGGTCAGATGTATAGGCTGGCCAGCTCCCTGGTGCAGCGTTTAAAGAATGCTGCAGATAGGTTTGAAGCTGTGAATGAAATGATTAATGCATATGCCGCAGAGCTCCGGGTTTCAGGTAAACTTGCCCAGGAGCAAGAAGCCGCACTAGAAAAGACCAGAGAAAGATTGATTGAGCAGATTCGGGCCCCTCCGCCTCGTGTAGAAACAATGAAAACCAAATTCAGGCTTCTTTCTTCCTGGGTGGCTGAGCTCAGAAAAACAAAAAGCCATTTCCACCGGGTTTATCTGCCTCGCGATGCCGGGTTCTTCTATTCAATAGATAAATTGCTTGAAGACGAGCTCGGGCCGGTTTCCGATTATGACGCGGGTTCGTCAGTATATTTTTTAAGCAGGGCAAGGATGTCCGGAGAGAAAAATTGGCTAGTTTATAATAAAATGTCCACAATAGTTTATATTGCTTATGTGAATACCGAGAAAGAGCCCGTAACGGTTTTTTACAGGGCTGTGCGGGACGGCTTTCGAAAAGCCTACCTAGAGGATGCTCAATTTCGTGCGATGGCAGATTCCGTGCGGCAAGAGCTGATAGAGTTAGGATATGACAAGGAAGATAAGCTTATTTTTGTCGATACCGGTTTTAAAGCTACGATCCCGTTTTTCCTGAAAAATGTCCTGGACCTTAACCGTTCAGAATCAGAGTTGGTAGATGAGGCGGGAGAAGAAAAGATCGAAGTCGCGGCTATTCAGCCTTCCGAGGTTTTAGCTTTTTACAGAGCGCTTTTTGGTTTTGAGCTTGACATGTTCTCTGCGGAAGAGCGCCTTCTTATTGAAGCGCTGGCCAAGTCATTTAATGAAGGAAGGGATTTGGGCGGCAAACTGGAAAATGGCTTGGCGCATCCGATGGACTTAAACATAGAGAATTGGCAGATAGAAGAAAGTAAAGCGGCTGAAAGGCTGGAATTCTTTTATGAACAAATCCTTCTTTTTCAAATGGTATTGGCCTTTCTGGAGCGCAGGGCAGGGATAGAAGAAGCTGTCAAAGATCAGCCGGAACTAGTTAAGGCCAAGGCTATTAACGAAGCCCTAAAAGAAGATTTTAAACAGTTATGGGCAACAGATCCGCAATTCAAGTTCATTATGGAAGAATTTTTCAATAAAAATAAGAACTTGAATGCAGAAGTAATCAAATCTGGCATAGAGCAAAAGATGTTTAGCAACTTTCTGTCCCATGAGCTAACTGCTAACGCATTTTCGGTCCAGCCTTTAGTGCTGCAAGGCGTAAAGGATGCGGTGTTTAAATCCCCGGAATGGGAGTTGATGCTCAAGGATACCGCTGTTATTACGCCGAGCGAAGAGTTTACGGGTATTGTTACCACTTTATTTTTACAGAAATTTAACGTTAAATTCGACAAAAAACTATCTTTGTTACAAGCGCAGCAATTCATGAACTATTTAGAACCCGAGGTAAAAGAAGAATTGCTGGCAAGTCTATCAAAAGAGCAGCGAGCTTTGGCGGAAAAATTCTTGAAAGACGGAGGAGAAGCTGCTGCGAAAAAAGACGCCGGAAATATTGCGCCGGCCATAGAACAAGCTGTTATGGAAGACTCGACTGTGGTTTCCAGCGATCTAAAAAGACTGTTAATACAAAGAGGACTTAAGCTGGAAGAGCTCGATGTAAAAGAATTTAATAAGCTGGTCAGCCGGATCAAGGAAGCTCAGAAAGCGTCATGCGTATATAAAGTAGTTGAGGTTGATCTAGAAGGGATAAATATCCCCGGAATAACCGCAGAGGATAAATTTGTCTTAGGGCTGATGGGATTTGGGGGCATGCCCAAGACGTTCCCCTGGGAAAAAAGCGCTAAGCCAGCCTCAGGAGAGCCTTCTTCGGAAAGCAAGAAAGACGGCGGGGATATAGCGCAGATCAATGAAATTATAGATCAGTTGGCAGAGATCCTGGCTAATCCCTGGCCTGTAAGTTTTGAGCATACCCAGCGTCAGCTGATCCCGGCTCTAAATAAATTAAATATTTTCTCTCCGGAAGAAGTCGGCAAGGAAATAGCTGGTCGTCTTATTAACGGGCAGGGAATTATCAGCAGACAAGAAAATCAAATAACATTTTTTCAAAGTCGGGAATCCCAGCCCGATGAGGCCCTGGCTCGCTTTTTTGATAATTATATCCTGGGGGAGCTGGGAAAAGAAATAAGCCGGGCGATATTCTACGAATTAATGGCCCGGCTTGACGCCAGCAGCCGCGTTTACGAGAGCGTTCCGGAAGCCCTGGTTATTGCCGAGTTGATTAACAAAAGTATCCGGAAGTTTTCCGAAGATCAGGAAGTTTTTGATTATGTCCGGCAAAAAGTGCGCCAAGAGTATAAAAAAAGAATAATCCTTCCGTCCGAACGCATTCGCCTGATCCCGGGCTATCAGGAATATTTCGAACCGGTTTTAAGCCAGGAAAAAGGCTTTCAATTTAAAGCCGATGGTTTGCGTAAACTCAGGGAAGATGCTTTGCGAAGTGCTAATCGCGGGGCCGCGGGTTCGCGGTATTTAAGGGAATGTCTGGATCTGATAAACAAGGGAGTGATCTTTTCGCTCCAGGACATACAGTTCATCCCGAATTACCGGGAATATTTTGAACCTTCCGAATTGTTGATAGAGGCGGGATTAGATTTTAAGCCCTATTTTGCCAGAAAGGTTAATAATATTCGGGACGTTTTACTCCGAAAACGGCTCCTGGCTTTAGAGCAAGAAGTCTCGCTAAGACGGAAAGTGCTCGGGAATATTTTGCAGGCATTCCTGGGCGGGGAAGATTCCTTCATCGTGTTTTCCTGGCTTTTAGAAGAACTGGAAACAGGGAGCTTTGCCCCGGATGCTCAACTGACCTTGCTTTCCACCCTCTTTAATAGCTGGCAGAAAACCGAGCACGAAAAAAACCGCATCTACGAACGGCTTTGCGCTGTAACCATTAAAGCTGTTCAAACCAGCCGAAATGACGAACAAAAAATAATGGCTTTGAATATTTTAGTAAAACTGACCCATAGATACGGTTCCGGGCAAGCGGCGGAAAGCGTTATAAACCTGGTATCCGAGAGATTGCCTGTTTTGGCTAAGACTATTCTGGCCGAAGAAGAGGCTATCCGGAAGGACCCGGCCAGAAAACAGGATATCCTGAAGGCGAATATGGAAGAGTTGGAATATCTTCTTCAGGCCCTCGCGGGGATAGCCGGGAGGACAATAAATTCTTCCGAGCCTCTGGACCGTGATCTGACCGCGAAGATCATTAAGATATTTATGGAAACGGCGGACAGCAAAATTTTCGGCAGGAATATTGCTGCGGAATCCGTTTCTAACCTGAGCCTTCTTATCCCCAGAGGCGATCCGGCTGTGCTGGAATGGTTTGCCGGACAGTTAGCCGCAGGGGATCAGCAAAAGCAGGATCTGACGGCTTTATTGACCGGCAGTCCCAGTGACAGGGAATTGCAAGAGATGTTAAAAAGCGGGATCGTCGATCGGGAACGCAAGATCGGATATTTGCTTTTATTGCGTTTTCAGGAGCGGCGGGAATTGTTGGGCTGGATAATCAGAGATGAGAAAGCAGATATCGGCTTGAGGTTATACGCGTTCACTCTTTATTCCGGCCAGGGCTTCGGATATTTAGATATAAGCGAGAGGGGAGATGTTGAAAGCACTTTTGATGAGGAAGAATTAATCCGGCTCATGGATTATCTTGCTCCGGAAGTAAACGCTTTTGTCCGGGGAGTGTTTTTCCAGAACCAAGAAGCTTACGAGGGCTTATTAAATAATATTGTTTTGCAGGATGAAGTGTTGAAGACTTATGCCGCCGCGGTGCTGCTTGTCGCCAGACAGCAGGTCCCCAGGGCTAATCCCAAGGACATGGTAGCTACGGTATACAAAATAAGGAATTCCCGTTTGCAGCCTTATTGGGATAACGCAAATTCCGATTTTATGGTCGGAGGGTTTAGCTTCGCGCGGTTGCGGTTGCCCGGAGCGGTGTTTTTGCAAATACTGGCCCACGAAGTAATGCATGATCTTTTGTTGAGCCGGTATCCTATTAAAGACCTTTCTTCGGGTATCATGCATGAAGCTCTGGCTGATCTTTACGCCAAAGTTTTTTTCAATTCATTTGCCGAGCCGGGAGATCTTGATAGCCGGGAGTTCGAGAAAGAACTGTCCTATGAGAAGAATTTCGAAGCGGTGATCGGTTCGGATGGGAATGCTATAGAGTCTCACGAAGGGGCCAGGGCGCAACTACAATTGATCCGCAATTTCTTTAACAATCATTTGATCAATTTGGATGTGAATAGGTTGATGCAGATAGGGTTTAAAGCATTAATTGAACGGGGCGTGTTTTCCGAAGAGGGCATATCCGAAATATTTTCCGATATTTTGCAAAGATATTTCAAAGAGGAATCCGGAGGATCTTCTTCGGCAGAATACGGGTTTGGAGGCTTTCTCGTGAAATTCGGGATGTCTTTCAAGAGCGGATTCAAGAACATATGGCTGGAATCAAGCGATAATTTTGCCCAGCCCGTCCTCCCTTACGACCGCATACAGGAAATCTTCGGCTATCCGTCTTTTCCGGGGGTGTATGGAGCAAATCAGGATAGATCGCCCCAGCCCGGAGATAATTTAGCGACGCAAAAAGACGGCGGCAAGAAAAATAAATTACGTTTCCAGGTATCATTGCTGGACGCTATTGATATCAAGCAGCAGAGTGTATTTTTGACCCCGGAACAGCGAACTAATCTGCTGAGAGGGCTGGAAGAAAAAGACGAGAATGTGCAATACAGGATAATCGCGGTTTTGCTGCGATTGGATGGGCAGCAGCAGGCGGATTTGAAAGAACAGGCTAAGCTTTGGATCGATCAGGATGTTCGGGGGCTTTTGGAAAAAGCTTTGCGTACGGCAGCGGATTTAAAGCCGGAACTCGCCGGGGAATTAAAACTCGCAGCAGCAGCAACAGGGGAAGAAAAGCTTTCGGCGCAGGCCGTCAAAGCGCTGCAGGCCAGAGTCCTCGAAGATCAATTTAAGGAAGGCGCTCAAGTTGCCGAAACGGAATTGTTACAAAGAGTGCTTACCTGCATCAAAGAAAAATACTATAACGAAAAGCTGCTCAAACCGAAACAGCTCAAGGAATTGTCCCGGGAAGAGCCGGATAAATCCAAAAAATACAAAGATAAACAGCAGAGTTTGCAAAGGTTGATGAGCAGCCTGGGCGTTAATGACGGAATTTACATTTATACGACTTCCCTGCGCGGGATTTTCCAGCTTTTGACTGATCCTTCGGCGGTTCAGCTGGGCATCCTCGGGACCATTTATAGCCACTTTCATTCTCAGTCGCAAGATGCTCTTACTTTTGCCATGATAGAAGAGAAGCTTAAGGGCCGGGGATTGAATGATATCAAGCCTGGCCGTGAAGTCGACCTGAGGGTATTGGAAGCTTTAAAAATAATGACTTTGGATAAAATGGGCAATGAAATACGCATAACCAAGATAGATGAGGAGTTATTTAAAGTCGCGTATCCTTCTATTGTGGTCTCTCCGGGAGAGGGAGCTTTGGATGGCGGCGGTCCGGTTAAAAAGGGCGGTATTGATTTTCGCGGTCTGCCGATCATTAATCAACCCGGGGCATTGCCTTTGCCGGCAGGAACAAATCAATTGCCAATGGTCAATATAGCAGACCTGGACCAGGAATGGCAGCAGATCGAGACAATGGCCG
>JBFZAG010000036.1:0-12042 GCA_041309145.1 Candidatus Omnitrophota bacterium | reverse complement strand
TAATCCAGCAAAATGAGGAATCGGCAATTTTATCTTCTCAGGCCGGGGATTTATTTACCCTTAATTCCGCGGTTTTGCGCGGGGTTTACAAGGAAGAAGAAACAGAAAATTTTTCAGGCAGTTTTTCTGCTTTTGATGCCAATAATAATCTGAAAGGCGTTCAGAATTTTACTTTCTCGGATACTACGGAACTCCACAATTTGAATTTCGGAGACGATTTTAAGAATATCGCTTCAGTAAGATGGGGAAGAATGGATTCCTTTTATGCCGTCGACAACATTGATCTTACCCCAAACGTAGTTCCCGAGCCGATTTCTTTGCTGCTCTACGGTTTGGGCGGAGGTACATTGGCGTTTTTCCGGAGGGGCAGGAGGAAAGGCGGCTCCGGATAAACTAACAGCACTTCTGTTAGCCGCAGAATCCGGCTGGGAAACGGCCTTTAAAGATCGACAGGGAAGTAAAAAGGAGGAGCCGAGTGATCGAACAGACATTTAAAACCGGCAACAACATCAATAAAGTTATCGGAGGGCTTTCCGGAGGCTTTTTTACTTTCTATTGCGAGAAATGCGGAAGCCGGGTCAAGGTCAAATTTCTCGGCCAGGAGCTTATGGTCCCTAAATTTGAAGCTTATTGCAAATGCGGAGAGATCCACCAATTCAAAGCGATCATAACCGATATTCCGGCTAAGAGCATTGAAAAATTGCCCGGAAGCAAGACCTAAACTGCCCAGAATCAACTGACCCGCCGGCTGAAAAGCTTTAGATCAGCCAACAAGGAAATAATCGAGCAGGAAAAAACGGAGGATGATTATGCGGTCATTGCTTAAGAAAATCAGCTTGATCTTTCTTAAAATTATCCTCGGTGTTTTTGTTTTTTATTTATTCCTGTGCTTTATTCTTATTCCTGCCGGAGCTCCCTGGCTGATCAGGTCGCAGGCCGGCAAGCTGTTAAACCATCAAGTATCGGTGCGTTCGGTTTGGTTTAATCCTTTTTTGCTGAGGGTCAGTTTTAACGGCTTTAAGATCAAGGACAGCGAAAAAAAGGATATGGTCGGGTTTGATAAATTCTGGGTGGACGCCAGTTTTCTCAGCCTGATCAAAAAGATTTACCGGGTGGAGTCAATAGGGCTCGAAGGTCTTAATGTCAATGTCGTCATTTTGCCCGGAAACCGGGTCAATCTCTTAGAGCTGATGCCTGAAGAGCCCCAGCCAGCCGCTGGTCCGAAAGCCCCGGGAACATCCGGAGCAAAGCCTGAGGAGAGATCCGCTAACCAAAAAGGCGCTTCCGCGCCGCTTGCTCCGGGATCCCTACCTAAAATGATCATAGATTCGATAAGTTTAAAGCGCGGTAAAGTTACAATTGCCGATCAGACTGTTACCCCGAATTTCTCGACTTCCTTGAACGATATCGATATCAGCATTACTGATTTCTCCACAGATCCGGATACACAGGCCAGGGTAGTTCTTGTTGCCAAACTGGATGAAAAAGGAAAAATTTCCGCTGAGGCGCTCACCAAACCTTTTAAGTTACCCTTGGAGCTTGAATCCACGTTTTCCCTGAATGATTACGCCCTGCAAGTCTTGACCCCTTATTCCGGAAAATACGCCGCTCGCGGGGTTAAAGACGGAAAGCTTGACCTTAAAATGGATTACCGCATCGCTGACAACAAGATCAACGCCCGGCACAAACTGCTGGTCCAGCGTTTTGATTTCGGCAAAAAAGTCGAAAGTAAAGACGCGCTGCCTCTGCCTTTCGGTTTAGTAGTGGCGCTTCTTGAGGACCCACAGGGCCGCATCGCTATTTCCTTGCCGGTGGCCGGAGATATGAGCAAGCCGGAATTCCAGTACTTCCATCTCCTGGTCCAGGTCATCAAGAACTTTTTCTTGAAACTGGTGACCTCTCCGTTAATGTCCCTGGTCTCGATGATGGGCGGAGAATCCGGGACCGAAGAATTAGGCTTTGTTTCTTTTGACCCGGGTCAGATCGAATTGACCGAACCGGCCAGGGAAAAATTAAAAGTAATCATCAAGGCCTTAAAAGAGCGGCCTAAGCTTTCCCTGGAGTTAAACGGCAGTTATGACCCGGAGGTTGATTGGAAAGCCATCAAAACCTCGGCTTTCGAAAACGAATTCAAGGCTAAAAGGCGGGAGTCAGCTTTTACTGATTTCCGTTTGTTCGAGAACATGTATAAAATACGTTTTGGCCTGCAAGAATATTGGCGATTGGCCAAAGAATATACTAAAAAGGGCAAGACCGAAGACGAGTTTAAAGCTGAGATGCGCCGGCAGATCATTGAGCGGGGCCAGCCGGATAAATCCGCTCTTGAGCAATTGGCTTTGTCCCGGGCCAAAGCGGTCTACGATTTAATTCTTGCCGCGGGCTTTGACAGTTCCCGACTGACTGTCGGCCAGACTCGTAAAACCCAGGCCAGCCTAGGCCAGATTCCCTTGGAATTTACCCTGACCGTTTTTGGCGAGTTGCCCGCAACTGAATCCGGATCAGCCAAACCTTAAACAAAAAAGAAGCTTTTATGGCCGAGATCCTGCAGGGAAAATGGATGAAGGGAGTAGCGGTAACCACAACCTGTTTGCCGTGATGACCGCTATAGCGGCATCCCGGGGCACAGCTTGTATGTCTAAGACCCAGCTTTGGACTGTTGCTGAAGGCAGTAAATAGGCTTATTATCAAGCCAAGAGCATAAAACAGAATCTTGCCGAAAACCAAAAGAGCGCTTTTGAAGTTGAAATCATCGGCGCGGCTAATCCCGAGCAAAAATCACTCTATGAAAGCAAGTTGCAAGAGGTTAGCTCGGATATAATCCGGTATGATAAAGAAAAGGACGACATAAAAAAATAAGCCGGGGAAATCGGAATAAATAACAAGCTTTTGAACAAAAAAGGGACCCGTTTCTCCGGCTCAGTGGTATTTTTCCAAATATTGTTCCCATGAAAATCCTCCTGCTTTCCGCCAGCCCCCGGAAAAAAAACAGCCGGACATTAACGCTGGCTAAAAATGTTCTGTGCGGCTGCGAAAAATCCGGGGCCCAAACCGAAATAGTTTATCTTAATGATTTTAAGATCGAGTTTTGCCGCCACTGCGAGTCTTGCCACAGAAATATCCTGCGCTGCCCGATAAAAGATCAAGCCATGGCCCTGGCTAAGAAGATCTTAAAGGCTGACGGGATCATCTTGGCCGCGCCCAACTACATCAATCAGGTCCCGGGGTCGCTAAAGGCGCTTTTTGACCGCCACAGCCATTTTATCCACTGCAAAAGGCTTCTCGGCAAGTATGTCGCCGGAGTGGTGACTTCAGGAAGCGGCTATGATCTTGCGGTATTGCGTTATTTAAAGTATTATTCGATGATCTGCGGAGCGCAATTTTCCGGAGGGATCTCTTCGCGCCAAGACAGCATTGGCTCAAAGGCCGGCCTGGCCGTCAAACTGGGGAAAAAGCTGGTTTCGGACATTCAAGGGGAACGCGTTTTTCCGGCTCAGGTCAGGCGCATTGAAAAGGGCAGGCAGTATTTCCGCAAAGTGATCAAGGCCCGTCGGCAAGATTGGAAAGAAGAGTGCCTTTACTGGCAAAAGAAGGGCTGGTTGTAACAGGGGGGCTTTGCCTATGAAAAAATGGGTTTGGGTTGTAGCTTTTCTTTACGGGGGGGCGATCGTGATCCTGACGTTTCCCGCAGCGGTGGCCCTTTTCGGCGGCCATTTAAAAGACAGCAATGCTTTTTCTTTGCAGGAGTTAAGGGGGATATTTTCTTCCTGGCCTTACTGGGCGGCTTTGGCCATATTCATAATCGCTCAAGCGGCGCTCTTGGCCGTGCCGGTCCGGGTAGCCGCAAAACGCCCGGCCACAAGACGCGCGGTAAGATACACGGTCATGGCTTCAGCTTTGATGATGGGGTTATTAGGAGCCGGGGTGATCTTGGCTTTCAACGAGACTTTGCGGGGGGGCGGATTTGTTAACGATGAGATGTGGTGGTGGAGCGCCCTGGCCATGCTGGCTCTTACCTGGGGTTTCTGGGCTTCGCTGTTTTACCGCTGGAGCAAGAATCTTGCCTCCGCTAATTTAGTCGAAAAGATCTGCCATTATCTTTTCCGCGGCAGCGTTCTGGAACTCCTGGTAGCCGTGCCCGCGCATATTGCGGCCAGAAATAAAAATTACTGCTGCGCCGGGTTCGGCACTTTCTGGGGGATCGCTTTCGGATTGGCGATCATGGTGTTTTCTTTCGGCCCGGGAGTTTTCTTTTTATTCGTCGAAAGATGGCGGAGATTGCAGCCAAAATCCCGGGTTGAGCGAAAATAGTCTGTAAAAAAGGAGAGCAAACCATGAAAAACAGGGTAAAATCGTTCGTTTTAGTTGCGGGTATTTATATTTTGATTTCTGCTTCCGTGGCGCTGGCCGCTGATTTCTCCGCGGATATGATCAACAGGACCAAAGCCGGAGTTTTTAAAGGCAAGATCTTTGTCAGTAAAGATAAAACCAGGATGGAGACCCCGGAAGGTATTACCATAACCCGCATGGACAAAAAAGCGGTCTGGATAATTATGCCCAAAGAAAAAATGTATATGGAGCAGGCTTTTGATCCCGGAAAAGCCGCGGCTACCACAGAAAAGGTCAATGGTGAAATAGAGCGCAAGCTTTTGGGCCAGGAAACAATAGACGGGAGAAAGACCGATAAGTACCTGGTCACTTACACTCAAAACAGAAAGAAAGAGACAATGCTGCAATGGATCGCCTCCGGCATAGGGATGCCGGTAAAAATGGCGGCAGAAGACAACAGCTGGACCGTGGAATATAAGAACATCAAGACCGGAAAGCAACCTGATCAGCTGTTTGAAGTCCCGGAGGGATACGAAAAGTTTTCTGCCGGGATGCCTTCCATGAAAGATATGTTCAAAAAGTTCGGGCGGTGAGACATGGATATGAAAATATCTTCGGCTCTGACTACAGCCAAGATTGCTTTCCTTATTCCGGGGTGGTTCTTGTTCTGTTGCCCGTTATTCGCCCAGCAGGCTGAGCTGATCAGTCTTTCCGGGGATGTCAAAGTCAAATTGCAGGGGATCGATGAGTATACCTCAGCCCGGGAAGGCATGGCTCTGGAAGCCGGGGATAAGATCAAGTCGGCAAGCAACGCTTCCTGCGAGTTGTCTTTTAACCAGGCTAATACCAATCTGGTGCGTTTAAGCGAGAACAGCAGCGCGGAGATCACTTTCAGCCAGGATGAAAAAATAGAACTGACCGAGGGGGAAATATTCGCCTCGATCAGCGATCTGCCCAGCGGAAGTAATTTCGAGATCCGCACTCCTACCGCGGTTTCCGGGGCCCGCGGAACCGATTGGGTGACTAAAGTGACTGATCAGGGAACGGATATCGAAGCGGTGGACGACCAGCCGTATGTGCGCCATTTTGAATCCAGCGGCCAGCTGGCCCGGCAGCCGACATTTATCCGTCCGGGCCAGATGACCACTGTGCGCAAGTTTCAGCCTCCGGCTCAGTTCCGACCCATGGCGGAAGAACGCAGACAAAAGTGGCTCTCCACCCGCCAGGATGTCCGGAGCCGCGGGGATCAGGCTTTCCAGAAGAGGCCGCAGCAAAAGCCGTTTGACCGAGAGCAGTTTAAACGGGAGTTGCGCGAGAAAAGGAATTCTTCGGTTTTCAAGCCGTTAGACGGAGAAAAACAGGATCCCGAGTCAGGGTATAAACCGTTTACCAGCCGCGAGAAAGACAACTTTTCTTCAGTGCGCGGTTTTCCCGGGCCGGCAGAGGGGGGAGAAAACCTTCCGGAAACTTTGCGGAGTTTTGAGCAGGATAGATCCCGCCAGGATCCGGGTAAATATAAGACCGGAAAAGAGTTCGGATCATCCGGCAAGGATTTTCAGCCTCCGGAAAAAGCCGGGGACAGAAAAGAAGCCGGGCCTTTGGGCCAGGGGAAGAAGCCGGCCAATCAGCCCCAGGAACCAAAGTTCAAAGAAGAAAAGCCCGGGATCCCGGAGAATAATCCGGCTAAGCAGGGGCCGAGGGTAAACGGTCAAGATCGACCCCGGGCCAATATGCCGGGTTCAAAGGATAAAAGGGCTCCTTTGCCCCGTTAAAAATAAAAGATAAATCAAGCGAAAGGAGATATATGGGATTGGAGATAGCGATCAAAGAAAGCAAACCGTCCGTGTTCGTGGTTACCCCTAAAGGAGAATTGAATACCGATACCTACCGGATGCTCGAAGACAGCGTTAAAGAAGTCATTTCCAAAGCCAGGGTCCTGGTTATCGAGATGGGCCGGATATCCTATATAAGCAGCATGGGGATGAGCGCGATCTTCCGGATCAAGATCGCTTTGGAAGACAGAGGGGGCACTATTGCCCTGGTGAACATGCAGCCTCAAGTGCAGCAGGTTTTCGAAACGATGAAGATCCTTTCTCCCCAGGTATTCGCCAGCCTGGAAGAAGCTGATGATTACCTGGATAAATTTTTAGACGGGGTGCAGACAGGGAAGATCAAGCCCCGGGAACCCTTAACTTAGGTCAGCTAAGATGAAACCTGTTTTTACCCTGGACCAGAAGTTACCTACCGACCTGAAAAAAATCAGCCCTTTTATCGATCGGGTTTGCCGGGAAATATTCGAGCTCACTGCTGATAAAAAGCAAGCCTATAATATAAAGCTGGTCTTGGAAGAGGCTTTGACCAACGCCATGCGCCACGGCAATAAGCTTAAACTTTCAGCCAAGGTCAAAGTCCTGATCACCGCGGACCGTGCCAGGATCACCGCGGATATCCATGACCAGGGCAGCGGTTTTGATTTCAACGGCCTGGCCGATCCTACCCAAGGGGCTAATACCCAGCGCCCCAGCGGCCGGGGAGTTTTTCTCATGCGAAAACTTATGGATTCAGTTGAATTCTACGATAACGGCAGCGGGGTCAGGATGACCAAGAAGTTTCCGGCGGGCTGATGAAAAAAAATACCTTTTATCCGGTCGTTTCATGCGCTGTTCTTTGCGGGATCCTGGCTTACAGCGGGTTTTTTCAATCCCGGGAAATGGCGGCTTATGACTGGATGATGCGCACCCGGCCAATAAAACCGGCCAGCCCGGAAATAGCGATCATCGAGATCGCCGACGATACCTTGAAAGCTTTAGGCCGCTGGCCTTTACCCAGGGATTATCACGCCGCCTTGATCAAAGCTCTGACTGAGAGCGGATGCCGCCAGATCGTTTTTGACGTCCTTTTCAGCGAAGAGACCCAGAAAGACGACGCTCTGGCTCAGGCTATGCAGCGCTCCGAAAAAGTGTATCTTGCCTATGCCTTCAAGCTGGACAGTAAAGCCAAAGATCCGATCCCTTCTTCCACGGAGATCCTGGGCAATGTGGCTACCCCGTTCAAATATTCCGTTGAAGGAATCGGCCAGATCAATATCCGGGTCGATCCGGACGGAAAAGTGCGGCGCCTGCCTTTATGGGTCAGCCACGGCAACAAGCTCTGGCCCTCTCTCGGGCTTTTGGCTGCGGCTAAGCGGCTGGGATACCCGCTGGAGAAGATGCGCTTTCGCCCGGGTTCGGTCATTTTGGATAACGGCGTGGCTATCCCGGTCGATGTTGACGGAGCCTATCTGGTTAACTTTCCCGGCCCCTGGAAAGAAACTTTCTTGCATTTTTCCTATATCGACGTATTAAAGGCTTACAGCGACCGGGCCGCAGGCAAACAGCCCTGGCTGGACCTGAGCGTGTTCAAGGACAAGATCTGCTTTGTCGGCCTTACCGCTACGGGGACTGCGGATTTCCGGGCCAATCCTTTTGATCCGGTTTATCCCATGGTCGGCACGCAGGCCAGCGTCTGCGATAACCTGTTGCGCCGAGCTTTTATCAGCCATCTTTTGCCGTTACCCCGGGCTTTGATCGGCGCGGGAATTTTTATAGCCGCGGTCACCGCCTGTTGGCAGTTTTCGGTGCTGGGGGCTTTTCTTTTTTGTTTGCTGTTCGGAGCGATTTACTCCGCTCTGGCCTGGTCTTTGTTCGCTTTCCGGGGTATATTTATCGATTTGTTCTTGCCTTTATTTATCATCGCCATCGTTTACGCAGCGATTTTATTTAGAAAATTTTTCCAGGAAGCCCAGAAGAGGCGCATCCTGGAAAGCGAGCTGGAGATCGCCGCTTCTATTCAACGCAGCTTTCTGCCCGCCCAGGTGCAGAGGATAGGAAAAGTCAAGGTGCGCACTTTTCTCGAGCCGGCTAAGTTCGTGGGCGGAGATTTCTACGACATCTTCGCCATCGATGATGCGACAGCCGGATTTTTTATCGGAGATGTCAGCGGCAAGGGGGTCGCCGCGGCCTTGATCATGGCCCAGGCGATCTCCATTCTGCGGGTGATCGCCAAAGATATACACGATCCCGGCCGGGTATTGGAAGAATTCAACAACCAGCTTTTCCGCATTCTTAAGGGCCGTTTTATCACCGGCCAGTATCTGGCAGTGAACTTTAAAGAAGGTTTCTGGGAAGGCGCCTGCGCCGGCCATCCGCCCTTATTTGTATTCAATAAAACCGGGGATAATCTTGAGCAGGAACTGGCTGCTTCCGGCCCTCCGTTGGGGCTGATGGAAAAGGTCTCTTTTTTGACCGTTAAAAAATTGTTCGCTCCGGGGGATAGAATATTCATGTATACCGACGGTTGGAGCGAGATGCGCAACCCTAAAGGCAAGGAATTCGGGGTTCCCAGGCTCAAGGAGCTGCTTTTTAATAACCGCGGCCAGGAGCTTGACCTGTTTTTGGAGAATCTGCGCAAACAACAGCAGTTATTCCGGAAAAACGCTTCGGTGCACGATGATTTGACCGCGGTCATTCTGGATCTGGGGTCAGGATAATTTCCATGAAAATAGGCTATCCTTGTTTGAACCTGAGCGTAGTTTGCCGCGGCAAAAAGACTTTTCGCCTGCGTTCTTTTTCTAAAGCCCGGTTGTTAGAGGTTGTAAAGAATAATCTGGATTGCTTGGAGAAGGTCCTGGCTTTTAACGCCGCGGAAAACATCCTTTTTTTTCGCGTCAGTTCTGACCTGGTGCCGTTCGCTTCGCACCCGGTCTGCAAAGTCAACTGGCAGGCTGAATTCAAAAGCAAATTCCGCCGGATCGGAGATTATATCCGGGCCCGCGGAATGCGGATCTCCATGCACCCTGACCAGTTTATCCTGATCAACGCCAAAGACCAGCAGATAATCCAGCGGAGTGTCCAGGAGCTTGATTACCACTCCCGGGTCCTGGATCTTATGGGTCTGGATGCTGCCGCCAAGATCCAGATCCATGTCGGAGGGGTTTACGGAGAGAAAGAAAAAAGCATAAAGCGGTTTATCCGCAACTATCTGAAGCTTCCGAAAAAGATCAAGAAACGGCTGGTGATCGAGAATGACGACCGGAATTATACCTTGGAGGATTGTTTATCAATCCACAGCAAAACCGGGGTTCCGGTCTTATTCGATATCTTCCACCATAGAGTCAACGGAGATAAAAAAACAGCTTTAGAGGCGGTCAGGCTGGCCGGAAAAACCTGGGAGAAGGCCGACGGCATTCTTATGGTCGATTACAGCTCTCAACTGCCGAATGGAAGGATGGGCGCTCACGCCTATAGCATCGAAACTAAGGATTTTTTTCAATTCCTGCGGCAAACAAGGCCTTTTGATTTCGATATTATGCTGGAGATCAAGAACAAAGAAAAAAGCGCTCTGGAAGCGATCGCTGTTGCCGGCAGGGACAGCCGGTTTGTTAAAACCACTTTTATTTCTTAACTCTTAAAAAATTTCATGGTATAATCAGAAAAATGGCTGGCAATCCTGGTAAGAAAACGGCTTTTTTTATTTTGATTTTTTTTCTGACGACTGTATGCTTGGCCCAATCCGAGCAGTCCGAGTCCATAACCATTTCCACTTATTATCCCTCGCCGACCGGTAATTATAAGACCCTCAGATTGATTCCCAGCGACCAGCCTCCTGCAGGCTCTGCGGCTGTCCAAGCGGGAACGATGTATTTTAACAATTCGACACAGAAGCTCTATATTTACAATGACACCGGCGGTTGGAAGTCGATCGGTTCGGGAGGTTCCGGCGGAGGAGCTTTGATAGTAGATTCCGGCCGCAAGGTTTGGCCGGATTGGTGTAACGGCGCGTTTACCACCAGAACCATAGCCGGAGGTCATGGAACTGCCAGCCTTTGCTCTCGCTACTGGAATAAAAATATAACTTTCTCCAAGGCTTTCAGCAAGCCGCCCCAGGTTTTCGTTACTGCTGAAGTGCTCAGCGGCAGTCTGGATGATAATATGGGCGATTATTATACCTGCGCAGAACATTCCACGGATCTGCTGATCGCTTTCGCCAATGCCTCGCTGATAACTAACCAAAGCTTCGTGCTCAGCGTGGGTTCTTCTGCCGGTGCGGGCAGCGGTTGCTGTTCAGTTATGGATTGCCAAGGAGCTTCTGATTGGCAAGTTACGGAGTATTACGGAAAAGGTGAGGCGGCCTGGGTGGCGATCGGGAACTGATCCGGGCGAAGATTAAAGGAGTTCAGGTGAGATCAATTTCAATAACATTCATCCTGGTTTTTACTGTCATTGCAACCTGTTCTTTTGCTCAGAATAACCAGACTGAATCTTTAAGCATTACCACCTATTACCCCGCGCCTTACGGTGTTTACAAAAACCCGAGAATATTTCCCCGCGGAAAACCTGCCCTCCCGGAGGAAAGACAACCGGGCACGATATACTTTAACAACTCAGAGAAAAGGCTTTATATCTTTAACGGGAGTTTGAATGATTTTGAGCCGGTAGGACCCGGCAGTTCAGGAGGCTCCGGTTTTAAGATCTTTTCCGGCCACGGTGTTTCTCCGAACGGGTGCGGCGAGAATTTAGTCTCCGGACACGGGAATGAACTCTGCACTTGGGACGGCTGGTACGGCACCATAACCTTTCCCACTCCTTTTCAAAACAAGCCTCAGGTGATCGTGGTAACTGAACGGAATCCTGATTACGAGAAGTCTCCCTGCGCCAGCAATATGACCGATGCCGTAACGGCGTATGCGGATCAGATCACTAACACCAGTTTCCGGATCTGGGCCCACGGTTCTCCGGATTTCTGGTCGGAATGCGGACACCCTCCTCATCCTCACGAAGGAACGCAGGCGCACGCAAAAGTGGGATGGATCGCGATCGGGCAATGACGCAAGAGAAACAGTTCTAAAGAGAGAAGGATGATGAGAAAAATACCGGGATTTTTTATCTTCTGCATTTCTCTGGCCGGTCTATGTTTTGCCCAGTCCGACCAGACCGAGTCTTTGACTATTACCACCTATTACCCCGCTCCGCATGGAGTATACAGGAATCTCAGAGTAGTCCCTAGTGATGAACCTAGTTCCGCCAGCCTCCCGGTAAATCCGGCAGGGACGCTGTATTTTAACCGCACAGACCAGAGGCCGTACGTGCATAACGGCAGTAGTTGGAATTTGATCGGCTCCGGCGGAGCGAACTTTGCTTCCGGACAAGTTATTCCGGGGGGATGTTACGGTAATATCAGCGCTGAAACCTACAATAAGGATCAGCTTTGCGACCAGCCGTGGTTTGAGGATATAGTTTTTTCTGAACCTTTGGTAGGCACGGTCCATGTCATGGTTTTTTTGAACGCGGTCAGCGACTGGTTTGGCTCTAACTGCACCCACAATTTGACTGATTTGTATATAGGGTATCCGGATTTTCTGCCTAATAACACGACTTTTAACAAGGGATTGCGGCTTTGGGCCAGCGGTTCTCCCCCGTATTCTCTAGGGGGAATCACTTCTTCTAATTGCAGCCAGGGCACTCCGGGTGAATATGATTCCTGGTATTCCCGGGCTACAGCTTCCTTTTTTGCCATCAGCGAATAACGGAAAATTTTTAATTTATCAGCCAAGTTTATTATTGAGCAATTACAGTAGATTGAGAATTAGAGATCAGCCCTAAGATCGATTTTGTTTTAGGCCTGTTATCTTTAGGAATTTTGCTTTAAAATGTTCTTTGAAAAAATATCAATTTTATG
>JBFZAG010000035.1:0-6825 GCA_041309145.1 Candidatus Omnitrophota bacterium | reverse complement strand
GCCCAGGTAAGAAACGTAATTAGCCCTCTGGATATTTATCCTGTTCTTTTGGGTCAGGATCTTTAAATTAGCTTTGATCTGGGATTCTTGCTCTTCGATCCGCTTGTCCAGACCCGCGGTCAATCCGGAAAACGTCCTGATGACCAACCAGTCAAACAGCCACAGCGATACGATGATGATCGCGCTGTAAAGCAAGATCTTATCCTTTTTGGAAAGCTGGGCTGCCGTGCTTAAAAGCTGGGTGATTTTAGGCAGTTTTATCATAATGCGGCCTTCTTGATCAGGCAGTTTATCTCAAAATCGATGAAATTTTTCTGACCTTCGATTCGCTTGGTGGTATATTTTATCTTGACATCCTTGAAAACCTTCGATTTTTCCATGCTCCCGTTAAAAGAAAACACGGTAGCCATCGATTCCGCTGTGCCCCTGATGATGAATTTCCCTCCGTTCTCAAACTTGATGTAACTCAAGTTAAGATCAAGCGGGGCAAGATGATAAAGCTGGATCAAGGCATTCACCGAAGACCCTCGGCCTGACAAATAAGAGCGGATCAGGTTGTTTTTCTGATATTCTTTTTCCAGCTTACCGGCTTCGCTGCCCAGGTTTTGATATTTGTCTTCCAGTTTCTTCAAGTAGGCATTCTTAAAATATACCGCGGTGATCATCATCATGAAAAACAAGACCAATATGGTCAGAAGCGCCACAGCCGTGACCATCAGATCCCTTGCCCGACGGGCCAAAGTCATTTTATACTTGACTTCTTCCGGGATAAAGCTGCTTCGGCATTCGCTTAAGGCCAAAAGCGGTCCGGCCACTTGCAAGAAAGACGATTCCTGACTGTCTTTCGCAGCGGCGAAAGACTTCAAAGCTTTCGGGATGGCCGAAAGATACGCCACGCTCCTGACCGGAATATGCACGGCTTCGTTAATAAAAGTATCCAGGCCGTCCAACCCCTCCAGAGCGCCGGTTAAAATCAGCAGGGCCGGCGCTTTCTCGATGTTTTCGACCTGGTAAGAATCCAGGGATTTTTTCACTTCTTCCAGGAACTTTTCCCGGCCTTCAGACAAATGCTGCTTGCCAATAGGTATAGAGCGGATAAAAATAACTTTATTCTTGAAAAATATAGAGAAATCCGTGGCCGCAGAGTCTATAAGCACAAGCGCGGTAACGCTGGCCGGATCGAACCTGAAAGATCTTGCGGCAAAAGCGGCGATACCTTCCTGAGCTAAAACAGCCTTTTTGAGTTTTATCCCGGCTTTTTCCAGGAAGGCAAACTCTTTCTTGACCACGCTGGCATTGACGATCAAAAGCAGTACCTTAGTGTAGTTCTGCTTGTAAGTGCCGATAGGAACGAAATCGACGATCACTTCTTCCCGGGAATACGGGGTATGCCTTCCGGCCTGGAGATTAACTATTTCGCGGATTTCTTTATGGTCGATCGAAGGAACTTCAATATTCTTAGTGATCACCAGCTGCGAGGGCACGCAAAGCACGTAATAAGGCTTTTTGATCTTTTGTTCCCGGCTAAAAGCTATTACCGATTTGGCGATTTCTTCTTCAGAAACATTGTTAATATTGCGTATGCTTAAGGCGACCAGTTCTTTTCTGCCGGCAGAAGCCCGGATATAACAGATCTTTAGACTGGATGCGCTTAACTCCAGCCCCACCAAGTCAGGATTGTTAATCCCGGGAATAAAATTCAGCTTAAAATTTCCGGTTGCGGACATTTTTTCTAGAACTCTTTCCAGTACAAGATTTTTCCTTTGCGGCTTATTACGCTTGTCACTTCCTGGTTGAACTTACCCCGGCCCGGGAAAGCGCTGCTTCTGACCGTAAAATTAGAGGATTTGAGAGTAACAAAACTTCCGCTGATCAAGTTATTTATCTGGGCCTGTTCGGCCTGGCTTAAATTACCGGCTTCGTTTATCTTCAGGGCGACTTCGGAAATCTCCTCGAAATGGCTATCGTCGGCGGTCCCGGACACATTGTCTTTGCCGTTTCGAAAAACTAATATCAGGTCGACCACATTTTCGCTTAAACCCAAAGCCAAAAGCACCGGCCGGCCTGCGGTATTCAGGTTGACCCGGCCGTCGCCGTAGATCGTAATATGTTCTTTTATTTTCAGAAAGTTGTTTTCGTCCGCGCCTTTGACCAAAAGAAGCTCATCCGGGGTCTGAAACTCAGCATCTTTAGCTTCATAAGACAGAGGAAGCGCCCGGTAATATGCATCTTCCGCTCCCCCCGGCCCGGAAAGCTCGCTGTCAACATCCCGCCAATCGACGATAGATTCAGCCAGATCCCGGGCCTCCTGCTCTTCCAGGCCCAGAAGATTGAAAAGCCTGGCCATTACCGGGATATCCGCCTTATTGATATTGACCTTACTTTCTTCATCGATCAGGCCGTAACGGATCCCCTCCGGGCAGTTTTCATACCAAACGCTGAACCTTCCGCCTCCCACGGCAATATCCTTAAAAGTTTCCGGATCATGACTCCATTTCTGGTTCAAAGCGCTGAATCCCTCCTCGGGCTGAGAGTTGAGGAATGCCGCGGATCTTATTACCCCGGCTTCGGCGATCATCCGCAGATTTTCCCGCTCCTGCAGACGTTTAACCAGAACCAATTGCTGCCTGACCTGGAAACCTAAAATAACCGCTAAACTGGTCAAAAGGCAAACCGACCATAAAGCGATGATCAATATGCTGGAACGCTGTTGGCTGCAGCTATTCTTCTTTTTCATTCTTGAACCCGGCTGTGGGTATATCAAATGTCCTGACCAGCTTCACTTCAGAGCCGGCCTGGAACAACTCCAGTTCCATTCTTACCGCGGAGGGCAGGTATCCTTTGTTCCATTCCTCAGCCCAGGCAAAATCACGGGTAAGATTATCAAAATAATAGTAACTGAACACCGCCGATTTAACTTGATCCAGGGACTGACGCAAAGAAAGATCTTCCTGATTGTATACCCCGGAGTAATCGCCGGTAAAACGCATAAGGCGTTCCCGGGAAGATTCCCAGCCATACTTTACCCGGCCCAAGGAGCGCTTCTGCATCCTCGGGCTGTTGACAAGAGTGGCAAACTCCAGCTCATCTTTTTTCCCGACGAATTTGATCGGAGTGAAATTGACGCTGTTGCGCAGCTCCTGCCCGAACCGGTCGGAAAAAATCGCCAGATCCGCCAGAGTCGCCTCGGAGTTTATCCGGTTGTAGATCTTGATCCCGTTGGAAAAAGTGGAGAAAATGGCCAGGGAAGTTATTGCCAGGATCACTGTGACGATCAGCATTTCCACCAGAGTAAAACCGGATTTAATCTTATTCTTCATAGTATCTAGCATAACTGCCCCGGGCAACCAGGACCTCTCTTTTTCCTTCTTTCCAGGACACTTCCAGATCAACGGCGGTCAGATTGCTTGAACCGTCTATCACCGAAGCCTGGATCCGCCAGTTAAATTTCTTGTTCCTCAGAATAAACTCTCCCTCGGTCGAATCGCTTTCCAGCAAGTTTTTACGCCGGATGCTGTCCCGGGCCAGCCAGATCTTTTCGTTTATCCAGGGAGACACCGCCAGATAATCCGCTCCGTAGTTAAAAGCATCGAGCGAGACAAAAAAAGCCTGGTAGACGAGCACCAGCCCGAAAGCCAAAACCGCGACCGCGACCATCACTTCAATAAGGGTAAATCCGTTTTTTGCTCTTTGCGGCGCCCCGGGCGGAGAAAAACCGGCGGTAAGAACTTTTCTAATCCCAGTTATTGACATCGTCATTGCTTTCTGTGCCGTCTTTTCCCAGTGAATAAAGGTCGTAATCCGCCTGACGGTGTTCCCCGGGCGATTTATACTTGTATTCCCGGCCCCAGGGGTCAATAGGATTTTTTTCCAGATACGGCCCCCTCCAGTTGTTCGCCGAGGAAGGTTTGGTCAAAAGCGCGTTCAATCCCTCATCCGAAGAGGGAAACTCGCCGTTATCCAGCTCGTAAAGCTTCAGCCCGGTGGCGATGTTAGCCCGGATATCGGCCTTGGCTGCGGCGACTCTGGCCTGCTCTCCTCTGCCGGTAAGCCGGGGCATGACCATAGCCACCAGCGCGCCGATTATTATCACTACCAGCATCAGCTCGATTAAAGTAAAAGCCCCAGTCCGATCTTTCATCCTTATCCTCCCCTAAGTGTCATTTTCAATATAGTTTTTCCATTGATCGTCAAAATCATCTAAGCTGCGGATATGCGTGCCGTAAACCGAGATCAACGAATCTTCCAGATTTTTTCCGTCGCGCAGAGCCCGGCAGAAACCGGTAAAATCATTCTTGCCGAATTTTTCGATCAAAAATCCCACCATAGACACCGCCTGCACGTAATAAAGGGTGATCAAGTTATTGGCGGTAAGGAACAGCACCCCGTTTTCTCCGCTGCGGGTCCTCGTAGGCCGGATATAAACGCTGTCCCCGCCCTTCATAGTGGCGATCGGCAGCTTCATCATATCGCCCATGGTCAGCAAACCGTTTTTGGATAATATTTCCTTGACGCTTTTCTTGATCTCCTGCCTTTTCTTTGCTTCCGTCCACTGGGCCACCCCTTCGTCAAGCCACAGGGGAATAACGCCTTTAAAGCCGACAAAATCCCGGAAGATGAGATGGGCGATCTCATGCGGCAGGACGGTATCCGTGAACTCTTTGCTCCCGAAATAACTCATGATCGTCTTAGTCTGGTAATCAGCCATGCCCGCCGACCATTCCGGATGGTTTGAGCCCTTCACAAAAGCATCATGGTCGGAATAAATGTAGATCTTGACCCTGTTTTCCCAGGTCCAGAACCCCGAAGAGCGCTGATACCCCAGATCCTCGGCAATCCTCTCGTAATAAGCTTCCGCCTTATGCAGCACTTCCTGGTTGAAATTATCCGTTTGGACCGATTGCCCGGAAGAACCGGATGATCCAGCACCGCCCGGGTTGAGGGGATAAAAAAGTATAAAGTGGTCGCTTTTTAATTCCTGCCAAGATTGAGCGTAAGCGGCGCTTGCTATAAACAATAGTGATAGCGCAAGTAATCCCTTCATAAATTTTAATCCGCCCTCTATCTGACCATAACATTCATCTCGAATATCGGCAAAAGCATGGCCACGACAATAAAGCCCACCACCAGCCCCATGAACAGGATCATCATCGGCTCTATCAGGCTGGACATCATTCTGATGGCATCCTCGGTATCCCGCTCATAAGAAGCGGCGACTTCGGTCAGCGCTTCGTCGAGCTTGCCGGTCTCTTCTCCGACAATAAGCAAATTGCACATAAAAGCCGGGATGACCTTGGAGTTTTTCAGGCTCCGGCCGAGCGACCCGCCCTGTTCCAGCTCTTTGTAACTGGCGCTTAGCTGGGATTTGATCACTTCGTTGTCCAGGACCGGTATGGTCACGTTGATCGCCCGCAAGATGCTTATGCCGCTGCGCAAAAGCAATTCCAGCGTCCGGCTGAAGCGCGCCAGCTCCGCTTTGAGAACCAGATTGCCGAATAACGGCAAGTTCAGCTGTAGAACGCTTATGGCGGCTTTCCCGGATCCGGTCAGAGCAAAACGTTTAAAGACCACTATTACCGCCAGGATCAACAAAAGCCCCCAGAACCAGCCCTGCTGGAGCCCGTTGGAAGCCGCGATCAGGAGCTTGGTAGGCACGGGCAATCCCTGGCCCATATCCTGGTAAAGCTTGGTCAGTCTGGGCATGACAAAAGTCAGCATGAAAACTACTGTGGCGATCCCGACTAAAGCCATTAAAGCAGGATAGACCATAGCCAGCCGGAAACGGGAAACCACTTCTTCCTGTTTAGCCCGGTAATCGGAAATCTTAAAAAGCACTTCCGGCAAAGCTCCGGAATCCTCTCCAGCCCGGATAAGAGCGATAAAAAGCGAAGGAAAAACCCGGGGATACTCAGCCAGCACCGAAGAAAAAACAGCGCCGGCTTCCACTTCTTTATAAATATTCTGGACTATCGATCTTAATTTGCGGTTCGTAGCCTGGTCGCGAATGATCAAAAGAGACTTTAATATCGGAACCCCGGATCTTAAAAGGCTGGCCAGCTGGCGGCTGAAAATCGTGATTTCCCGGCTGTTCAGACGCAGCGTTGACTTTCCCCCGACCGGAATCATCGGCTCCGGAGCCGACTCAACTGATGCCGGGTCAGCCTGGCGCAGAGAAACCGGAACCAGCCCCAGGAGGCTGATCTTCTCCAAAGCCTCTCTTTCCGAGAAAGCTTCAACCTTGCCCTCTACGGTGTTGTGCGGATCTTTTTTTGCCTGATAGATATAGGTCGCCATTTTATTCCATCCCCACTCTCTTTTCCACGTAATTCTCCAGTTTTGCGCGCTGAGCGCCGGTAAGGTCTAAAAAACAGACCCCGATCTCGAATACCCCCTTTTTATCTGATTCAGAAACCCTGACCACCCTGGCCAGGCACTGCACGGTCTCCTGGTCAACCGGCAGATCGATGTTCAACTCCAGCACCGCGCCGAATGCCAAAGATTCCGGAGAAATAAAAAGCAGCCCTCCCGCGGAAAGATTTCTGGTGATACTGAACTCCTCGGGCCGGAAGCCCCGGGAGAACAGTTCTTCCTCGTTACGGAAAACTTTATAGCGCAGGTTGATATTATTGGGCAAACGGATAAAAGTCCTGCGGTCGTGGGTCAAAGAAGTTTCGGAGAGTGTTTTTTCGGGCAAAACCTCATTGGCTCCGGAAATTTTGTTGTCCTCGGCGCTGGTGACCCGCAAAACTTCTTCGGGAGTGCTCACCCCCTGGATGACTTTGTACCAGCCGTCCTGAGCCAAGGTGCGCATGCCCCGGGATATGG